>JASGDS010000083.1:0-4828 GCA_047607025.1 Microbacterium sp.
CCCCGCTGGTGCACAGCGACGAGCTGGAGAAGCACTTCCGCAGTCGGGTGCGCGCCGTCATCGCCCTGCCTTACGACCCGCAGCTGGCAACGGGGGCGGTCATCACGTTCCGCGAGCTGAAGCCCGCCACTCAGCGGGCGGCACGCGAGCTCGCCGCGGCCGTGGTCGAGGGGCTGCGCCGCAGCGACGCGGCATGACCGCGCGCGAGATCCGCGTCATCGGCGACCCCGTGCTCGCGAGCCGCTGCGCCGAGATCGCCGACATCGACGACGGCATCCGCTCGCTCGTCACCGACCTCATCGACACCGTGCTGCTGCCAGGACGGGCGGGCGTCGCCGCCCCCCAGATCGGCGTCGCGCTGCGCGCATTCAGCTACAACGTCGACGAGCGCGTCGGGTACCTGCTCAATCCGCGCATCGTCGCGGTCGAGGGCGACCCCGTCGCCATCGGCGAAGGATGCCTGTCCGTCCCCGATCTGTGGTTCGACACTCCGCGCCATCCGTTCGCCAGGGCCGAGGGCATCGATCTCGACGGCAACCCGGTGCAGCTCGAGGGCGAGGGCGTGTTCGCGCAGATGCTGCAGCACGAGACCGACCACCTCGACGGCACGCTGTATCTCAAGCGCCTGTCATCCGAGACCCGCCGCCAGGCGATGCGCGAGGTGCGCGAGAAGATCTGGCTCGTTTAGCCGACCGTGATGTGCGTGGTGGCGACGGGAGTCGTGTAGAGCGCTTCGACGTCGGAGGCGAAGTCCTTCAGGATCTCGCCGCGCTTGACCGACATCTTCGGCGTCAGATGGCCTGAGCTCTCCGTCCACTCCGTCGGGATGATGACGAACTTGCGGATCGACTCGGCGCGCGAGACGAGCGTGTTCGCCTGGTCGATCGCGCGCTGCACCTCGGCGCGCACGACGTCGTTCGTGGCCGCCTGCTGCAGCGTGAGGTCGCTCGACTGCCCGTGCGTGGCGAGCCATGCCGGCAGCATCTCAGGGTCGAGGGTGATCAGCGCGGCGATGAACGGCTTCTGGTCGCCGACGACCACGACCTGACCGACGATCGGGTTCGCCCTGATGGGATCCTCGAGCATGGCGGGGGCGACGTTCTTGCCGCCAGCGGTGACGATGATCTCCTTCTTGCGCCCCGTGATCGTGAGGTAGCCGTCGTCGTCGAGCGTGCCGAGGTCACCCGAGCGGAACCAGCCGTCCTGGAACGCGTCCTTGGTCGTCCGCTCGTTCTGCCAGTACTCGCGGAAGACGCAGATGCCGCGCACCTGCACCTCGTTGTCATCGGCGATGCGGATGGCGTTGCCCGGCAACGGCAGACCGACGGTGCCGATGCGGGTCTTGCCGGGCAGATTCACGGTCGCGGGCGCCGACGTCTCCGTCAGTCCGTAGCCCTCGAGCACCTGGATGCCGAGGCTGGCGTAGAAGTGGCCGAGCCTGGCACCCAGCGGCGCAGATCCGGAGACGGCGTACGTGACCCTGCCGCCCATCAGCTCGCGCAGCTTGCCGTAGACGAGCTTGTCGAACAGCTTGAACTTCGCGCCCAGCACGACGCCGATCTTCTCGCCCGCCTGCAGCTTCGTCGAATGCTCGATGGCGACCTTCGCTGCGGCGCGGAAGATCCTCCCCCTGCCCTCGGACTCGGTCTTCTGCTCGGCGGAGTTGTACACCTTCTCGAACACGCGGGGAACGGCCAGCAGGAAGGTGGGCTTGAACGAGCCGAGCGCCTCGACCAGCTTCTTCGTGTCCGGCTGATGGCCGGTGCGCACGCCTGCGTGCACGTTGAGGATGGAGATGAAGCGGGCGTACACGTGGGCGGTGGTGATGAACAGCACCGTCGATGCGCCCGGCTGCAGCACGATATCCGCCATCACGACGGCGGCGTTGCGTGCGAGGTGAGCGAAGTTGCTCTGCGTCAGCACGCACCCCTTCGGGCGCCCGGTCGAACCCGAGGTGTAGATGATCGTGGCGATGTCATCGGCGTTCGCGAGCTGCCTGCGACGCTCGATCTCGGCATCAGGGACATCTGTGCCCGATGCGGAGAGCGTGCCGAGCGCACCCTCGTCCATGCGCCAGTGCATGGCGATGAGGGGAAGCTCGTCCTTCACCTCGGCGACGCTCGCCGCGTGCGCCTCGCTCTCGGTGATGAGGGCGACGGCGCCGGAGTCGGAGAGGATCCACTGGATCTGCGCGGGAGCGCTCGTCTCGTAGACGGGCACCATGATCGCACCGGCGTACAGCAGCGCGAAGTCGACGAGGGTCCACTCGTAGGTGGTCTTCGCGAGGAAGCCGATCTTGTCGCCGGGCTGCACGCCGGCGGCGACGAACCCCTTCGCGAGGGCGATCACCTGCGATTCGAACTCCGCTGCGGTGACATCCGACCATCCGCCCCTGCCATCCGGAACGCTGAACAGGGCGAGCTGCGGGGTCTCGCGCACCCTTTCCACCAGGAGATCCGCGATGTTGGCGGCGGGATCTGCCGGAACCTGGGCGGGTGTCGAGACTTCTCTCACGGCAACTCCTTCGAAACCGGTTGGCCTTCTTCAAGCCTACAGGCCGCAGGGGATAGACTGCTCGGCGCTGATCGTCGTTGATGGGCGAGCGAAGAAGGAGCGTGGACGATTGTTCTACTGGCTGATGAAGTACGTCATCGGAGGCCCGCTCCTCAAGGGCGTCTTCCGACCATGGATCGACGGAAAGCGCAATGTGCCCGAGCAGGGCGCGGCGATTCTCGCCAGCAACCATCTCGCCGTCATGGACTCGGTGTTCCTGCCGCTCATGCTCGATCGGCCCGTGTCGTTCCTCGCCAAGAGCGACTACTTCACCGGCCGAGGCATCAAGGGCTTCGTCACGAAGTGGTTCATGAAGGGCACGGGGCAGATCGCGCTCGACCGCTCGGGGGGCCCCGCCTCGGAGGCCGCACTGAACACCGCGCTGCAGGTGCTCGGCAAGGGCGACCTGCTCGGCATCTACCCCGAGGGCACGCGCAGCCCCGACGGCAAGCTGTATCGAGGGCGAACGGGCATCGCCCGGATGGCGCTCGTGGCGAAGGTACCCGTCATTCCCGTCGTCATGGTCGGCACGGACGACATGCAGCCGATCGGCAGGGTCATCCCGCGCATCATGCGGGCAGGCGTTGTGATCGGGGAGCCGCTCGACTTCTCTCGATACGCCGGAATGGAGTCGGACAGGTACGTGCTGCGCAGCGTCACCGACGAGATCATGGTCGCCATCCAGCGCCTCGGACAGCAGCAGTACAGTGACGAGTACGCCTCCAGCGTGAAGAGCAGGATGGCCTCCTGACGCCCGTAGAATAGGACAATGCCCGCAGCACTCGACGCCCTGGACCGTTGGAAGACCCTGCCGATCAAGCAGCAGCCGACGTATTCCGACGCGGTGGCCGTCGCCGAGGTGACCGCGGAGCTCGCTTCCCTTCCTCCTCTCGTGTTCGCCGGTGAGGTCGACTCGATGAAGCGGCAGCTCGCCGAGGTGGCCGCGGGCCGCGCGTTCGTGCTGCAGGGCGGCGACTGTGCCGAGACGTTCTCCGGCGCGACGGCGGACAAGATCCGCAACCGGGTGAAGACCGTGCTGCAGATGGCGGTCGTGCTCACCTACGGCGCCTCGATGCCTGTCGTGAAGATGGGCAGGATGGCAGGCCAGTTCGCCAAGCCCCGCTCGAGCGACGTCGAGGTGCGGGGAGATGTGACCCTTCCCGCCTTCCGCGGCGAGATCGTCAACGGCTACGACTTCACCGCCGCCTCGCGCGAGGCCGACCCTCGTCGCCTGCTGCAGGCGTACCACACGTCCGCCTCCACGCTGAACCTCATCCGCGCGTTCACGCAGGGCGGTTTCGCCGACCTGCGCGAGGTGCACTCCTGGAACAAGGGCTTCGCCGAGAACCCCGCGAACAAACGGTACGAGGGACTCGCCGCCGAGATCGACCGGGCGATCAGCTTCATGATCGCCGCCGGTGCCGACTTCGAGGCGCTCAAGCGCGTCGACTTCTTCACCGGCCACGAAGGCCTGCTGATGGACTACGAGCGCGCGCTCACCCGCGTCGACTCGCGCACGGGCGAGGTGTACAACACCTCCGCGCACTTCGTGTGGATCGGCGAGCGCACGCGCGAACTGGATGGCGCGCACGTCGACTACTTCTCGCAGATCCGCAACCCGATCGGGGTGAAGCTCGGACCGTCGACGACACCGGAGACGGCGCTCGCCCTCATCGACAGGCTCGACCCCGAGCGCGAGCCAGGGCGTCTCACCTTCATCACGCGGATGGGCGCGGGGAAGATCCGCGAGGCGCTGCCGCCGCTGCTGGAGGCCGTGAAGGCGTCGGGGGCTGCGCCCGTGTGGGTGACCGATCCGATGCACGGCAACGGCATCACGACGCCGACGGGCTACAAGACGCGTCGCTTCGACGACGTCGTCGACGAGGTGCGCGGCTTCTTCGAGGCGCATCGCTCCGCGGGCACGCATCCGGGTGGCATCCACGTGGAGCTGACGGGCGACGACGTCACCGAATGCCTCGGCGGCAGCGAGATGATCGACGAGGAGACGCTCGGCACCCGTTACGAGTCGCTCTGCGACCCGCGCCTGAACCACATGCAGTCGCTGGAGCTCGCCTTCCTCGTCGCCGAAGAGCTCGAGCGCCGCTGATCGCTCGAGCTCCGGTCGCAGATTCTGCTGCCGTCCCTCGGTTCCTGAGCTTGTCGAACGGTTCCTGAGCTTGTCGAAGGGCCCGTCGCACCTTCTTTCGGCAACATCCCGGTTTCGCGACAAAAAGTGCGACCGGAACCGGGCGTCAGCCTGAAGAGAGCAGCGACA
>JASGDS010000084.1:0-8473 GCA_047607025.1 Microbacterium sp.
AGCACCAGGGACGAGCCTGCACGGGCGGCGGTGAAGCCGGGAAGGTCGAGGGGGCCCTGTCCACGCCAGTCGGTGACGAGCCGCGCGATCTCAAGGGTCTGCGCGCGGGTCAGCGACACGTCGAACTCGCTGGACGCGACATACCGGATGATCCTGTTGCGAAGCGCGGGCGGATTCGCCAGCAGTGCGTCGACCGAGATCGAGATGCCGGCCTCGGCGTGCTCGCAGATGTCCTCGATGACCTCGTCGATCATGTCCTGGAACGCCTCGTTGTCTTCACGCAGCTGCTCGGCCGTGCGCCACAGCGCCTCGGCGATGCCCGGCCCGAGCTCGGTCTCGAGCAGGGGCAGGATGGTCTGCCTCACCCGAACGCGCGCGTAGCGGGGGTCGTCGTTGTGCGGGTCGTGCCACGGTTCGATGCCCGATGCGGCGCAGAACGCGCGGGTCGTCTCGCGGCGCACACTCAGCAGCGGACGCTCCCAGATGAGCCCCGTTGCATGCTCGCGCCGCGGCGGCATGCCGGCGAGGCTGCCTGCGCCCGCGCCGCGCGCGAGGCCGAGCAGCACCCCCTCGGCCTGGTCGTCGAGCGTGTGTCCGAGTAGCACGGCGGCGGCGTCGACGTCCACCGCGACCGACAGCAGCGCGGCGTACCTGGCGTCACGCGCGGCGGCCTCCGGCCCTCCCGTCTCCCCCACATCGACGCGCACCGTGCGGGCATCCGCGATGCCGAGGTCGGCCGCCTGCTGCGCCGCGCGCGCGGCGACGCCATCCGACCCCGGCTGCAGCGCGTGGTCGACCGTCACCGAGATCACGCGGATGTTCCGCGCCCGCGCTTCGTACGCCGCCGCCGCGGCGAGCGCGAGGGAGTCCGCTCCGCCCGAGAGCGCAACGAGCACCGTCTGGTCGGCGTAGGGCGTGAGCGCGTTGCGCACGGCGAGGCGGATGGCGGCGATGGCGGGATCGAGCACGGTTCCACGTTAAGGCGTGTCGCCCTGGCCGTGGCCATCCGCGTCAGCGACGTGGGCTATGACGCGCTCTTCATGTTGGGGCTGACGGTTCCTGTCGGCAACCTGTTCGAGCGCCTGTCCTCCCGTCTGTGTCGCCCCGCGTCCGAAGACGTCACCAGCGACAGGTAGGCTGATTCGCGACATTCTCCCGCTATTCATAGGAGCACAATCGCATGGGCGCGTACGACGCAGTCATTGAAATCCCTCGCGGCAGCCGCGTGAAGTACGAGGTCGATCACGAGACGGGGCGCGTCGCGCTCGATCGCGTGCTGTATACGGTGTTCGGCTACCCGACCAATTACGGCTTCTTCGACAACACGCTGGGCGAGGATGGCGACCCTCTCGACGTGCTCGTGCTGCTCGACCAGGAGATCTACCCGGGCGCAGGCGTCACGGTGCGCCCGGTCGGCGTGCTGAAGATGAGCGACGAGGCCGGCGGAGACGACAAGGTCGTCGCCGTGCTCGCGAAGGACCCGCGCTGGGATCACATCCAGGATGTCGACGACATTCCGGAGTACACCCGCAAGGAGATCACCCACTTCTTCGAGCACTACAAGGATCTCGAGCCGAACAAGTGGGTCAAGGTCGACGACTGGGCGAACGCCGCCGAGGCCGAGCGCCTGATCTCAGAGGCAGTGGACCGCTTCCAGCACTGAGCGGGTCCGCTCAGACGGAGATGCCGACCGTCGCCATGAAGGCGGCGGGGTCGATCGTCGCGCCGTTCTGGTAGACCTCGAAGTGCAGGTGGCAGCCGAACGAGTTGCCCGTGTTGCCCTCGTAGGCGATGACCTCCCCGGCTTCGACCCACTGGCCGGTCGAGACGGCGATGCCGCCATCCAGAATGTGGCCGTAGCCGGTGCCGTAGCCGTCGCCGTTGTCGATCTTGATGTAGTTGCCGTATCCGCCGTAGTAGCCGGCGTAGATCACCGTGCCTGAATGCGCGGCGTAGATCGCGGTGCCGCAGGAATCGGCGAGGTCGACGCCCTCGTGGAATGAGCTGGAGCAGTACGACGCATTGCAGATCTGGGTGCGGTAGCCGTAGCCGGCGGTCTCCACGCCCCAGTTCGGGCGCACCCATCCGCTGCTTCCGGTTGACGCGGGCGTGGTGCTGCTGTCGTCGCTGCTGCTGTCGCCGCCGCTGTTCGCGGCCTCTTCGGCCTGCTTGCGCTCTTCTTCTTCGCGCTGCTGGCGCTCTTCCTCTTCCTTCTTGCGACGCTCTTCGGCCAGGCGCTCCTGCTCGGCGTCATACGCCGCCTTCTGCTTGACGCCTGCCTCGTAGTCTGCGACCGTCTTCGACGTCGTGTCCTTGAGGGCGGCGAGCTGCGCCTCGAGGGTGGTGAGGTTCGCCTGCTGGTCGGCAAGGGCCTGCTCGGCGGCGGCCTGCGCGTTCTGCGCGGCGATCATCTTCTCGTTCGCGATCTTCTGCAGACGGTCGCGCTCGTCGCGGGCGACCTTCGCCTGGTCGCTGAGCGACTGCGCCGAGTCACGCGCCTTGACGGCCTCGTCGTAGACGGCCTGGTTGCGCTCGACGAGCTTGTCCATCTGGCCGAGCTGGCTCAGCAGGGCGTCGGCGTCATCGGATGATCCGCTGAAGAGCACCTCGAGCGAGGTGTCGTCGCCATCGGCGCGCGTCAGCTTCTGCGCGACGAGCGCGGCGGCCGCGGTGGCCTCATCCGCCTTCTTCGACTGCTCGTCAGCCTGCGCCTGCAGCTGGTCGGCGCGATAGGACGCCTCGGCGTAGGCCTGCTGGGCGGCGAAGTACTCTTCGCCCGCCTTCTGCGCGGCGGCCTGGGCCTCGGCGACGCGCGCCTTCAGGTCGGCGATCATCGCCTCGATGCGGGAGATCTCGCTGGCCTTGTTCGCCTCGTTGTCCTTGGCGGCCTGCACGTCATCCCAGGTGGGGTAGTCGTCTGGATCGTAGGTGATCTCTGCTCGCGCCAGCTGGCTCTGACCGAAGGCGCCAACGGATGCCGCAGCGGCGAGGCCGATCGCTCCGAGCGTCAGCGCTCTGCGCCTGGTGAGGGATGGCCACAGTGCGCGACGCTCCTTCGCCGTGGGCGCGCAGTCGCACACCTCTGCGGGGTCGATGTCGGGTTCCATCACACCCTCTCCTCAACAGTCACTCACGCAACAGTAACAACATTCGTCACATTCGTCACGCTTTATTTCACGGTTCCCAGGCAGACCGCGACAGCCATCCTGCCCTGGGGATGGCCCGCGGCACGCCCGGCGCGCGGGGCGAGTTTGGATTTGAGAGCCGTCTGCCCGTATGCTGGATCGTCGGCACCTGCGGATCTCGATCCGCGTTCCGGCCCCATCGTTTAGTGGCCTAGGACGCCGCCCTTTCACGGCGGTAGCACGGGTTCGAATCCCGTTGGGGTCACTCAAGCTGGTATAATTGAAGATCGTGTGCGCAAGCACAATTCTGGCCCTGTAGCGCAGTTGGTTAGCGTGCCGCCCTGTCACGGCGGAGGTCGCGGGTTCAAGTCCCGTCAGGGTCGCGGAAGTGCGCCCCGTCCGGTAACGGGCGGGGCGTTTCCACACTCGGCTCTGTAGCTCAGTTGGTAGAGCGTTCGACTGAAAATCGAGAGGTCACGGGATCGACGCCCGTCGGAGCCACCACATAAAATCGCGGCGGATCAGGCTTTTTCCAGCCTGAGGCCCCGTTTCTCCCCCAGTCCTGCTGAGTGCAGGCCATTCTTGGGCCATTTCCACACCCGGACTTGCGCTTGCGCCCTGCTCCGGTACCCTTGACGGTGCCGCCGCCGAGAGCCTGGTCGAGCACGGCTCCGGCGAGCAGCGCGACGCCCTCGCGGGCTAGGGAGTACCGCTCGGTGACCTGGACGCTGGAGTGCCCGAGGGTTGCCTGCACGTCGGGCGCGCTCGCCCCGGCGTCGAACAGGAGCGTGGCGAAGGTGTGCCGGAGGTCGTGCATCCGCAGGTCGGGCCGGCCGATCGCCGTCCGCAGTCCCTCCCAGTCGACGGCGCGGCGCGCGCTGTGGTTGGTGAGCCGTCCGGTCCGGACAGCAGCAGGTCGTCCGGCTTCTTGCCTCGTGCGGCGTCCTCGGCGTAGGGGCGCAGCGCGGCGATCAGCGACACCTCGCGGGACTTGTGGCTCTTAGGACTCTGCTCCACCAGCTCGCCGTTCCTGCCGGGGCTCAACGACCGGCTGACCCAAGTGAGAACGGGAGGCAGCCGCGTTCGCCACGCTGGCGAGCCGGCACAAGAACGAGACGGACAAGCAGAAGGCGATCGTCACTGCGTCCGAAGCGGAGGCACAGCGAGTGCGGACGGAGGTCGTCGGCCCGCTCGTCACTCAAACTACCGCGGACGGCACGGCGGTCATCACCGCACAGTCTCGGGTATGGTAGGCGTCGCGGACACGGAGTGCGGCGCGAGGGTTCCGCAAGTGCAGCGCGGCCCGTGCGCTGAGTGCCGCGACAGGCGAGCGGGAGACCGTCGAGACAGCCGCTCGCCAGCATTGGGGCAGCATCCCGGCCACGACTGCGAGCGTCGAGGGGTGGGCCGCGACCGTCGCCGGTCGTGAGGCCGACGCGCACCCTCGCGTGATCGAGCAACGCGGGCGCGTCGCGGACACCGAGCAGAAGCAGCAGGAACTCGCCGCCCTGCACGCGCAAGAGAACCGCACCCTGATCACGCAGGCGTTCGGCGATCGCGCCTCGAGCAGTCCCGGAAGCTCGCCGCCCAGTGGCGGGCTCAAGCGGAGACGGCTCGCCATGACCTCGCCATCATCGAGTCCCTGCGCGTGACCGAGGCGGCGCAGTTCATCTGGGACCGCGCCGCCCAGGAGCAGGCCCGGCGCGAGGCTGCCGAGCGCGCCCAGGTCGAGCAAAAGGTACGCGCCGGGCAGCTCCATGACTTCACGCGGCGCCCACCCGGCCAGGGGTCGACGCCGCCGAGCCGCGGGCTCAGCCTGTGGCGACGTGCAGGAGCCCGGCCATGTGGGCCGCCGTGTTCGACGCACCGGCTCGGCGGAGCGCGGCGAGGGTCGAGTCGTCCGTCGCATTGGAGAGCCGCGACACCGCGAGCCGGTGCGCGGCGAGCATCCCGTCCGGGAACTCGGTGACCAGGAGCGTCAGCAGAGCATCCGCCGACATGAGCCGGATGCCGACCTCCACCATCGCATCATCCGGGAAGTCTCTGAGGTTGTCGGTGCAGAGCACGTCGGCGTCGACGGCGACCGCCGCGGCGAGCACATGCCGGTCGTCCTCGTCAGGCACAGGGAGGTCCGAAACAGCGGCCTCCGCGTCGCCGTCGGGCTCGGCCTCGGCAGAGGGGAACGCGCCGTTCATCGCAGCGACCAACCGAGCGCCCGCTGCCACGTCGAACCCAGCGACGTTCTCCGCCAGGTGCTCGACTACTTCCGCGAGGATCGCCGCGCTCCAGCGGATGTCCAGAACACCCTGCGCCGCCGCGTACAGCAGATAGTCGCGCAGGACGCGGGAGTAGAGCACGTTCGCGTCCGCGAGGACGACGCGAATCGGCGCGTGCTCGTCGCCCTCGGCGGAGGTCACTCGAACAGGCCCAGCTCGTTCTGCAGCCGGGACAGCTCCTCCATGCCCTTCGTCATCTGCTCCCGCTCCCATGCCTGGAACGCCTCGATGGACTCCATCGGGATGCGGTGGTGCGCGCCGACCATGCGGAAGCCCAGCTTGCCCTCGTCCATGAACTTGCGGACCTGGGGGCGCGAGACGCCGAGCAAGGCCGCGGCCTCGGCGGGAGTGACCTCGGCGCGGCCGCGCGTGACGACGATCCGCTGGCCGCGCGAGCGCGCGTCCACGATGCGGGCCAGCCACTCCGCGGTCTCCCGCGAGACGCTGACCTTGACCTCATCACCCGCGCCGACGAGAGCACGGTGCAGTGCGTCCGCGTCACGGGTCAGGACATCGGTCATGCCACACCTCCATCTGCTCCGAGTGAAACAACTGTAACAGGTGAACCCTGGTCTGGAGAGGGTAGCGGCAGCATGGCTACCTCGGCAGCGCCCGCCGATCCTGGGCCATCTCCGGGCCATTTCCGCCCGCTGAACCAACTGCGAGCAACTGCGACTATCCAGGAAAGTTCCTCGTCAGCAGCGAGCCGCCGCCATAGAGACAGTGCGATTTCGCCACCGAACTCACGGAAAATCGAGAGGTCACGGGATCGACGCCCGTCGGAGCCCCTGGTTCGCCAGGGGCTTCTTCGTTGCAGACATCGAGATGGGCTGCGACTCCGGGAGCTCTGTTTTTCCGGTCGCAGCCCATCTTCGATTCTCGGTCGGGTGTTCAGACAGTGGCCGATCCGATCAGGTGGGCCGGGGTTGCACCACCTTGCGTGGGCTGGGGAATCCCACGCGGCCACTCTACGCAGGCCAGCACGGGGCGCACCATAGACCTTCGTCTACTTCGCCCCATACCTTCGACCAGTATCATCACACCGTGGCTGAGATTCGAGTCGTCATCACCGACGACGATCCCCTGGTGCGGTCGGCACTGTCGCTGTTCATCGCGCAGGCGCCCGAAGTGACCGTCGTCGCCGAGGCGCGGGACGGATTCGAGGCCATCGCCGCCGTCGAGCAGCATCAACCGGACATCGTCATGATGGATGTTCAGATGCCGGGCATGGATGGCATCAAGGCGACCGAGCGCATCACCAGGCGCTGGCCGCACGTGCGGGTGCTCGCGGTGACGACGCTCGACACCCGCGACACCGTGCTGCGGATGCTCAACGCCGGGGCGACGGGGTTCATGCTGAAGGATGCCACGCCTGATGAGCTCGTCGATGCCCTGCGCAATGCCTCCCAGGGCATGAGTACGCTTTCTCCCCGAACCACCTCATTGCTGGTGAAGCACGTGCGCGAGGGCGAGCATCGGGCACCCATCACCGATCTCGAACCGCTGACGGAGCGCGAGACCGAGGTGCTGCAGCGCCTGGCGAAGGGCATGTCGAACGCCGAGATCGCCGGCGAGCTGCACGTGTCGGAGGGCACTGTGAAGGCCCACTTCGGCAGCATCATGGCGAAGTGGCAGGTGCGCGACCGCGTGCAGGTGCTCGTCGCCGCCGCTCGCGCCGGCCTCATCTCGTTCGACTGAGCTCTTTCCTTCTTTCGCGTCTGCCCTGTGGCAGGGCGCTCGCTATGGAGATCCTGACTCCCCGGTTGTATCAGCCTGCCGTGCGCTGACTCCTTTATTGCATGGGGGACGTGTGCGTGGGGCACTCGTCCAGGGACAGTTCTGCGCTCGCGCAGACCGGGGAGGAAACGATATGACGACGGTCGACGATGCACGCTCAGGAGTGCAAATGACGATCCATCCGACACTGGCCGCTTACCAAGCGCCCCTCGCCCGTCCCGTCACGGGCACAATTCGTATCGAGTCCCTGTCTGCGCCCGCGCAGCGGCGCGGAGCACAAGTGGTCAAGCGCGGCTTCGACATCATCTTCGCCCTGCTGGCCCTCGCATGCATCGCGCCGATCGCCGCGACCATCGCGCTCGCCATCAAGCTCGACTCCCCCGGTTCCGTGCTCTACCGTCAGGAGCGCGTCGGCAAGAACGGGCAGAAGTTCAACATGATCAAGTTCCGGTCGATGTCCACCACTGCGGAGGACGAACTGGAAGAGCTGCTGCGCGCGAACCAGGGCGCCGGCCCCCTGTTCAAGATGCGCGACGATCCGCGCGTGACGCGTGTGGGGCGAGTCATCCGACGCTATTCGCTCGATGAGCTGCCCCAGTTCTGGAACGTGCTCTTCGGCCACATGAGCGTGGTCGGCCCGCGGCCCGCCCTTGAACGCGAGGTGCAGAAGTACAACGCACGTGAGCTTCGTCGCCTGTGCGTGAAGCCAGGGATCACCGGACCCTGGCAGGTCAGCGGCCGCAGCGATCTCGACTGGCACAGCAGCGTTACACTCGATCTCAACTACGTCGACCATTGGTCGCCAGCACGAGACCTCGAGTACATCGCACGCACGGTGGCCGTGGTCGTCAAACCCAAGGGAGCCTATTGAGCATGGCGTCACAGCCACTGCATGTCGCAATGATCGGAACCCGCGGCGTGCCTGCGGCTTATGGCGGCTTCGAGACCGCTGTCGAAGAGGTCGGCAGGCGCCTGGTCGAGAACGGTCACCGCGTGACGGTCTATACCCGTGGGTCTGAGACGAAGCAGCGCGAGTACCTCGGCATGAACGTGGTGCACCTTCCCGCCGTGCGCCAGAAGCAGCTCGAGACGCTCAGCCACACCGGAATCTCGGTGCTGCATGCGATGACGCGACGTCGTCCAGATGCCGCCTTCGTCTTCAACGCCGCCAACTCTCCGTTCCTGCCGCTGCTTCGACTCCGAGGCATCCCGACGGCGCTGCATATGGATGGTCTGGAATGGCGTCGCTCGAAGTGGGGCGCCATTCCAAACCATCCATATGCAGCGCCGTCGGGATGCCTCGGAGTCGAAGCAGCGGCAGGAACGGAGAGTTGG
>JASGDS010000085.1:0-4012 GCA_047607025.1 Microbacterium sp.
CAAGCGGCCAGCGTCAACGCCAGGGCGGCGACGCCCCACGTGGGCAGAAACAAGGCGAGGCGCGGCAGGGCGAAGCGCCGGCGGGACGATTTCAGGGAGACCATCGTGCCGAGCCTATCCGGTCACCCGCCCGCGCGATCGTTTGCAACTCGCCCGAGATGTAACAACCATCATGCGGCCAGGACCGCCACGGCGGCGATCAGCATGTCCGTCACCGTGGCCACGGCCAGTGCGTCCACGATGCGGCCGCAGCCGCCCCGGCACGCGCCCAGGCGCTGGCCATCCTCGACCGGCTCGACCGGCAGGACGCCGCGCAGCCCTGATCGACCGGCCCGCCCAGGCCATGAACCCGATTCCCATACAGCCCTCCTTTCCCCTGCAATCCCAGCTTTCATGGAAATCAAGGGAAACGCCATGGGCGCCATCATCGAAGGGGCCAAGGTCATGGGCCAAGGGCATTCGCGAGAAGCTGGGCGTGGGCACCGGCACCGGCCCATCCTGCGCGCAGCCGCGGCTGCGGGCTGCGGGCTGCGGGCTGCGGGCTGCGGGCTGCGGGCTGCGGGGTGCTGGTGACGGGCGACAAGGATCTGCTGGAGGCAGGCATCGCACACCCCCGCGTCATCAGCTCCGGGCGCTGGCTCGCGCCGGCTTTTCCGGCCCCTGGGCCACAGGATTGAGCATTCATAACCAAATCGGCCTTCAGCGCCCGTCCAGCAAGCCCAGGCAGCTATCAATAAAGTAGTTTGCATACCGCTGCCCCTCACCCCCGCCAGCCGCCATTGCAGCCCGCCATCAGTGCGCCCCGCCGCCGCCCAGCACCGCCCACACCCGCCTGTTTGCAGGTAAAGTCATCCACCACCCTCCGGCCCGCCAGAGACTCGCCATGACCACCATCACCCTGGAAATCACGGACGCCATCGCCGAGCAGGCCCTCCAGGAAGGGCTGCTGTCCACGCAAGCCATCGGCGACCTGCTGGCGGAAGCCACCCGCATCTCCGCCATGAACCGCCTCAAGGGCATGTGGCAGGCCGTGCCCGCCGGGCAGCAGGACGGCCCCGCCCCCACCACCGACGAGTTGCAGGCCATCATCCGCGCCGTGCGCCGCCAGCGGCTGGCCTGACAGCGCCCACCCTGATGCGCCGGGTGCTCGACACCAACGTCCTGGTGTCCGCCCTCATCTGGCGCGGCGCGCCCCCGCACCCTGCTGCAAGAAGGCTTCGACGCCGCCCGCGTCATCCTGCACAGCGTGGACAGCCCGCCGGGCTGGCCGCAGGGGCAGGAGCAGCGTACAGGCGCGAGCAGCGCATGCTTGCCAGAGCTGCCCCATCGGGGTAGGATTTTCCAACTTTCCGAAAGTCCTTCATCGATGGGGCGCGCCATGTCTCTTGTCACTGTCAAACCCAAGTTCCAGGTCACGATTCCGGTCAAGCTGCGCGAGCAAATTGCCTTGCAGGAGGGCGACGTGCTCGATGCCGTGCTGGTCCAGGGCGGCATCCTGCTGCGCCCCAAGGCGGTCGTGGACAAGCTGGATGTGGCGAACCAGCTGAATGCGGTTTTTGCCCAGGCGCCCAAGGACCCGCGCGATGAGCCGGCCATCATGCAGGAAGCCGCCCAGGAGATTGCCGCGCATCGGGCAGCCAGGCGTGCTTGAGCCATGCGGGTGGTCATCGACTGCAACGTGGTGATTTCGGCGGTGCTGACCGATGGCACTTGCCGCGCAGTCGTCGTGCGAGCCGTGGCGCACGACGATGTTTTCGTTTCCGCGCCGATCCTGGACGAATACCGTGCAGTGTCCGCGCGCCCCAAATACCGGAGGCATCGGGAAACGGTCGGGCAGGTCATCCGCTTGATCGAAAGCGTGGCGTACCAGGTCGAACCTTTGGAAGCAGGCCCCGCGCTGCCTGACCCGAACGACACGGTGTATCTGGCCACGGCGTTGGCGGCGCAAGCCGATGCCATCATCACGGGCAACACCAGGGATTTCCCGCCGCGGTTGTGCGCACCTGTGCGCGTGCTGACGCCACGGGAATATCTTGAGGCCGACCATGAAAAGTAGCCCCGCCCGCTTCATCAAGCGCGCGCGTCGGCACTGACCGCACGCCACCGTGCGCATGCCGTGAACAGCCGCCGCAGGTGCCTGAATTTCAAGCCAAATCGGCCCCCAGCGCTCGTCCAGCAATTGCGGGCAGCTATGGTTTTGGTGGTTTTCGGGTTGCCGCGCCCGCTCAAAATACACAAACCCACATTGGAGGGTACAGTCCCAGCCATCACTCCATTCACCCGAGGCAACCCCATGAGCCGCCTGACCATCGACATCACCGCGCAGCAGCACCAAAGCCTCAAGGCTCTGGCCGCCCTGTCCGGCAAGACCATCAAGCAATACACGCTGAAGCGCCTGTTTCCCTCTGACGAAGAACAGGCCATGCAGGAACTCAAGGCCCTGCTGCTCCAACGCCTGGCCGAGGCCGAGCGGGGTGAAGTGTCGTTGCTGAGTGCCGTAGAAGTGGCCGAAGAAGTGATCCGCGAAGCCGACGCGGCATGACCCGCCCCTACATCTATTCCGCCCAGGCAGACACCGACCTGTGGGACATTCTGAGATACACCCGGCGGAAATAGGGCAACGCGCAGGCTCGCAACTATGCCCACCAGCTTGACGAGGCCGCCGCCGACCTCGCCACCGGGCGTGGCGCATTCAAGGACTGGGGCGCCGTCCTGCCCGGCCTGCGCGTGAAAACCGTTGGCAGTCACTGCATCTTTGCCGTGCATCGCCCCGGCCACCCCACGCTCGTCCTCGCCATCCTGCACCAGCACATGGATCTCATGGCGCGGGTCAAGAGCAGGCTGGCCGGCGGCTGATCCCGCTGATCGGGTGGTGCCCGCCGGGTTGGCCCAGCGGCAAGGTACAGCGCTGAAATTTCAAGCCAAATCAGCCTCCAGCGCCCGATCAGCAAGCGCAGGCAGCTATGGTTTTGGTAGTTTCCGGATGATGGCCATGGGGCCGGCAGCCGCCAGGGCAGCGGCGCGGCGGCCCCGGCCGGGGCGGGCGGGCTGGACGGCACGGCGTCAGAACTGGTACTTCAGCGTCGCGTACAGGTTGCGCGGGGCGCCGTAGTAGTGCAGATCGGTGGCGGAGCGATAGGTCTTGTCGAAAACGTTGTTCAGTTGCACCGCCAGGCTCAGGTGCTTGTTGAAGGCATAACGCGCCATCAGGTTGACCACGGCGTAGCTTTTTATCGTGTAGATATGGCGGGTCGCCGGATCCTGCGCCTCATAGCGTTCGCTCTGCCAGAGCAAGCCGCCGCCCACCGTCAGGCGGTTCAGGCTCGCCGGCGTCCAGGTGGTGAACAGCTTGAACTGGTGCTTGGGTTGTGTATCCGTGGCAAGCCGCTCGCCTGCGCTGTCCTTGAGCACCACCTGTGCATAGCTGCCCTGCACTCGCCAGCCCGGCATGGGTTCGCCCACCACTTCCAGTTCCCAGCCACGGGCCTTGGTGTCGTCTTCGGCACGGTAGGCGAAATCGCCCTCGGGCGTCAGCCTGTCGCCATCGCGTACCGCCAGATTGTTCTTGCCGGACTGGAACACGGCCACGCTGGCGTTCAAGCGACCGTTGAACCACTCGCCCTTCAGGCCCAGTTCAACGTTCTTGCCCGTTTCAGGGTCCAGCGCGCGGCCGTTGACGTCTTTGTTGTACTGCGGGTTGAAGATGGTGGTGTAGCTCCCATAAGCGGAGAGTTGCGGCGTCAGGTCATAGATTACCGCCGCGTAAGGTGTGAAGACGTTGCGTTCCTTGCGGTCATCGTAGATGTCCCCGGTGACGAGGCTGCTCTGGCGTGACTCCCAATTGCTCCATCGCGCGCCCGCGATGAAAGACAGAGCATCCGACGCACGCAGGCGCGTGGCCAGATAGAGGCCGGATTGCTTTGTGCTGCCTCCCACTGGCCAGTTCGGGTATGCGGACCAATCAGGTTCGGTCGTGGCCCCGTTCCAGTTCAGCAGCGGTATGTCGCTGGCG
>JASGDS010000086.1:0-4093 GCA_047607025.1 Microbacterium sp.
GCCGCAAGGTCGTCAACATCGTCGCAGGCGAGTGACGCTCGTCTTCCAGACATCCAGCGGGGCGGGCGTTTGCCCGCCCCGCTTCTTCTTTCTGCAGCATCAGGGGTTCCACACATGGTCACGTTCGTCGATGAGGTCACGCTGCATCTGCGTGCCGGCAAGGGCGGGGATGGCTGCGTGTCCGTGCGCCGCGAGAAGTTCAAGCCGCTGGCAGGGCCCGATGGGGCGAACGGCGGCGATGGCGGCGACATCGTGCTCGTCGCCGACCCTCAGACATCCACGCTGCTGAACTACCACCACCAGCCGTACCGCAAGTCGGGCAACGGCGGCTTCGGCATGGGCGACATGCGCGCAGGCGCCATGGGGGAGTCGCTCGAGCTGCTCGTTCCCGTCGGCACCGTCGTGAAGTCGCCCGCGGGCGAGGTGCTCGTCGACCTGGTCGAGCCCGGTCAGCGCTTCGTCGCGGCCGAGGGCGGACGAGGAGGACTCGGCAACGCTGCACTGGCCTCGCCCAAGCGCAAGGCGCCCGGTTTCGCGCTGCTCGGCACGCCGGGCTGGGAGGGCGATGTCGTTCTCGAGCTGAAGACCGTGGCCGACGTCGCGCTCGTCGGCTTCCCGTCCGCGGGCAAGTCGAGCCTCGTCGCCGCGATCTCGGCCGCGCGGCCGAAGATCGCCGACTACCCGTTCACGACGCTGCACCCGAACCTCGGCGTCGTGCAGGCGGGCGACTACCGCTACACCGTCGCCGACGTGCCGGGCCTCATCGAGGGTGCGAGCGAGGGACGTGGCCTCGGCCTCGAGTTCCTGCGTCACGTGGAACGCTGCAGCGTGCTGGTGCACGTGCTCGACTGCGCCACTCTGGAGCCTGGCCGTGACCCGCTCAGCGACCTCGACACCATCCGAGAAGAGCTCGCCCGCTATCCCGTTCCGGATGGCCAGGTGCCGCTGCTGGAGCGGCCATCCCTCGTCGTGCTGAACAAGATCGACGTGGGCGAGGCGCGCGAGCTGGCCGATTTCGTGAAGCCGGATGTCGAAGCGCGAGGCTATCGCGTGTTCGAGATCTCGACCGCATCGCGTGAGGGACTGCGCGAGCTGACCTTCGCCCTGGGCGAGCTGGTCGCCGAGCACCGCGTCGTCGTCGCGGCAGCCGAGGCCGTGCCCGAGCGCATCGTGCTGCGCCCGCGTGGAGCGGCGAAGGAGTTCGAGGTGCGCGTCGAGGGCGGCACTTACGGTGACCTGTACCGCATCCTCGGCGAGAAGCCGGAGCGCTGGGTCATGCAGACCGACTTCCGCAACGACGAGGCGGTCGGCTACCTGGGCGAGCGGCTGGACAAGCTGGGCATCGACGACGCGCTGCTGCGCGCGGGCGCCGTGCCGGGCGCGGCCGTCGTGATCGGTGAGGGCGAGGGTGTCGTCTTCGACTGGGAGCCGTCGATCTCGTCGGCCGCCGAGCTCATCCAGGCGCCCCGAGGCACCGACCCGCGGCTGGAGGGCAACCGCCGTCGCACGACGAGCGAGCGCCGAGAGCAGTACTACGCCCGTCAGGATGCCCGCACCGAGGAGCGTCGCATCGAAGAGGAGAAGAGGCTGGCCCGCCGCGAAGGCGAGGACGAGCTGTGACGCTGCAGCGTACGGGGCTCGTCGATGCGCGCCGAGTCGTGGTGAAGGTCGGATCGTCGTCCGTCAGCGGCGAGAGCGCCTGGCGCATCCCGAAGATCGTCGCCGCCCTCGCCGCCGCCCACGCGCGCGGCATGCAGGTGATGCTCGTCTCGTCCGGCGCCATCGCCACGGGCATGCCCTACCTCGAGCTCGACTCCAGGCCCACCGATCTCGCCACCCAGCAGGCGGCGGCCGCCGTCGGCCAGAACGTGCTCGTATACCGCTATCAGGAGGCCCTGCGCGACTTCCACATCGTGGCCGGCCAGGTGCTGCTCACGGCGGGCGACTTCGAGGACCCCGCGCACCGCAGCAACGCGCGCCGTGCGCTCGACCGGCTGCTCGGCCTGCGTATCCTGCCGATCATCAACGAGAACGACACCGTGGCGACGCACGAGATCCGCTTCGGCGACAACGACCGCCTGGCGGCGCTGGTCGCCCGCCTCGTCGGTGCCGACGCGCTTGTGCTGCTCAGCGATATCGAGTCGCTGTACACCGCACCGCCCTCCGAGCCGGGCGCCGTGCCCATCCAGACGATCGATGCCGATGACGACCTGTCGCAGTACGCGTTCGGCGCAACGGTCGTCAACAGCGTCGGCACCGGCGGGGCAGCCACGAAGGCGCAGGCCGCGCGTCTCGCCGCCGCACACGGCATCGGCGCGCTCGTCACGAGCGCCGACCTGGTGCAGGAGGCGCTGAACGGCGAGGCGATCGGCACCTGGTTCTCGCCGAGCGACCATCCCGCCCCCGCGACGGGCCCCATCGACACCGCCCTGCTGTAGCCCCGCCGCGTAGAATTGCGTCATGAGCACCGACGAATGCAGGAGCCTCGGACGAATGCAGGACGTTTCGGCCGAATCGGTCCTGCGGATGTGGGATGCTCCTGCAGCTGTCGCGGGGAGGACGCCATGAGCACCGACACGCTGACGACCGAGGTCGCGACCGACACGGCGGAGGCCCGGCTGCGGCGTGCAAAGGAGGCTTCGCGCGCGGTGGCGCGGCTCACCAGCACCGAGAAGACCGAGGCGCTGCACGCGATCGCCGACGCTCTCATCGCGAACAGTGCCGAGATCATCCGGGCGAATGCCGACGACCTTGCACGTGGTGAGGACGATGGCATCGGCCCGGCTCTTCTCGACCGGCTGCGCCTCGACGACAACCGCGTGAGCTCCCTCGCGGACGCCGTGCGGCAGATCGCGGCGCTGCCCGACCCCGTGGGCGAGATCGTGCGTGGCAGTCGCATGTACAACGGCATCGTGCTGGAGCAGCGGCGCGTGCCTTTCGGTGTCGTCGGTGCGATCTATGAGGCGCGTCCCAATGTGACGGTCGACATCGCCTCGCTCGCGCTGCGCAGTGGCAACGCGGTCGTGCTGCGCGGGGGGTCGGCAGCGGCCTCCAGCAATCTGGCACTCGTGGCCATCCTGCGTGATGCACTGGCATCGGTCGGCGTCGACGCCGATGCGGTGCTGAGTGTCGATGACTTCGGGCGGGACGGCGCACGCGCCCTGATGCACGCCCGGGGGCTGGTCGACGTGCTGGTGCCGCGGGGGAGTGCGGGCCTCATCCAGACGGTCGTCACTGAGTCGACCGTGCCCGTCATCGAGACCGGCGCAGGCGTCGTGCACATCGTGCTCGACGAGACTGCGCCGGATGACTGGGCACGCGACATCGTCGTGAACGCGAAGGTGCAGCGGCCGAGCGTCTGCAACGCCGTCGAGACGGTGCTCGTGCTCGAGGCGGGCGCGGTCAGGCTCGTACCGAGCGTCGTCGGCGCGCTGCAGGAGCAGGGCGTGGCGGTGCACGGCGACGAGACTGTCGCGCGTCTGGCATCCGGCATCGTGCCTGCGACGGAGGAGGACTGGTCGGTCGAGTACGGAACGCTCGACATCGCCATCCGCGTCGTGGCAGATCTCGATGAGGCGCTGGCACACATTCGCCGCTACAGCACGGGTCATACGGAGTCGATCATCACGACCGATGTGCGCGTTTCCGAGCGTTTCGTCGACGAGGTCGACTCCGCGGTCGTGCTCGTGAACGCATCGACGCGGTTCACAGACGGCGGCGAGTTCGGGTTCGGCGCCGAGGTCGGCATCTCGACCCAGAAGCTGCATGCCCGGGGGCCCATGGGCCTGCCGGAGCTCACGAGCACGAAGTGGGTGGGTCGCGGCACGGGTCAGGTGCGCGCCTGACGGTAGGCTTGTATGGCCCGCTCACTCATCTGGAATGGATCACCGACATGAACCTCGCCCTGGCAGCAGCGACGATCGTCGCTGAGGGTCACGAAGGCAACGCGCAGCTGGCGACGCTGCCCTTCTTCATCATCGCCCTCGTCGCGTTCGGCGCGCTCGCCGTCATCGCGCTCTCATTCCGCAACGTCGCCAACCGGCACGCGGATCCGACGGAGTCCTCCTCGCACGATGAGGCGGGGCACGGGCAC
>JASGDS010000087.1:0-2598 GCA_047607025.1 Microbacterium sp.
GGGGTGCCGGCCGCGACCGGCCTCAGCGAACTCGAGATCACGGGAGACACTTCGACAGGCACTTCGACAAGCTCCGCGCAAGCAACAGCGACCATCAAGGGCGTGCGTGGCTCCGACGGGGCGACGGTGACCGTGTCTGCACCGCTGCCCGCGGTCGTCTCGATCACCGAGGCGTTCCCCGACCCCCGCTTCCCGAACTTCAAGGGCATCATGGCCGCGAAGAAGAAGCCGTACGAGACGTGGTCGCTGGCCGACCTGGATGTCGATCCGTTCCGCGACGACGTGGCGCACTCCATCCTCATCGGTGTGGCGCAGAAGCCGCCGCGCCAGGCGGGCGTGAAGGTCACAGACGAGGGCGATGGCGGCACCAAGCTGGCGCAGTTCCTGATCGACAACAAGCTGGTCTGAGCGGGGAGAGACGACATGACTGAATTCGCAGACAACTCGATCCTCGTGCTGCTGGACGTCACCCCCAGCGGCCACATCGCCAAGAGCGCCGCGGGGCTCGTCGGGGCGGCATCGACCATCGGCAGCCCGGTGGCGCTCGTCGTCGCACCGGCCGAGCAGCACGCGCAGCTCGTCACCGAGGCGGGGGAGGTGGGCGCGGCCACCGTGCTCACCGCGACCGGTGATCAGGCCGCTCTCGTCGTTCCCGTCGTCGACGCGCTCGCGTCGGCGTTCACGCTCGTGAACCCGGCCGCCGTTCTCGTGGCGCACTCTGTCGAGGGGCGTGAGGCGGCGGCGCGACTCGCCGCGCGGCTCGGGCTCGGGCTCGCGCTGGACGCGATCGGCGTCGGCAGCGACGAGGAGGGCATCGTCGCCCACCACAGCGTCTACGGCGGCTCGTACAACGTCGACTCGGCCGTGACCTTCGGTGCGCCCGTCATCACGGTGCGCCAGGGTGCGGTGGATGCCCGTGCCGAGGCGATCGCGTTGCCCGCGACCCAGGCCGTCGAGGTCACGGCATCGGGCAAGCCGGCAGCGGTTGTTGAGAAGGTCGACGAGGTCATCGAGGCTTCCTCGCGCCCGGAGCTGCGCGGTGCGGCGAAGGTCGTCTCGGGCGGTCGCGGTCTCGGGTCGGAGGAGAAGTTCTCGCTCGTCGAGGACTTCGCCGATGTCCTCGGAGCGGCGGTCGGTGCGTCGCGTGCCGCGGTGGATGCCGGCTACATTCCGTATGCGCACCAGGTGGGGCAGACGGGTGTCAGCGTCTCGCCGCAGCTGTATGTGGCGGTCGGGATCAGCGGGGCCATCCAGCACCGTGCCGGCATGCAGACGGCGAAGACGATCGTGGCGATCAACAAGGATGGCGATGCGCCGATCTTCGAGATCGCCGATTTCGGCGTGGTCGGCGACCTGTTCACGATCGTTCCGCAGGCGATCGAGGCCATCAAGGCCCACCAGGGCTGACTGCCTGCCTGCGGGTTATCCACAGGCGGAAAGTTTTTCGTTCGGGAGAGGCAAAAGGGCGAAGACTCGTTGTATGACGAACTCTTCACTCAATGCCGCAAGCGGCCTGTCCTTCCACGACGAGCGCACCATGGTGCGCGTCGTCCACTCTCTGCTGCGCGGGGCCATCCGGCGCCAGATGTGGATGCTGATGCTCGATGATGAGCGCACCCTGCTGCCGCCGCTCATGCCCTGCAGCGATATGCCAGACGTGCCGTCGGGTGATGATGCCGACTCGTGCATCAGCGTGTTCGACGACATGCTGAACGACGTGGGGGCCGCCGCGCTCGTCGTCGTCTGGGAACGCGAGGGCGGACCGGCGCCTCGCCCCTGGGAGCTGGCGTGGGCATCCGCATTTCATGAGGCGGCGCAGCAGGTCGATGCGCCTCTGCATGCGCAGCTGCTGCTGCACGACACGGGCGTCAGGCTGCTGACGCCCGCTGACTTTCAGGCGAAGGCCGCGTAGATGCACAGCGGGCCGACTCCCGAAGGAGCCGGCCCGCTGTGCTGCAGAACTGCGTGGGTCAGTTGCCCGCGAGCTTCTCGCGCAGAGCGGCGAGAGCCTCGTCGTCGGCGAGGGTGCCCGCCTGGCTGTCGTCCGCCGTGTACGAAGGCGCACCGGTGAACTCGCTCTGCTCGGCCTCGGCCTCGAGAGCCGTGGCGACCTGAGCCTTGTGCGACTCCCAGCGAGCCTGAGCGGCAGCGTACTCCTGCTCCCACTTCTCGCGAGCCTCGTCGAAGCCCTCGAGCCACTGGTTGGTCTCGGGGTCGAAGCCCTCGGGGTACTTGTACTCGCCGTTCTCGTCGTACTCGGTCGTCATGCCGTACAGCGCCGGGTCGAACTCGGTGCCGCTCGGGTCGACGAGGTCGTTCGCCTGCTTGAGCGAGAGCGAGATGCGACGACGGTCGAGGTCGATGTCGATGACGCGCACGAACACGTCCTCGCCGACCGACACGACCTGCTCGGCGAGCTCGACGTGCTTGTTCGACAGCTCCGAGATGTGCACGAGGCCCTCGATGCCATCCGCGACGCGCACGAACGCACCGAACGGAACGAGCTTGGTGACCTTGCCCGGTGCGATCTGGCCGATCGCGTGGGTGCGGGCGAAGACCTGCCACGGGTCCTCCTGGGTCGCCTTGAGCGAGAGCGAC
>JASGDS010000088.1:0-2752 GCA_047607025.1 Microbacterium sp.
CCCTTCACCGTCTGGCTCCTCAAGGGATTCGTCGACGGGGTGCCGGCCGACCTGGAGGAGGCCGCGATGCTCGACGGCTGCTCGCGCTTCATGACGTTCATGCGCATCACCCTCCCCCTGCTCGCGCCCGGGCTCGTGGCGTCGTCCATCTTCGCCTTCCTCGCCTCGTGGAACGAGTACACGCTCGCGCTCGTGATGCTGACCGCGAACGACAGCCAGACCCTCCCGCTGTGGCTGACGAGCTTCAGCGGCATGAACCAGTCCACCGACTGGGGAGGCATCATGGCGGGCTCCACCCTCATGGCCCTGCCCGTCGTGATCCTGTTCGTCTCCGTCCAGCGCCACATGGTGGCGGGCATGACGGCCGGCTCCGTCAAATGACGCGGGACGACGACACGATCGAGCTGCGTTCCGGACGGCCCGTCATCGCGCTCGACGTCGGCGGGAGCTTCATCAAGACGGCGGTGGTCGCCCGCGACGGGACCGTCGTCCGGCGGGCCTCGTATCCGACCGGGCACGACGGCGCCGAGGCCCTCGCGGATCAGCTCGCGCGGATCGCCGACGACGCCCGCGCGCACGCGGTCGAGGCGCCGGAGGCGATCGGCGTCCTCATCCCCGGGCTGATCGACGACGAGCGCGGCGTCGTCATCACCGCCACCAACCTCGGACTCGAGAACACGCCCCTGCGCGACATGCTGACGGAGAGGACCGGCCTGCCGGTCGGCTTCGTCAACGACGCCCGCGGCGGCGCGCTCTCGGAGTTCGTCCTCGGCGCCGCCCGGACCGCCCGGAACGCCCTCATCGTGTCCATCGGAACCGGCATCGGCGCCGGCGTGTACCTCGACGGCCGCGCCTACGACGCCGACGGCTACGGATGCGAGATCGGGCACATGCCGACCACCCTCGCCCCGGACGTCGACGCGCCCGTCTGCATCTGCGGCGGCAGGAGCTGCCTCGAGACGTTCTTCTCGGGCGCATGGATCGTCCGCCGGTACCGCCGGTCGCATTCCGCCGACGCCGCCGTCACGGACGCCGCCCAGGTGTTCGCCGCGGCGGCCACGGGCGACGCCGCCGCGCGCGCCGTCCTCGACCAGGCGATCGGCGCGCTCGCCCTCGCCTTCGCGCAGATCGCCACGATCCTCGCCCCGGAGACGATCGTCGTCGCGGGCGGCCTCTCCCTCGCGGGCGACGCGCTCTTCCTCCCCCTTCGAGAGCGTCTCTCGGGCCTGCTGACGTTCCAGCGCGTCCCGCGTGTGGTCCCCGCGCGCTTCGGCGACGAGGCCGGCGTCATGGGGGCGGCCCTCGTGGCGGACTCGATGCTGGCGACGCGGAAGATATCCGTATGAACGCACAGCACCGCTACCGTCGCGCCCGGCAGGACGCCGAGACGACCGGGGCGACGGCGAACGCCATCCTCTACCTCGTCTCCAGCGGGACGGCCGTCACGCGCGTCTCGATCGCACGTGCCCTCGGCGTCTCCGCGTCGACGGTGACCGTGCGCGTGTCGGAGCTCATCGCCGCGGGCCTTCTCACGGAGAGCGGGCAGACGGACTCGACGGGAGGACGGCGCGCGCGCCTGCTCTCGATCACCTCGCGCTCGGGCATCCTGCTCGCCGCCGCGTTCGGGCGGAACCACGTCCGCTGCGGCCTCCTCGACCTCAGCGGGACGCTGCTCGACGTCCGCGAGATCCACCTCGACGTGTCCGCCGGTCCCGAGGCGGCCTTCTCGCGGGTCATCGAGATCTGGCACACCCTGGCGGGCGGAGCGGAGCGCTCGGAGCTCCAGGGCATCGGCGTCTCCCTCCCCGGCCCCGTCGACAGCAGGACCGGCCAGGCGGTGTCCCCCGCCGGGCTCCCGGGCTGGAACCGCTGGGGCGTCGCCGACTGGCTTCGCGGCGAGTTCGGCGCCGCCGCGGTCGTCGTCGACAACGATGCGAACGCGAGCGCTCTCGGCGAGTTCACGGCGCGCGCCGCCGGAGGCGACCGGCCTCCGTCGGGCAATCTCATGCATGTGAAGGCCGGGTCGTCGCTGGGCGGAGGGCTCGTCCTCCAGGGGCGTGTGCACCGCGGATCGACATGGATCGGCGGGGACATCGCCCACGTCCGCGTGGCCGTGGCCGGCGCGCGGCCCTGCTCCTGCGGGAACATCGGATGCCTCGAGACCATCGCCGGCGGACGCGCGATCATCGCCGACCTGCGCGAGGAGGGCATCGCCGTCGCCGACACGGCGGAGCTCACCCGGCTGGCGAATCTCGGCGTCCCCGAGGTGAGCAGGAGGGTGCGGGCCGCCGGGGTCGTGCTCGGCGAGACGCTCGCCACGCTCGTGAACTTCGTCAACCCGGACATCGTCACGATCGGGGGCTTCCTCTCCGAGGCCCGCCCCTTCCTGGCGGCGGCCACGTCGATGCTCTACGACGGCTGCCATCCCCTCGCGACCGAGTCCCTGCGCGTCGAGCAGGCCGTCTCCGGGCGGGACGCGGAGGTGTTCGGCATCGGGCAGCTGATCCTCCGCCAGGCCATCAGCGCCCTCGGCTGAGCCGCCGCGCCGGCCGTCGCCCGCGGTCAGAACGCGATCTCCTCGCCGGTCCGGGCCGATTCGTAGACGGCCTCGATGACCCGCGCGACCTCTCGGCCGTGCGCGGCGGGAGCGAGCTCCGGGCCCTCGCCTCGAACCGCGGAGACGAAGGCGTCGATCTCCGCCGCGAACGCTCTCTCGCCGTCGAACGTCAGACGGTCCAGCTGCGGAGTGATC
>JASGDS010000089.1:0-3008 GCA_047607025.1 Microbacterium sp.
ACGAAGGCAGCGGGCTGCCGCGCTTCGCCAGCTTCATGCGTGTGCGGGCGACCTGATACTCCCCATCATCAGTGCCGCCAGCGCCCATCCAACAAGCGCCAAGCATATGCGTGGACGACACCAACATGGTGGTCGATCCGAACACGGGGCTGATGCGACTGCGCACGATGGAGCAGGGTGTCGGCGAGGATGAAGCGGCGCAAGCCCGTGACCTGGTGCAGAGCACGGACTTCGTGTTCCGCAACAACTTCGGCACGCTGCGCGGCGCGCTGGAGGCCAACGGTGTGGACGCCGCGCCGGCGCGGGTGGCGGCGCTGGCGGGGGCGTACCGGATGTGGGGCGTCGATACCGACGAGGCCACGCGGCAGCGACCACGCCGGCAGCGACCACGCCGACGACGGTGAAGGTGCCGATCACGTTGACCGACGGCACGACGGTGCAGGCGGCGGTGGACAGCAACGGCAAGATCACGACCGCGCCCACGGGCGACCCGGCCACGCAGGCCGCGCTGGACCAGATCGTGGCGTCGGCGCAGGCGGCCTACAACGCGCTGGCGCCGAAGCTGGAAGCGTTCTACGGACGCACAGCGCAGCCGGCGGTGGGCGACGTGGCGGTGCAGCCCACGGACGTGAACGCCGCGCCGCCGACAGCGACCACGCCGACAGCGACCCCTGAGCCTGTTGCGCCGCCGAGCGAGAATGGATACAGCGGAAACGACTATGGCAATCCTCAAAGCCCCTCAACCAACAACCCCGCAGCGCCCATTGCAATACCTGGCGGCAGCGCCGAGTCCGTTCAGCCAACCGGCGGGCGCGACGTATCCCGGGTGGGCGACGGAACAGGAACCGACAACGCGGGAACTTCAGCAACTGTGGTGGGACAAGGCGTTGACGCACGTCCCACCAATCCTGGGCGAGAAAGTAACGTCGGCGCCCGGCTTCGACTAACAGAAGCAGCGCAGCGCCAAGCGAACGTATTGAATGGTCCCCCGGTAGCGCGGCTACGCATTGAAGACGCGCCGCAAGGAGGTTACGCCGCTGTCGCGCGGTGGGCGGCGGAAGTGTTCAGATCGCAAGGCGGCAAGGCTGTCAGCCCGGAACTGGGCGAAGTGGCGCTGGACGAGAGGGCGGCACGAAATTCACTGGCACACGGCGGGGCCAATGCGGCGAAGAAAGTGGCTTTCGCTGCCGTGAAAAATGTGCTTGAAAACGGCGTTGTCGTACACCGTGCGCGGGATGGCCGGCAGGACAGTTTCTATGTCGCCGCGCCGGTGGATATTTCTGGCCGCGCCAACGTTGTGACGGTGTTGGTGCACCGCGACCCAAACACTCAGCGCATGTACTTGCACGGGGTAACGCTTCGAGAAAGCCTCCTTGCACCGAGAGTATCCGCCGCTGACGCCGAAACGTCCGAGCCGCGCGGCTCAACAGCGCAAGGAGACGTTCAAAGTGTACTGCGTACTCTCCTTTCCGGCAATTTCAGCCCCGCATCCAAAGCCGTGGACCCTGACACCGGCGAGCCCCGGGTGGTATACCACGGAGCGAACGCCGGTTTTTCAGCGTTCGGCCCCGAGCGCGCAGCCTACGAACCTGCACTGCCCGCAGGCGCGGCGCAACCCGCCAACGCGAGTCAATCCCGTGCGTTCTCCGACGGAGCGCAACAGGGTGGCCCGTTCGGCCCGATCTTCTCTGGATACACCAACAACCCGGAAAGCGCGATTAAGAAACTGATGCAGGAGAAACGCGGCGAGGTCGTAGATGCTTTCGTGCACCCCGAACTCGGTCCTATCGCGTTTGTGTACGGTAATGAACGGATGGGCTTACGCCATATTGAGGTTGATCACCCAGGGATGCTCGGCGAAATCCCCCGCATTCTGAGAGAAGGCGTCGTAGAGCGCGACACCAGTGGTCTACCCCGCGCGTATGTGGTTCGTCGTGGCGCCGGCCCCGCTCAACTTGCAGTGATTCGCTTGCAGTGGGACGGCGTTGGCAAGGTGTGGCTGATGACAGCCTACAACGATGAGCGTAGGCAATTTGTAGAAAGTAGCCCCGGTGAACAGCAGGGGGTAATCCCCTTGCCGTCTACGCAACGCGCTGTTCCCGTCGTAGACCAGAGCGTGGGAGCGGGGCAAGAGGATGATACCGTACCTGCACCGCCTGCACCGCCTGCACCGCCTGCACCGCCGCCCGCAGGCGCCGCGCAACCCGCCAACCCGAACAACCCCGCTACAGGAGGGTACGCAGAACCGAGCCCCGCCGAAGCAGCGGCGATCACGCAAGCCGCGCGGCAGAACCCTGTCGCCAGCGCCTTCGCCGCGTGGCTGGCGCAGAACGCGCCGACAGCGGACCAGCGGCTCATCGCGCAACACGCCGCCGACCGTCTTCGCGCCATCGAGGGCATGGGCATCACGACCAATGTCCGCGTTGCCGAAGCCGGGGACAGGGTACCCGCGCAGTTGACCCGATCCTTGGGCCTGACCATCAGCCAGCCGCGCGCCAAAACGATTGACGTGTGGCTGAACGGCGGGTCCGTGACGGGCGCCGTGGGGGCTTCGTACCCGGTGGCGTTGCACGAAATCGTGCACGCGGCCACGTCGGGCGTTGTCCGCACCCCCGACCTGGGAGGAGTGCAAGACCCGACGCTGCGCCAGGCGGCGGCGGATTTGCGCACCGTGCGCAATGCGGTCGTCAGGGAATTCAATCGCCGAGTATTACTCCCAAGGAGTATAAAAAACCCGCCGGCCGGCGGGTTCGTTGCAAGGCGCGGTGGGCGAGGTCATTTGCCCGCGGCCACGGCTTCCTGCCGCAGGATGGCGTACAGCTCGTCCTTGACGTGCAGCTTCTCCTTCTTCAGCGTCTCGATCTCGGCGTGGATGCCGCCTGCATCGTGGTTTTCCATCGCGGCGATCTGGTGGTCCAGCTCGTTGTGCCTCTCGAACAGGTGCAGAAAGCGGTGGTGGGTGCCTTCACCCTTCAGGCGGGTGATCAGGTCGCGGTATTCGGGAAACA
>JASGDS010000090.1:0-17306 GCA_047607025.1 Microbacterium sp.
CACACACGTGCGGGCCGCTGGTCGGGGTACATCGTGATCGCGATTCTGTTCGCCGTCGCGTGCGGCTTCCTGTCGCACTGGCAGTTCTCGCGCAACTCCGCGCGCGAGGCCGCGAACGCGCTCGTCGAGCAGAACTATGCGGCGCCCGCGGTGCCGCTGTCCGATCTGGTCTCTGGAGTGGACGGCTTCGACGACGCCGACGAGTGGCGTCCGGTCACCGTCACGGGTACCTATCTCGCCGCCGAGCAGCTGTTCGTGCGCAACCGCCCACTCAATGGCACGGTGGGGTACGAGGTGCTCGTTCCGCTGCAGCTCGACGACGGCCGCATCTTCTGGATCGACCGAGGATGGGTGCCACCGAGCGAGGGCGACGCCCCCACCGGAGTACCCTCACCGCCGGAGGGAACCGTCACCGTGACGGCGCACCTCAAGCCGACAGAACCTCTGCGGGATCGTGGGGCGCCCGAGGGGCAGCTCGCGAACATCAATCTGACGCTCGCGGCCGACGTCTCGGGCCAGGGCACGATCACCGCGGCCTATGGCGTGATGATGAGCGAGGATCCAGCGGCGTCGGCTTCTCTGACGGCGCTGGAGGCACCGGACATCGACCCGGGCCCGCACCTCTCGTACGCCATCCAGTGGATTCTCTTCGCGATCATGGGCTTCGTGTTCATCGGCTACATCATCCGCACCGAGCGCGCCGCGGGCGAGGACTCGGACGACGACGACGACGATGACGAGCCGCGCCCCCGCGCCAAGCCGGCACGCAAGCGCGACGCCGACATGCAGTACGAAGACGCCGTCCTCGACGCCGCCGGGTGAAACGGTCTCACACGGCGGCGAGAAGCTGGTCGAGGAGCGGGCGAGCAGCGGGCGGCACCTCGATGGCGCCACGACGCAGGCGCAGCAGGGCGAAGGCGATGATGCCGGCGTCGGTCAGCTCGCCGGATGCCACGAGCGCGGCGAAAGCGTCGAGCGAGATGGTCGAGACCTCACCGAACTCCTCGGCGTCGAGGCTCTGCTCCTGAACCCGGCGCGCACCGACGGCGAAGACGAGGCTCTTGCGCCTCGTGGCGTTCGAAGAGTCCCAGGCGCCACCCGCATCGATGAAGTGATCCGCGGCGTAGCCGGTCTCCTCCCGCAGTTTGCGGCGAGCGGCATCCACCACGGGCTCGCCCGCCTCGATCGCTCCTCCTGGCGCCTCCTGCAGCACCCGCGCGGGGCCGGACCGGAACTGCGTGAACGTGAGCACCTCGGCATCGGGCGTGATGGCCAGGATGGCCACCGCATCCGCCGACTCGATCACGTCCCAGTCGCTCTCGACGCCGTTCGGCAGACGGTAGGTGTCGCGCCGAACCTTCACCCAGCCGTCGTACGCGAGCCTCGAGCCCAGCCTCTCCCACTCCATCGCCCGAGCGTACCGCGCGGGAAGGCCTTTCAGGCGAGGGTGATGAGGTCGATGTAGCTCTTGTTCCAGATGTCTTCGACGCCATCCGGCAGCAGCAGCACACGCTCGGGGTTCAGCGCCTCGACGGCGCCCTCGTCGTGCGAGACGAGTACCACGGCGCCCTCGTAGTGCGAAAGGGCGCCGAGGATCTCGTCGCGCGAGGCGGGGTCGAGGTTGTTGGTCGGCTCGTCCAGCAGCAGCACGTTGGCGGATGACACGACGAGCGTCGCGAGCGACAGACGTGTCTTCTCGCCACCGGAGAGCACACCGGCAGGCTTGAGCACGTCGTCACCCGTGAACAGGAAAGACCCGAGCACCTTGCGCGCCTCGGTCTCATTGAGGTCGGGTGCCGACGACATCATGTTCTCGAGCACCGAGCGATGAATGTCGAGGTTCTCGTGCTCCTGCGCGTAGTAACCGATCTTCAATCCGTGGCCCGGTTCGATCTGCCCCGTGTCGCTCTCGTCGACCCCGGCGAGGATGCGCAGAAGAGTCGTCTTGCCCGCACCGTTGAGTCCGAGAACGACGACCTTCGAGCCGCGATCGATCGCGAGATCGACGCCGGCGAAGATCTCCAGCGCACCGTACGACTTCGAGAGCATGGATGCCATGAGCGGCGTCTTGCCGCAGGGCGACGGCTTCGGGAAGCGCAGCTTCGCGACGCGATCCTCCTGACGCACCTCTTCCAGTCCCGCCAGCAGCTTCTCGGCGCGCGCGACCATCTGGTGCGCAGCCGCCGCCTTCGTCGCCTTCGCGCCGAACTTCGCCGCCTGCTGCCGCAGCGCATCCGCCTTCTTCTCGGCGTTGACTCGCTCCTTCTTGCGGCGCTCCTCGTCCGCCACGCGCTGGCGCTGGTAGTGCTTCCAACCCATGTTGTAGATGTCGATGACCTGACGGTTCGCGTCGAGGTAGAAGACCTTGTTCACGGTCTCGCCCACGAGCTCGACATCGTGGCTGATGACGATGAGCCCACCGGGGAACGTCTTCAAAAACTCCCGCAGCCACACGACGCTGTCGGCGTCGAGGTGGTTCGTCGGCTCATCCAGAATCATCGTCTCGGCGTCGGAGAACAGGATGCGCGCGAGTTCGATGCGCCGCCGCTGACCACCGGAGAGCGTCTTCAGCTGCTGATCGAGGATGCGATCGGGCAGCGAGAGGTTGTGCGCGATCGACGCCGCCTCCGCCTCGGCGGAGTACCCGCCGAGCGCCTCGAAGCGCTCGACCAGGCGCGCGTATCGCTTCATCGCCTTGTCGGCCGTCGCGGGGTCATCCGATCCCATCGCCTCGCTGGACTCGCGGATGCCCGCGGTCAGGTCGCCGAGGTCGCGCGCGTTGAGAATGCGGTTGCGCGCCGTCTCCTCCGGGTCGCCGGAGCGCGGATCCTGCGGCAGATAGCCGAGCTCCCCCGAACGCGTGACGCTGCCGTTCGCCGGCAGCACGTCGCCCGCGAGCACCTTCGTGAGCGTCGTCTTTCCGGCCCCGTTGCGCCCGACGAGCCCGATCTTGTCGCCGGCCGCCACGCGAAAGTCAACCCCGCTCATCAGGGTGCGCGCACCGACGCGAATCTCGAGGTCGTGCACGGCGAGCACAGCAGACGTCCAATCATGAAGCGGGGTGGATGGCAGAGGAGCCAGCCTCCAAGCCTACCGCGCGTCGAAGTACAGCGAGTGATGCAGGCGGCACCCGGGGTTGAAGCCCTCGCCGCAGCCGGCGCAGGCGTTGGTCGCCAGATAGTCGCCGATCGCCGTCGTCTGGCCGCACCTGCCGCACAGCAGTGCGTGCATCTCATCGCTGCCGGATGGCCAAGGCGCGGCCGGATGATCGGCATCCTCTTCATGACATGCGTGGCACGGATACCAGCGATCGCAGCACGGGAAGAGGATCGCCAGCACGTCGTCCGGCCCGTGCCAGTGCACACAGCGCGTCTCGGCGTCGACCGCCGCGCCGTGCACCGCGTGCCCTGCGAGGGCGCTCTCGCGCGTGATCGACACGAAGCGCGTCGGCTGCGGGGCCTGAGGCGACGTCTTCTCCGGCCGCGTCCTCGGCTTCCCCTTCGCCATCCGCTCAGCCTATCCTCACGCGATGCCGCGGGCGGTGAGGGCGTCTGCGACGTCGTCGGCATGGCGCAGCGACATGACGAGCAGCGGCACGACCATCCGAATGCCTGGCCGCAGCCCGCGCGCCCGATACGCCTCGCGGATGCGCCGGAGAAAGTCGGCGACGACGGGCACGAGCGTGATCGTCAGCTGCAGCGTGAACGCCACGCGCCACGGGTCGACGCCGATTCGCCGCAGCGGCCCGAGCACGGTCTGCAGCGTCTCGATGAGCGCCGATGTCGGGGTGGTGAGCGACAGCAGTGAGGCGAGCAGGATGATCGAGACGACCCGCACGGTATTGATGTACGCGGCGAACGGGTCGGCGAAGACGAGCTGGAACACCGCGAGCAGCACGATGAGCCACGCGAGCGACCACAGCTGCCTCGCCCAGGTCAACGGCCCGAAGCCGCCCAGCGCGAACAGCGCGAACACCAGTGCCAGGGCGACCGTCGCGGCGACCCAGGTGTGAGACCAGAGCGAGATCACCAGTGCGAGCACCGCGACAAGTGCCAGCTTCGCGCCCGCCGACATCCGGTGCAGGATGCTCGTGCCCGGCCGATACAGCGAGATCATGCGCAGGATGCCCGATACTCGTCGATGACACCGGCCGGCTCCCCCACGGCGACCAGTCGCCCGGCGTCGAACCGCAGCGCGACATCGCAGCGCGCGGCGAGGTCGAGGTCGTGCGTGAGCACGACGAGCTGCGCATCGACGTCGCTCAGCAGCAGTTCGGCCATCCTGCGCGCATTGCCGAGGTCGAGCAGCGTCGTCGGCTCGTCCGCGATGACAAGACGAGGCCGTCGAATGAGCACCGAGACGAGCGCGAGCAGCTGCTTCTGGCCGCCCGAGAGGCTGTAGGCGCTCTGGTCGGCGTGGTCCGCGAGGCCGAAGCGCGAGAGTTCGGCACGCACACGGTCAGCGGTCTCGGCCTTCGACAGCCCCGCGCCCCGAAGCGAGAGCGCGACGTCCTCCGCGACGGTCGGCATGAGAATCTGTGCGTCGGGATTGGTGAAGACGAACCCGATGAGGTCGCGGATGGCCCGCTTCTCGCGCTGCGGGTCGATCCCGTGCACGCTGACCGTGCCGCGTGTCGCAGGGATGAGCCCCGCGAGCACCCGAGCGAAGGTGCTCTTCCCCGACCCGTTCGCGCCGATCACCGCGATGCGACGTACGTCCAGGTCGGCGGTGACGTCATCGAGGATGGTCGTGCCGTCCACGTCGACCCCGACTGCCTCGAGACGGATGGACACGCTCACGCCTGCGCGACGCTCGGGCGACGGGTTCCGAAGGCGACGGGATAGGCGCGGTACAGGGCGACCGTCAGGAGCGTCGCGACCGCGACCTTGGCGGCATCGCCCGGCAGGAAGATGAAGTTCGAGATGATCGCCTGCGACAGCGACAGGTGTGCGACGGCGGCGAGAACCGGGATGCCGACGGCGTAGATCACGAGGATGCCTCCGACGACGCACCCGATCGCGACCCGCCACCAGGCCAGCCTGCCTCTGCCCGAGTTGGCGATGAGCCCGATCACCGCGGCGCCGGGAATCCAGCCGAAGAGATATCCGGCCGTCGGTCCGACGAACACGCCGAGCCCGCCGGAGCCACCGGAGAGCACGGGCAGCCCGACCGCCGCCAGCGCCAGCACGACGAGCACCGCGAGAGGGCCTCTGCGCCAGCCGAGCACGGCGCCGGCCAGCATCACGCCCAGCGTCTGGCCGGTGATCGGCACGGCGCCGACGGGAATCGACACGTACCCGAGAACAATGATGAGTGCGGCGAACACCGCAATGCGCGCAAGGTCGCGAGCGTCGAACCGGTTTTCCATGAGACCCTTCCTGAACAGCGTTCACTGAACGGTGTTCAGTATAGTCGGATGATGACCACGGATGCCGCCGCACGTCACGATCGCGAGAGCATCATCACCGCGGCCCTCGCCATCCTCGATGCGCAGGGTCTCGCCGACCTCACGATGCGGCGCCTCGCGGAGGCCCTTGGCGTGCGGGCGAGCGCACTGTACTGGCACTTCGAGAACAAGCAGGCGCTGCTGGCTGCCGTTGCCGACCGCATCGTCGCCGAGGCTGCGTCGGCCAACAGCGCACGGGCACTGCGCGACGCACTGCTTGCGCACCGCGATGGCGCAGAGGTCGTGCTCTCGACGCAAGCGCTCTCGCTGGGCGAAGACGCTCCCAGGCGCATCCTCACCACCGGACTCACCGATACGCCCGACCCCGAGCGCGCGGCCGCCATCCTGCTGCCCTATGTGCTCGGACACGCATCGATCGTGCAGCAACGACTGCAGGCGGCAGAGCTCGGCGTGATCACGCGCTCGGCGAAGGCGATCAGAGCGGATGCCGATGCCGAGTTCGACACCGGCGTCTCGGCGATCCTCGCCGGGCTCAGGCGGGAATGAGACTCAGCGCGCTGATGACGATTCCGGTCACCACGACGAACGCACCGATGAACCACCACGGGCTCGCCTCGTGGTCGGCATCGTGCCTGCGTCGAAGCAGCACATCCGGCCGACGTGCGGGGTCTGCGACTTCGGCGCTGGCCTGCGCCTGAAGCTGCGCGGTATCACTCACGGTCACGATGTCTCCCCCTCTGGTCGTGGTCGGTGATCCACACCCATTGTTTCACCGCGAAAGCGTCACGCGATCACAGACACGTCACGAACCACACAGAATCACCCGGGTGAACGTCACAGCCACTTCGACTCGAGGTGCTCCGACGAGATGCGCCGCAGCGTGCCCGAGTGACCGCGCAGCACGACGCTCTCGGTGTAGATGTAGCCGTCCTGGCGCCGAACGCCATCCACCAGCGCGCCATCGGTCACGCCCGTGGCGACGAAGATCGTGTTGCTGCCTGCGACCAGGTCGTCCGCCTCGTACACATGGTCCATCTTGAGGCCCGCATCGATTCCCCGCTGCGCCTCGTCGTCGTCCTTCGGCCACAGCCGCCCCTGAATGTGCCCGCCGAGGGCCTTGATCGCGCAGGCGGTGACGATGCCCTCCGGGCTGCCTCCGACACCGACGCACATGTCGGTGCGGGCGTTGTGCCTGGCCGCATTGATGCCACCTGCGACGTCGCCGTCGCTCATGAGCCTGGTGCCCGCACCCGCTTCGCGGATCTCCTCGATCAGCTGGTCGTGACGTGGCCGGTTCAGCACCGAGACGACCATCTCGTCCACCGGCTTGCCGAGCGCCTTCGCGAGCAGGCGGATGTTCTCGCCGATGGGCAGCCGGATGTCCACGACGCCGACGCCGGCGGGGCCAGTGACGAGCTTGTCCATGTAGAACACGCTCGATGCGTCGAGCATCGTGCCCCGGTCGCTCAGCGCGATGACCGAGAGCGCGTTGTTGCGGCCTGCCGCCGTCAGCGAGGTGCCGTCGATCGGGTCGACCGCGATGTCGTAGGCGCGTCCGCTGCCCGTGCCGACGTGCTCGCCGTTGAAGAGCATCGGCGCATTGTCCTTCTCGCCCTCGCCGATGACGATCACGCCGTCGAAGTCGACGGTCGAGAGGAACGCGCGCATCGCGTCGACCGCCGCACCGTCGGCGTCCTCCTTTGCGCCTCGACCGATGAACGGAACCGACCGGATGGCCGCCGCCTCGGTCGCTCGCACCAGTTCGAGCGCGATATTGCGGTCGGGGTGAAGGGTCACAAGGCGTTCGGTCTCGGGCGTCGTTGCATTCATACTGCCGACCCTAGTCGGGCTCGTGCCCGTGCAGGGTGCTTCTGCACCATCGTTCATGCGAAGGATCCGCGATTCTTATCACCCCTGTCAGGTCGGGCGATCCGCCATTAGGCTTGCAGTGCAACGACCCATTCTTTTGAAGGAGCATGCGCATGCCCGTCGCAACCCCCGATCAGTACGCCGAGATGTTCGACCGCGCGAAGGCAGGTGGCTTCGCCTACCCCGCGATCAACGTCTCGAGCTCGCAGACCATCAACGCCGTGCTGCAGGGCCTGACCGAAGCGGGTTCAGATGGCATCCTGCAGGTGACGACCGGTGGTGCGGACTACTTCGCCGGGCACACCGTCAAGGCGCGCTCGACCGGGGCGATCGCCATGGCGCAGTATGTGCACGAGGTCGCGAAGAACTACCCCATCACCGTCGGCGTGCACACCGACCACTGCCCGAAAGACGCTCTGGAGGGCTTCGTCCTCCCCCTCATCGAGGTGTCGGAGGAGCGCGTGAAGGCCGGAGGCGACCCGCTGTTCAACTCGCACATGTGGGATGGCTCGGCCGTGCCGCTGGATGAGAACATCCAGATCGCCTCGGAGCTGCTTCCCCGCATGAAGAACATCAACGCCATCCTCGAGATCGAGGTCGGCGTCGTCGGCGGCGAAGAGGATGGCGTGCAGCACGAGGGCTCGAACGAGGCGCTCTACACGACCGTCGCCGACGTGCGCAAGGCCGTCGAGGCGCTCGGCCTCGGCGAGAAGGGCCGCTACATCGCCGCGCTCACCTTCGGCAACGTGCACGGCGTGTACAAGCCGGGCAACGTCAAGCTGCGCCCAGAGCTGCTCGGCGAGATCCAGGCGGGCATCGCCGAGGCTTTCGGCACGGGCGAGAAGCCGCTCGACCTCGTCTTCCACGGCGGCAGCGGCTCGACGCCGCAGGAGATCGCCCTCGCCGTCGCCAACGGCGTCGTGAAGATGAACATCGACACCGATACGCAGTACGCGTTCACCCGCTCGATCGCGGGCTACATGCTCTCGAACTACGAGGGTGTGCTGAAGGTGGATGGCGAGGTCGGCAACAAGAAGCAGTACGACCCGCGCGCATGGGGCAAGATCGCGGAGACGGCGATGGCCGCCCGCGTGGTCGAGGCTACGAAGGAGCTCGGCTCGTTCGGTCAGTCGAAGGCCTGACCCGCGGCTCGAAACCCGTCGAGAAGTCCCTTGCGCTACTGCGCGAGGGACTTCTCCCATTCCAGGATGCTCTCGATCGCGCCAGGGTCCCCGAGCAGAGGGATCACGATCAGGATGCTGGAGATCACCGTGAACACGATCGCCCCGACGATCGGCACCCAGAACGCCCACTTACTGCGGGCGAGTCGGCGAAACGCCCACAGCGCCGTGAGCACGAAGCCGGAGGCGTAGACGATGGCCGCAGCGATCCCCCAGGCGCGTGCGGCCGCGGGGTCGGACAGGTCGACCGTCATGCCGGCCGCGGTGAACATCTTCTGCACGTCCACCATCGACCCCATGGTGCGGATCACGCTGATGAGCCCGTAGGCGAGCAGGGCGACCGTGATGATGCGGTCGATCAGGAAGCTCGTCGCGCTGCGCGTGGATGGCTGCGCCTCGGGCGCGCTCTGCGCCTCCGGCGGCGCGACCACGGGCTGCACCGGCTGCGGCGCCACGGGTGGCTGGCCCATTCTGGCGCGCTGCTCCTCCGGCGTCGCATACTGCCCGTACTTCGGCTGTCCGGAATCGGTCATGCTCACTCGCCCGTCACTGTCGGCCCTCTTGCTGTCGGTGGTCGGCGATAGTCTGGGAACGCCCGAGGGCAATCGCCGACGACACCTTCGATCCTACGTTCCGTCACTGAGCGGGCGCCGAGGGAGACCATGACCACGTTCCAAGACGCCGATGCCGTCTCGCCGCGCGATTCGTCGGCGGAGGCACCGACATCCGTCGCCCGCCTGAACCAGACGATCAAGGGCTTCATCGATCGCTGGGGCGCCGTGTGGGTCGAGGGCGAGATCACCTCCTGGAACATCAGAGGCGGGTCGATCTACGGGCGGATGAAGGACCTGCAGTCGGACGCGCAGATCTCCATCCGGGTGTGGTCGAGCGTGCGCAGCCGCATCCCCGCCGAGCTGAAGATCGGCGACCACGTTATCGCCTGCGTCAAGCCCGACTACTACGTCAAGGCGGGCGACCTGTCCTTTCAGGTCTCCTCGATGCGTCACGTCGGGCTGGGTGAGCAGCTGGAGCGCCTCGAGCGCCTGCGCCGTCAGCTGCGCGAGGAGGGTCTGTTCGATCCGGCGCGCAAGAAGCCGCTCCCCTTCCTGCCCGGTGTCGTCGGGCTCATCACCGGTGAGAAGTCGGACGCCGAGAAGGATGTGCTGCGCAACTCGGAGCTGCGCTGGCCGGAGGTGACGATCCGCACCAGGTACACCGCCGTGCAGGGCGATCGCAGTGTGCCGGAGATCCTCGACGCGCTCGCGGTGCTCGACGCCGACCCCGAGGTCGAGGTCATCATCATCGCCAGGGGCGGAGGCGACCCGCAGACGCTGCTGGGCTTCAGCGATGAGCGGCTCGTGCGTGCGGTCGCGGCCTGCGCGACTCCCGTGGTGAGCGCGATCGGGCATGAGAACGACCATCCGCTGCTCGACGATGTCGCCGATCTGCGCGCGTCGACGCCGACGGATGCCGCCAAGCGCGTCGTGCCCGATGTCGGCGAGCAGCGCGCGCTCGTCGATCAGCTGCGCTCCCGCGCGCGGGGACGACTGCAGCAGCGGGTGCAGTTCGACATCGCGCAGCTCGAGCAGCTGCGCTCCCGCCCCGTGCTGCGCACGCCCGAGCAGTTCCTCGAGCGACGCGAGCAGGAGCTGGTGCTGACGCTGGGGCACGGCAGGGATGTGGTGCGCAGACGGCTCGACGATGCTGCGGCCCGCACGGCGCAGCTGCGTTCGAGCCTCCGCGCCCTCTCCCCCGATGCGACGCTGAGCCGCGGGTACGCGATCGCCCACACCCCGGAAGGCGCGATCGTGCGCGATCCGCAGGATGCGCCATCCGGCACTCCCCTGATCATCACCCTCGATCGAGGGGCCATCGGCGCCTCGTCGACCGGTCCCCTCCCCGCCGGAAAGTAGACTGGTGCTGTGACTGACGCGACCCCCGAGACGGACGAACGCCCGGACGTCGCCTCGCTCACGTTCGAGCAGGCGCGGGACGAACTCGTTCGCGTCGTCGCATAGCTCGAGCAGGGCGCGCCGACGCTGGAGCAGTCGCTGACGCTGTGGGAGCGGGGCGAGGCCCTCGCCGAGCGGTGCGAGCAGTGGCTGCTCGGCGCGAAGAAGCGTCTGGATGCCGCACGTGGCGCTGTCGAGGACGCCGACTGATGGCGCGCGCCGCGCGTTCCGACGGATACGCCCCTCAGACCCCGCAGGACATCGCGGACCAGAAGGCGCAGCGCTCCCGCAACTACCTGGCGAGCCAGAATTTTCACAACCTGCTCATCGCCCTCGGCGCCTCGGTCGTCGGCGCGGCGGTGCTGATCTTCGCCGTTCCTCGCGGCAGCGCGCCAGAAGCGCCCACGATCGATGTCGCGGCGATCGCGCAGAGCGCCGAGGACGCTGTCGGCGATGCTCTCGTCGTTCCCGATGTGCCGGATGACTGGCGGGTGAATGCGGCCGAGCTCGACTCCGGCTCGACCGTCAGCTGGAACGTCGTCTACGTGCCGCAGCAGGACGCCGGCTTCCTGCGGTTCTCGCAGGGTATCGATGCGGATGACGCCTGGGCGCAGCTCGTGCTCGACGGTGCGGCGTCCACCGAGCAGCTCACGATCGACGGGCGCGTGTGGGATGTCTACGAGCTCGCGGGAACGAACGCGACCGAGAACGTCTCGTATGCGCTCGGCACGCAGGTGGGCGATGATCACGTCCTCGCCTACGGCTCCGTCTCGCCCGACACGACGGCCCAGCTCGCCTCGCTCATCTCGTCCCAGCTCGACGAGATCGAGGCGTCCAGCAGCGAGGATCAGACGCAATGACCCATCCGCTCACCCCAGCGCAGGCATGGCAGACGATGCTCGAGGGGAACACCCGTTTCGTCGCGGGCACGCCGCACCATCCGCATCAGGATGTGCAGCGCCGTCATGACCTTGCGGCCGGTCAGCGTCCGCTTGCCACGCTCTTCGGCTGCAGCGACTCCCGCCTGTCGGCCGAGATCATCTTCGATCTGGGGCTCGGCGACCTGTTCGTCGTGCGCAACGCGGGCCAGGTGCCAGGCGAGTCCATCATCGGGTCGCTCGAGTACGCCGTCTACGCCCTCGAAGTGCCGCTGCTGGTCGTGCTGGCGCACGACTCCTGTGGAGCGGTCGCGGCCGCGATCGATGCGGTCGGCGAGAATCCGCCCGTGCTGCCGACCCACATCTGGCGCACCATCTCGCCGATCGTGCCCTCCGTGCATGCCGCTGCCCGCCAGCAGGGGCCCGGTCAGCCCATCGATCCGTCTCTCGTCGGACGCCTGCACCTGGCCGAGACGATCGACTCGATCCTGCAGTCGTCCGAGATGATCACCGAGGCCGTCTCGGGCGGCGCGCTCGGCATCGTCGGCGTCAGCTATCGTCTATCCGAGGGCACCGTGGTGCCCCATGTCATCAAGGGGGCGGGCATGAACGCCTTCCCCGAATCCGCCATCCGCTGAACGCGTTCACCTGAGGAGAGTCCGCCATGGCCCAGATCGAATACCGCATCGAGCACGACACGATGGGCGAGGTGCGGGTTCCCGCAGATGCCCTCTATCGCGCGCAGACGCAGCGCGCCGTCGAGAACTTCCCGATCTCGGGCAAGGGTCTCGAGTCGCGTCAGATCGCGGCGCTCGCCCGCATCAAGAAGGCGGCCGCACTCGCGAACAAGGAGCTCGGCACACTGGATGGCGCCATCGCCGACGCGATCGCATCCGCCGCGGACGACGTCGTCACGGGCGAATACGACGACCAGTTCCCCGTCGACACGTACCAGACCGGTTCAGGCACCTCGTCGAACATGAACATGAACGAGGTGCTCTCGACCCTCGCCACCCAGAAGCTCGGCAGCGAGGTGCACCCCAACGATCACGTCAACGCCTCGCAGTCGTCGAACGACGTCTTCCCCACCTCGGTGCACGTCGCCGTGACCGAGGCCCTCATCACCGACCTCGTTCCCGCCCTCGGCCACCTGGCCGAAGCGTTCGAACGCAAGGCCGAGGCGTGGAAGACCGTCGTGAAGTCGGGCCGAACGCACCTCATGGACGCCACGCCCGTGACCCTCGGCCAGGAGTTCGGCGGCTACGCCCGCCAGATCCGCCTCGGCATCGAGCGCGTCGAGGCCGCCCTCCCCCGCGTCGCCGAGGTTCCGCTGGGCGGCACCGCGGTCGGTACCGGCATCAACACCCCCGTCGGCTTCCCGCAGAAGGTCATCGAGCTGCTCGCGAGCGAGACCGGACTGCCGATCACCGAAGCGAAGGACCACTTCGAGGCGCAGGCCAACCGCGACGGTCTCGTCGAGGCATCCGGCGCGCTGCGCACGATCGCCGTCTCGCTCACGAAGATCAACAACGACCTGCGCTGGATGGGCTCGGGCCCGAACACCGGCCTCGGCGAGATCCACATCCCCGACCTGCAGCCCGGCTCATCGATCATGCCTGGCAAGGTCAACCCCGTGCTGCCCGAGGCGACGCTACAGGTGTGCGCGCGCGTCGTCGGCAACGACGCGACGGTCGCCTGGGCCGGCGCGTCCGGCGCCTTCGAGCTCAACGTCGCCATCCCGGTCATGGGCACCGCGTTGCTCGAGTCGATCCGCCTGCTGTCCAACGTCTCGCGCGTGCTGGCAGACAAGGCCGTGGATGGCCTGGAGGCGAACGTCGAGCGTGCGGCCGCATTCGCCGGCATGTCGCCGTCCATCGTCACGCCGCTGAACAAGGTGATCGGCTACGAAGCGGCGGCGAAGATCGCCAAGAACGCCGTCGCCAAGGGCATCACGGTGCGCGAGTCGGTCATCGACCTCGGCTACGTGGAGCGGGGTGAGATCACCGAGGCAGTGCTCGACGAGAAGCTCGATCTGCTCTCGATGACCCACCCCGGCTGATCAGGACAGCTCGCCGATCTCCAGGAGGTCGGTGACCAGGGCGGCGATCGCGCTGCGCTCGCTGCGCGTGAGCGTGATGTGGCCGAACAGGTCATGCCCCTTGAGCGTCTCGATCACGCTCGCGACGCCGTCGTGACGGCCGACGCGCAGGTTGTCGCGCTGGCCGACATCGTGGGTGAGCACGACGCGTGAGTTCTGGCCCATGCGACTGAGCACCGTCAGCAGCACGTTGCGCTCGAGCGACTGCGCCTCGTCGACGATCACGAAGGCGTCGTGCAACGAGCGACCGCGGATGTGCGTGAGCGGAAGCACCTCGAGCATGCCGCGCTCGATGACCTCGTCGAGCACGTTCTCGGAGACGACGGAGCCGAGCGTGTCGTAGACCGCCTGCCCCCACGGGTTCATCTTCTCGGCCTGGTCGCCAGGCAGGTAGCCGAGCTCCTGGCCACCGACCGCGAACAGCGGGCGGAACACGATGATGCGCTTCTGCTGCTGTCGTTCGAGCACGGCCTCGAGCCCCGCGCACAGCGCGAGCGCCGACTTGCCCGTTCCCGCGCGCCCGCCGAGCGAGACGATGCCGACGGACGTGTCGAGCAGCAGGTCGATCGCGATGCGCTGCTCTGCGGAGCGTCCGTGCAGCCCGAACACGTCGCGGTCGCCGCGAACGAGCCTCAGCTCGCCGTCACCGGAGACGCGCCCGAGAGCCGAGCCGCGCTCGGACTGGATGACGAGGCCCGTGTTGACGGGGAGCCCGAGAACGTCCTCGTGGGTGGCGACCTCGGTCTCGTACAGGTCGGACATCTCGTCGCCCGACAGCTGCAACGAGGAGATGCCCGTCCATCCGGAGTCGATCGCCTGCTCAGCGAGGTACTCCTCCGCACTGATGCCGAGCGAGGCGGCCTTCACCCGCATCGGGAGGTCCTTGGAGATGACCGTCACGTTCTGGCCATCCTGCGCGAGATGCGCAGCGACCGCGAGGATTCTGGTGTCGTTGTCGCCGAGACGGATGCCGCTGGGCAGCACGTTCGGGTCGGTGTTGTTCAGCTCGACCCTGAGGGTTCCTTCGCCGACGGGAACGGCGAAATCCAGTCGTCCGTGCTCGATGCGCAGCTCATCCAGGTGCCGCAGCGCGGCTCGCGCGAAGTAGCCGAGCTCTGGATCATGGCGTTTCGCCTCGAGCTCGGTGATCACGACCACGGGGATGACGACGCTGTGCTCGGCGAACCGGAAGAACGCACCGGGATCGCTCAGCAGCACCGACGTGTCGAGCACGAAGGTGTGCAGATCGGTGTCCGGTGTGATCTCGGTGTCGCTCGATTGGCTGGTCGCCCTGGCGGTGGTCGTCTTCGTCGTGCTGGCCACGTGACACTCCCGACTCCGGGCATCCGCCCGGGATCAGCGAGTCGACCCGAACCACGAGTCGCGCTTTGGATGGTCGACTCGACCGAGCGCCTTGCCCGGTGATCTGAACGTACGGCGCGATCATCACGCCGACACGCCCGACACGCGGTTTCTGGATGACGCTCTCGTTAACTTCCGCTGTGAGCGGGAGGGGCGCTCTGCGCGAAGACGGCGAAGGAGCGCCCCAGCATCTCGAACGACTCGTCGCTCGTTCCCACGTGTGGGGCGATGCGCACGAGCCCCGAGCGCACCGTGGCGCTGATGCCGTCATTGGCGAGCACGGCGCCGAGCGTGCCGACCCGTGACGCGGCGGGGGCGAGCGCGACGATTCCGGCGCGTCTGGCCGGATCGCGCGGGGTGAGCACGTCGATGCCATGCTCGTCCGCGAGATCGATGACGCGCTGCGTCTGCGCGACGAGGGCCTCATCGATCACATCGATGCCGACATCCCGAACCTGCGTCACGGCGGCCGTCAGCCGCACGGCGGCGAGCGGGTCGCACGGGGCGACCGTGAACGCACGCGCAGACGCATCCGGCGCAGGCACCTCTTCGTAGGCGTCGGCATCGGCCGTGCCCGTCACACCCGAGAGCACCGGATCGATGCCGACGCGCGCACGATGCCCGAAGCGCGCGAAGGCCGTGCCGCGGCCCGCGCGCAGCCATTTGTAGGCGTGCCCGGCGACGACATCGGCGAGCGACCAGTCGACATCCACCACACCGAACGCCTGCGTGGCGTCGACGATGAGCAGCCGATCGTCTCCGATGACCTCGCGGAGGGCGGCGAGGTCGGCCCGGTACCCGGTGCGGAAGTCGACGAGGCTGACGGCGAGGGCGCTCGTCTCATCGGTGAGCGCGTCGGCCACCGCCTCGGGCGTGACGAAGCGGAAGCCTCGGTCGATCCACTGCGGTGTCACCTTCGCGCTGCGTGCGGCGCGCACGATCGGCACCGTGATGCTCGGGAAGTCGAGCGCGGAGGCGACGATTCCGCCCGTGATGCCGTAGATCGTCTGCTGCAGGCCGTGACTCGTCGACGGCTGCAGTGTCACCTCGTGGTCGGGGCATCCGAGCAGCTTCGCGACCTGCGTGCGGGCATCCTGCCCCGCTGCCTCGATGAAGCGCGAGCTCGCCTCACGACCGCTCGCCAGCTGATCGAGCATGTGCACGGCCTCGTCGCGAACGGTCGACGAGAGGGGCCCGAACCGCGCCCAGTTGAAGTACCCAGGCTCGACCTCGAACGTGCTCTGGAACTCTGCCAACGTGGTCACTCAGAGATTCTCTCATCCCGAAAGGATCACGTCACTTCCCGAACCGTCGCTCCCTCGTGGTGTAGTCGCGGATGGCGCGCAGGAAGTCGACCTCGCGCAGGTCGGGGCCGAGCGCCTCGACGAAGTAGAACTCGCTGTGCGCGCTCTGCCAGACGAGGAAGTCGCTCAGCCGCTGCTCACCGCTCGTGCGGATGACGAGGTCGGGATCGGGCTGGCCGCCGGTGTACAGGTGCGCGCCGATCTGCTCGGGAGTGAGATGCTCTGCCAGCTCCTCGAGCGATCCGCCCGCCTCCGAGTGCTCGCGCATGATCGACCTGACCGCGTCGACGATCTCATGCCGTCCGCCATATCCGATCGCGAGGTTGACGTGCAGCCCCGTGTTGTCCTTGGTGCGCGCCGCCGCATCCTCGAGCGCGGCGACGAGGAAGTCGGGCAGGCCATCGAGCCGGCCGACGTGCTGCACCCGCCATGGCCGCTGCGAAAGCGCGCCCGCCAGACCGGCGATGATCGTCAGCAGGTCGGCGACCTCCGCGCTGTCGCGCTTGTGCAGATTGTCGACCGAGAGCAGGTACAGGGTCACGACCTTCACGCCGAGGTCGTCGCACCACTGCAGAAACTCGACCATCTTCGCGGCGCCCGCCCGGTGCCCGTGTGCGGGGGTCGAGAGGCCCAGCTGCCTGGCCCAGCGCCTGTTGCCATCGATCATCATCGCGACATGGTGCGGAACCTTCGCAGGGTCGATCTGCCGGTGGAGCCGAGTGTTGTACACCCGGTACAGGGGTCCTCGACCCTCGTCCTGGCGCCTCGTGCTCACCATCCGAGCGTACCGCCACTGCGCGCGCCATCACCGCTCATCGCGGATTCATGGAATACGTGCCGCTGACGGCATACATGGGGGCGTAGCGTCGAAGCATGACCGAGCTGAGCCTGCCGCCCACACATCCCGTGTCGACGCCCGCCAGCGAGGTGAAGCCCTCGTGGCGCGGCTGGATCCACACCGCCATGACGCCGATCGCCCTCGCGCTCGGCATCATCCTGATCGTTCTCGCCGACGGCACCGCCGCGAAGTGGGCCGCGGCGATCTACATGGTCTCGTCGCTCCTGCTGTTCGGCAATTCCGCGCTCTATCACCGGGGCGACTGGCAGCCGAAGACGAAGTTGCTGCTCAAGCGCATCGACCACTCGAACATCATGCTGCTGATCGCCGGCACGTACACGCCGATCGCGGCCCTCGCGCTGCCTGTTCCGAAATCGATCGTGCTGCTCAGCGTCGTGTGGGCAGGCGCCATCCTCG
>JASGDS010000091.1:0-5101 GCA_047607025.1 Microbacterium sp.
CGGGAGCGGCCGACCGCTTCTGAAAGGTGTGACGCTCAGCTGTCGAGCGTGCCGAGGGTCAGGTCGACCGTCGCCTCCTTGCCGTCCCTGATGTAGGTCAGCGTCGCGTCGCTGTCGGCGGCCGCTGCGCGCACCCTGGCGGTGAGGTCGGCGGCATCCGACACATTCTCGCCGTTGAAGCTGGTGACGACGTCGCCCTCCTTGAGGCCCGCCTTCTCCGCCGCGCCACCCGAGGTGACCTCGGCGATGTAGGCACCGGTGTGGGTCGCGCCTTCGATCGTCGACGCATCCTTGACGCCCGCGCCGAGCAGTCCGTGCGTCGCCTCGCCGTTGTCGATGATCTCCTGCGTGATGCGATCGACGATGTTCGACGGGATCGCGAAGCCGACGCCGATCGATCCGCTCTCGGACGACGACTCGTCGGCCGTCGCGATGGCGACGTTGATGCCGATCAGCTTGCCCTCGCTGTCGAGCAGCGCACCGCCCGAGTTGCCCGGGTTGATCGCGGCGTCGGTCTGGATGACCGAGATGGCGATCGACTGCGTCTGCGTCTGCGTCTGCTGCTGTTCTTCGTCGTCGCCCTGACCGGGAATGTCGAAGTACCAGGGCGTCGTGCCCTCGTCGCCGTCATCGCTGCCGTCGCCGTTCTGGCTGTCGTCGGTGGTATCGCCCTCCGGCGCTTCGGAGGACTGGATCTCGATGCTGCGCTCGAGCGACGAGATGACGCCGGTGGTGACCGTGTTGTCGAGCCCGAGCGGAGCGCCGATCGCGATGGCCGTTCCGCCCACGTTGAGCTTGCTGGAGTCGGCGAAGTCGATGGGCGTCAGGCCGGAAGCACCGTCGAGCTTGATGACGGCAAGGTCGTAGGTCGGGTCCATGCCGACGACCGTGGCGTCGTAGATCGTGCCGTCGGAGGCGGTGACCTTGATCGTCGGGTCGCTGATCTCGCCGCCGAGCGTCAGCACGTGCGTGTTGGTGGCGACATAGCCGTCGTCGCTCAGGATGACGCCGGAACCGGAGCCGGCGGACTCGCCGCCCGACACCTCGATCGTGACGACGCTGGGCAGCGCGGTCGATGCGACGGCCGTGGCCTCCGTCACGGAGTCGGTGTTGTTCACGACGGTCGCGCCGCCCGTGCTGCTCGACGAGATCGCCGTGCCAGACGAGTCGTCCTTGAAGGCACCACCCGCCCAGGCGCCGCCGAAGCCGAGGCCGCCACCGATGAGGGCCGAGGCGAGCACCAGGGCCGTGACACGACCGGCGCCCGACTTCTGCTTGGCCGACTTCTGCGCGGTGGGCTCGGCGACGGTCCATCCTGCCGACAGTGGCGTGGTGGGCTGCGTCTGATTCGTCTGCTGCGTTGTCGGCGGTGACGTCGGCAGGTCGGGACGGGGAGGAATGTTCGTGGGCCATCCGGTGGCGGCGCTCGTCGGCTGGGTCGAGTCTGTGGTGGGTGCTGAAGAATTCTCGTCGTTGCGAGAGGTGTCCATGTTGACTCCTTCTGAGGTGACGTCAATCAGCATCCGACCCGACCCTGTGAGCGACTTATGGCTGGGTTCAGGCGAATGTGTATCTTTCTATGACCGGACTGTGAGTCTATGCGAGCGGAATGACGAATAGCCTGAACAGATGACCCATCTCGCAGGAGCGTGGTATCGCACCGCCCAGGGCGCCGGACTCGTGGACGCGTCCGGCCGCATCGCTCAGACCATCTTCGCCGAGATGTCGGCGCTTGCCTCCGCCACGGGTGCGATCAACCTCGGTCAGGGCTTTCCCGACGAGGATGGACCGGCCGAGGTGCTCGAGGCGGCGAGGGCGGCGATCGCGGATGGCCGGAACCAGTACCCGCCGGGGCGCGGCATCCCCGATCTGCGGCAGGCGGTCGCCGAGCACCAGCAGCGCTTCTATGACCTTCGGGTCGACCCAGAGACCGAAGTTCTCGTGACAGCCGGGGCGACGGAGGCGCTCACCGCCGCCGTTCTCGCGCTCGTCGACGGGCCAGAGGACGACGTCATCGTCTTCGAGCCGTTCTACGATTCCTACGCCGCCGCTGTCGCCTTGAGCGGGGCACGGCTGCGCGCGGTCCCGCTGCCGTGGCCTCACTTCCAGCCCGACCTCGATCTGCTGGCCGATGCGTTCTCCGAACGTACCCGGGCCATCCTGGTGAACAACCCGCACAACCCGACGGGAGCCGTCTTCGCCCCCGAGGTGCTGGCGCAGATCGTGCGCCTCGCCGAGCAGCACGACGCGATCATCCTGACGGACGAGGTGTACGAGCACCTGTCGTTCGGAGCGCCCCACCTGCCGATCGCAACGCTTCCAGGAGCCGCCGAGCGCACGCTGTCGATCTCGTCGGGCGGAAAGACATTCCGCACCACGGGCTGGAAGATCGGCTGGATCACGGGCCCCGCAGATCTCATCACCGCGGTGACGACGGTGAAGCAGTACCTGACGTATGTCAACGGATCGCCGTTCCAGCCGGCGATCGCGGTGGGCCTTCGCCTGCCCGACGCGTACTTCATCGGCGTGCGCGACGAGCTCGCCGCCGGTGCGACCGTGCTCGGCAACGGTCTCGTCGCGGCCGGATTCTCGGTGTCAGCGCCCGCCGGCTCCTACTTCACCGTGGCTGATGTCGGCGAGGATGCCGAAGCCTTCAGCCACCAGCTGCCCGCACGGGTCGGGGTCGTCGGCATCCCGCTGACCGCGTTCGTCACGCCAAAGCATCGCGCGCAGTTCGCGACGCTCGTGCGCTTCACCGCCAGCAAGCGTCTGTCCGTGCTCCAAGAGGCAGCCGCACGCCTGGCATCCCTGCACAGCTGAAACACGAAGGTCCCCAGTCGAATTGACTCCGGACCTTCAGGCTGTTGTCACGGCTGCCACTCTCGTCGCCATTGCGGGTATCACCATCTCTGTCGTCGTCTGGATGCACCGGCGCGGGGGTGGTCGGCGGCATCGATGCCCCGTCGGCGACATCTGCGGCGACCCTCGCGATCGCATGTCGTACTTCCTTGCCACCGCAAGGTTAACGATCCGCGCGGAGGCGGGTTGTGACGAGTTTGTTTCGCATCGGTTAATACTCGCCGGACGGTTTGGAGCAACGGGAGCGGCGTGGCTACTGTCGTCTCACGAACCACCCGCGACAGCGTCACCCGACATGTCGTCCGCTCGTTGGGAGCCATCGTGATCACCCTGACCCGCGTCACCCGCGACTGCGGAGGCTGGCGCCTCTCGAACTCGCGCGCCCCCGGTCGACGCCGCTGAGCCCCCTCCCTCCGGTACCGCCGGAGAGCAGGCCGGGCTGCCATCCTCCTCCCCTGGCGAGTCTCCGGAATCCTTGACCCCGGAGGCCGCCCTCGGCGAGGCGTCTACCCCCACACCAATCCCCAGAACCAATCCCCCGAACCAAGGACACACACATGTCAACATCATCTCGGCGCGCCCTGCGCGCCCTCGGCATCTTCACCTCGGCGTCGGCGACGCTGCTCCTGCTGGCGGGCTGCTCGAGTTCCGACGACACCGCCGACGGCAACTTCGAGGCCACGATGCAACTCGGCTGGATCGCCAATGTCGAGAACATGGGGCCGTACGTGGCCGAGCGCGACGGTCTCTACGCGGATCAGGGCGTCGACCTCACGATCGCTCCCGGCGGGCCGTCCACCACGGTCGAGCCCTTGGTGCAGTCGGACAAGGTCCTCGTCGGCGTCAGCAGCACAGACACCATCGCCCGCGCCAACACGGAGGGCGCGGACCTGGTCATCGTCGCAGCGACGTTGCAGGTCAACCCGACAAGCATCATGTCGCTCGCAGACGCGCCGGTCAACACCCTTGAGGATCTCATCGGGAAGAGGCTCTGCATCCAGACCAGCGGCGTGGCGGGCATGGACGCGATCCTCGCTCAGAACGGCATCGACAAGGACGACGTCGAGTACGTCACCGCAGACTTCGACCCGTCGCCGCTGGTCGCCGGCGACTGCGACGCATTCTTGTCCTTCCTCAACAACCAGCCGATCACGCTCCAGCAGCAGGGGATCGACACCGTCACCTTCACCCTCGACAAGTACGGTTACAACTCGTGGGGAGATGTGCTCTTCGTCAAGCGCTCGTCTCTCGAGGATGAGGCGAAGCGTGACGCCATCACCGGCATCGTTGCTGCGACCCAGAAGGGCTGGGAGACGGCGCTCGCCGACACGGACGCTGCCGCCGAGTACGTCGTGGAGGGCCCGGGCAAGGACCAGAACCTCGACCTGGAGCAGCAGAAGCTCGCCGCCGTCACCTACATCGATCTTGTCGCCACGGACGAGACCAAGGCCAACGGGCTGCTCACGATGAGCGAGGACGGCATCGCCGCGAACATCAAGACCCTGGAAGACCAGGGCGTCGAGGGCGACTTCGACACGCTGTTCGACACGAGCGTTCTCGACGACATCGCGAACGAGAACTGACCGGCCCCGGTAAAGGAGACACCACCATGCCTGTTCACTACTCCGAGGATCCCTGGACCCACGTGACGTCGAAGCGCGGATACGCGGCAGACGAGCTGATCTCCACGCTCCAGAAGTCCATCCGGCGCGGCGACGTCATCCTCGCCCTCAAGGTCGGCCGTGAGATGTTCGAGTCGAGCGCGGCGCTCGAGGAGATGATGTGGTCGCGTCTGAGCGTGATCAGCTGCGAAGACGCGGGCGATGGCACCTGGCTCGAGCCGGTGGTCGTCAACAGCCTCTTCCAGATGCACGAAAGGCTCGACCGCTCCTTCGGCGACCGATGGCTGTTCGCGGTGCACGCCATCCGCTTCCTGGCCGAACGCACCAAGGATCGCACAAGCGACGAATACGCGAACCTCACGATGCACTACATGAACGCGAGTGAGAAGCCGATCGAGATCCCGGACTACGCGGTGGACGTGCACACGAGGCGCGGACAGCTCGAAGGACGCACCGTCGACGACTTCTGGGAGGACGGCGGCGGCTCCGCCCTCGTCAACGAGCGTGCCGGCCGTGACACCTCGGTGCGCGACGAGATCCGGCGCCTCCGCGAGGCAGGGGAGTGGAAGGCATGACCGATTCGAGTCCCGCTGGTGAGGCCGTTCCGTGCCGGAACGGCC
>JASGDS010000092.1:0-7845 GCA_047607025.1 Microbacterium sp.
CCTCCATGAGGGCGACGCCGTGGATGTCTGGCACCTTCGAGCATCCGATGCCCTGATCGATCCACCGCACGACGTACCCCAGGATGGACTGCACGTTGTTGTCGAGCTCGGTCGCCACGACGTCGGGCGTGAGCGACCCTGGCTCGGCGAGCGGGGCAGTGAGCAGCACCTTCAGGCTCTCGGGGTCATCGCCCGGCAGCGTCGCGCGCACCTCGAACGGGTTCACCTGGTGGTAGTGCAGCGCATGCAGGGTCGCGGCCGTCGGCGACGGCACCCAGGCCGTGGACGCTCCGGACGTCGGGTGGCCGATCTTCTGCTCGAGCATGTCGTGCATGAGATCGGGCATCGCCCACATGCCCTTGCCGATCTGTGCGCGGCCATCCAGCCCCGCCGCGATGCCGATCGCCACATTGCGCTGCTCGTAGGTCTGCATGAACGCGGATGCCTTCATCTCGCCCTTGGGGGCGAAGGGTCCGGCCAGACGCGAGGTGTGCATCTCGTCGCCCGTGCGGTCGAGGAACCCGGTGTTGATGAACACGACGCGATCGCGGGCTTCCGCGATGCAGGCGGCGAGGTTCGCCGAGGTGCGGCGCTCCTCGTCCATGATGCCCACCTTGATCGTGCCCGCCGGCATCCCGAGCAGCTGCTCGACGCGTTCGAACAGCGCCACCGTGAACGCGGCCTCGTCGGGGCCGTGCATCTTCGGCTTCACGATGTACATCGAGCCCGTGCGCGAGTTGCTGCCCGGGCGTTCGGCCAGCGTGCCGAGGGCGGTCATGATCGCGTCGAGGATGCCCTCCGGCACCTCCGCGCCATCCCGATCGAGCACCGCATCGCTTGTCATCAGGTGACCGACGTTGCGCACGAACAGCAGCGACCGACCGGGCAGCGTGAGCGCGCCTCCGTCGGGTGTGGTGTAGGTGCGGTCGACGGCGAGCGTTCGCGTGATCGTGCGACCGCCCTTGTCGACCTGCTCGCTGAGGGTGCCATCCATGAGGCCGCGCCAGTTGCGGTAGCCCAGCGCCTTGTCATCGCCGTCGACGGCCGCGACCGAGTCTTCGAGGTCCATGATCGTGGTGATCGCCGACTCCAGCACGATGTCCTGCACGCCCGCGGCATCCGTGGCGCCGATGCTGCCCGCGCGGTCGATCGCGATCTCGGCGTGCAGTCCGTTGTGGCGCAGCAGGATGGCGGTCGGCGCGTCGGCGGCGCCGGTGTATCCCACGAAGGCGGCAGGATCGGCGAGCGCCGCCTCGCCGACGAGCAGGGAGCCATCCTGCACGCGGTACCCGGCCGCATCGGCGTGCGACCCCTCGGTCAGCGGCGCGATCTCGTCGAGCAGGCGTCGCCCGAACGCGATGACCTCCGCACCGCGCGCGGCGTTGTACTCGCGCCCAGGCGCAAGATCGCCGTCGGTGGGGATGGCGTCGGTGCCGTAGAGCGCGTCGTACAGAGACCCCCAGCGCGCGTTCGCGGCGTTCAGCGCGAAGCGGGCGTTGAGCAGCGGCACGACCAGCTGCGGACCGGCCACCGCGGCGATCTCGGGGTCGACGTTCGTCGTCGTCGCCCGCACCCCGTTCGGCTCGGCGACGAGGTACCCGATGTCGGTGAGGAACGCGATGTAGCCGTCGATGTCGACGGGGCCCGGCTGCGCACGGTGGTACTCGTCTATCCGCTCCTGCAGCTCATCGCGCACGCGCAGCAGCTCGGCACCCCGCGGGCCGAGGTCGTGGATGAGGTCGCTCGTTCCCTGCCAGAAGGCGCCGACGTCAAGGCCGACCCTGGCCAGCGTCTCCTCGGCGAAGTCGGCGATGGGGGTGGCGACGGACAGGTCGGCGCGCTGCTGGTAATCGGTCATGGCGATGGTGCTCCTCACGATGTCGAACGCACCCACTGTAGAACGACACTCCACTTCTTGGAGGTATAATTCCGTATTATGGAATCTCAACCCGGTGTGCAGTCGGTCGAGCGAGCCTTCGCCCTGCTGGAGGCGCTCGCATCCGAGCAGGGCGAAGCCGGTCTCGCGTCGCTCGCTGAGCAGACGGGCCTGGCCGTTCCCACCGCGCACCGGCTGCTGCGCACCATGCAGAACCTCGGCTATGTGACGCAGTCCGATCAGCGCCGGTACGCGCTCGGGGCGGGACTCATCGGGCTCGGGCGCCATGCGGCGCCGCCCGTCGCCGAGAAGGCAGGGCCGCTGCTGCAGCATCTCGAAGAGCTGTTCCACGAGACGGCGAACCTCGCCGTCATGGATGGCGACCTCGTGCTCTATGTCGGGCAGGTGGCATCCCGCAATCGAATGCGGATGTTCACGGAGGTGGGGCGGCGCGTGCTTCCGCACGCCTCCGGTGTCGGCAAGGCGATGCTCGCCACCATGCACGAGACGAGGGTGCGTGAGATCGTCGAGCGCACCGGCCTGCCGACCTTCACTCCGTCGACGCTCGACACCGAGGATGCCCTCGTCGCCGATCTGCGCCGGTCGCGCAGGCGGGGGTTCGCGATCGACGACGGCGAGCAGGAGGTCGGCGTGCGCTGCATCGCCATGGCGATACCCGGTGCGAGCCCCGTCGCCGCGCTGTCGATCTCGGGGCCCGCCGCGCGCATCACCGATGCGATCGTGCCCGCCGTCGTCGACGCGCTGCGCGATGCCGCCGCAGCCCTGCAGGTGTGATGATGCTCCTATGGGTTGTCAAGCGGTGAGGAGCCATTGGCGGTAGGTGTTGGCGAAGTCGTCGTCGCGTCGTTTGCCGCGTTCGATGGTGGAGATTTTCATGGGCCAGACGTTGAAGTGTTGTGCGGCGGTTTCGAGGCTGATGCCTCGGGCTTGCCGGAGGGGCCGGAGGTCATCGATCCGGGGGACCTCGACTTGCTGGGTGAGCAGGGTGAAGATCTCGCGGGCGATCGCTCGTTTGAGGCAGCGGATGATCTCTTTCGTGGTCTTGCCTTCTGCGCGTTTCTTCGCGATGTAGTCGCGGGTGCGGGTTTCATAGCTCATCCGGACCAGCGCGATGCGGTGCAGGGCCGCGTTGGCGTGCCGGTCGCCGCCCTGGTTGAGGCGGTGCCGGGTGGTCTTGCCGCTGGAGGCGGGGATCGGGCTTGCCCCGCACAGCGCGGCGAACGCGGCCTCGCTGCGGAGTCGGTCCGGGTTGTCGCCGGCGGTGACGAGCAGCTGCGCAGCAGTGACGGGCCCGACGCCCTTGGTCGCGGCCAGGGCGGGGTTCTGCGCGGTCACGAGTCGTTCCAGTGCCTGGTCCAGATCAGTGATCTCCGCGCTGAGGTGCTGGTGACGGCGGGCGAGGGACCGCAACGCGTGCAGGGCCGAATCCGTGGCGGTGTCGTCGCTGCCGCGGGTGCGGGACAGCGCGGTGATCAGGGCCGCGTCGGTCATGCCGTGATACTTCGCCCGGACTGGGTCGGGTGCGGTGATCAGCAGCGCCTTGATCTGGACCTGAGCGGCGGTGCGGGCCTTGACGGCGCTGCGCCGCGCGAGGAGCAGCTGACGGATCGCCTCGACGTGCCCGTCCGCGGTCTTCGGGACAGGCAGGTCTGGGTCGGCGAGTGCTGCCTGGGCGGCCGCGTAGGCGTCGATCGGGTCGGACTTACCGCGCATCCGCCTGACCTGCCTGTTCGGACGGATCACCTCGGCCAGCCCCACGCCCTGTGCGCGGAGGAACCGGGCCAGCCCTGCCCCATACGAGCCGGTCCCTTCGATGCCGACACGCAGCAGCACCCCGAACGAGAGCAGGAACGCCAGCAACGCCGCGTAACCGGCTGGGGTCGTCGCGAACTCGGCATCGCCGAGCCGACGACCGGCCGTGTCGATCACTGCGGCGTGATGTGTGTCGGCGTGGGTGTCGACTCCGCCGACGACTTCACGGGCGATTGTTGTCATGATGGATACTGCCTTCCTTACCGGGATCGCGAAGACCGGTCAGGCGGGCAGACAGGACGTTGAGGGGGCCTCTAGCCAGGCTCCTATGAGGTCATGCCTGCCTGGCCAGTCCTCTACTAGAACGCCCCGCCCGGGCCGACGGATCATTGCAAAGACACGAAGTCAGTCGGTGGTCGAGTCAGACCCGAACAAGGCACTACCAGTCTCAACGCCGGAGGTCGGGGTTACAGTCGGAGCAGGGGACAGGTGACGAGAGGTGACGCAGATGAACAGCATCCAGGAGATCGTGCCGTCGTATGTGCTGACGCGACTCGCGCAGGCCGAGCACCTGCCACAGGCGGCAGCGGCCGCACGGCAGACGCTGGCGATCGTGCGGCCCGAGTTTCGCGCGCAGCTGCGCCTTTCGATCGCCGACGATGGCTCCCTCGTCGCCGAGGTCGATGACGCACCCGATCGAACGATCAGCGATGCGGCGGGCACCGAGACGCTGCCAGGCACCGTGGTGCGACGAGAAGACGACGCGCCCGTCGGCGACGACGCCGTGAACCAGGCGTTCGATGGCCTCGGGGCGACGTTCCAGATGCTGCTCGACGCATTCGAACGCGTCTCGCTCGACGGCAAGGGCGCCGCGCTCGACGCCACCGTGCACTACGGCAAGAACTACGACAATGCGTTCTGGGATGGCTCCCGCATGGTCTTCGGCGACGGAGACGGCGAGGTGTTCCGGGGCTTCACAAGCTCGGTCACGGTGATCGGACACGAACTCGGTCACGGCGTCATCCAGACCACGGCCAACCTCGACTATCAGGGGCAGCCGGGGGCGCTCAACGAGTCGATCGCCGACGTCTTCGGCGCGCTCACCGAGCAGCATCTGCTGGGGCAGAGCGCCGCCGACGCCTCATGGCTCATCGGGGCCGACATCTTCACCGACGCCGTGCAGGGAAAGGCGCTGCGGTCGATGCTCGAGCCGGGCACCGCCTATGACGACGATGCACTGGGCAAGGATCCGCAGCCGGCCCACATGGATGGCTATGTCGAGACGACCGACGACAACGGCGGAGTGCACCTCAACTCCGGCATCCCGAATCGCGCCTTCGCGCTGTTCGCCAGAGACATCGGCGGAAACGCCTGGGAGACGGCAGGAGGTGTCTGGTATCGGGCGCTGACCGGCGGACTGGCGAGCACGGCCGACTTCGCGCAGTTCGCGGCCGCGACGATCGCGGCGGCCGACGACGACAGGATCGCCGCCTCCGTGCGTGCGGCATGGGAGACCGTCGGCGTCACGCCGACGGGAGCCGACGATGGCGGCGGCTGAGCAGCCCACCCCGGCCGTGCGGATCGTCGTATCGCGTACGGGAGGAGTCGCGGGCATCACCCGTCGCTGGTGCGTCGAGCGCGATGATGCGGATGCCGATGGATGGCGCGACATGGTCGAGCAGTGCCCGTGGGACGAGGAACCGGACACCGACGATTCGGTGCCGCGCACCGATCGTTTCGTGTGGCGTATCGATGCCGAGCTGCCGTGCGCGCACCGTGAGCGCACGCTGGACGAGACGCAGGTCGAGGGGGCGTGGCGCGAGCTGATCGACGCGGTGCGGGATGCGGCCGACTGAGCCGCTCAGCGCAGCGGGTCGAAGGGCTTCAGTTCGTCCGGCGTCTCGCCCGTCGTGATCTGGTGGGCCAGCAGCCTGCCGGTCGCGGGGCCGAGCACGATGCCCCACATGCCGTGACCGCCGGCGACGTACACGTCCTTCGCACGCGTCTGGCCGACCAGCGGCATCCCGTCGGGCGTCACGGGGCGCGAGCCGACCCACTCGTCCTGCCGCTCGTCCAGGTCGATCCCCCGGAACAGGCGCCTGGCGCCGGCGACGATCGCCTCGACGCGCCTCGGCTGGAACGGCTCGTCCGGGCCGCGGAACTCCATCGTGCCTGCAATGCGGAACCGGCCCTGGTACGGCGTGCAGGCCATGCGCTCGTGCGGGAAGTACACCGGGTGCTCGGTGGGCTCGTCGGTCGCGACGGTGAACGAGTAGCCGCGACCCGCCTGCACGAGGGTGCGCACGCCGAGCCTGCGCGCGAGAAGGGGCAGCCATGCCCCGGTGGCGATCACGACAGAATCGGCCGAGCGGCGGTCGCCGTTCGACAGGGTGACGGATGGCCGTCCGGACGAGGTCACGACGGTGACCTCGTGGCCGGTGACGAGCTCGCCGCCACGGGCGACGACCGCCGCTCCCAGTGCCTCGACGAACGGCGCGGGCTCGGTGAAGCGCTGATTCTCCAGCCGGTAGGCGACCTCGACCCGATCGGAGAGCTGAGGCGCGAGCTCGCGCGGATCATCGAGCAGCGAGTACGGAACATCCTGTCCGTGCCTGACCACGCCGTCGATCTCGCGCAGGAACCCTGCCGCGTGCTTCTGCTGCTCGAACCCGATCACGAAGGGCCCGGTGCGCGTCCACGAATCGACGCCGCCATCCGTCAGCTCATCGAACGCGGCGAGCGCGATGCGGTCGATCGGGGTGAGGGCGGCCATCGTGCGATCCCACGCGCGCGGCGTCGCGTGCGCCATGAACTGAGCGAGGAAGGCGAACAGCTTCGCGTCGATGCGCACCGGAACGTGCAGCGCGGCACCGGGGTCGAGCAGCGCCCTCGGCCCATACGTCCACAGGCTTGGATCGGCCAGGGGCATCGCCTTGCCAGGCGTCAGCCAGCCCGCGTTGCCCCACGATGACCCGGCCGCGATGCCTGTGCGGTCGATGACGGTGACGTTCACGCCCCGTTCCTGCAGATGCCACGCGGTGGCGAGGCCCACCATTCCTGCGCCGACGACGATCGAATCAGACATTGCACTCCCGCTTCCGGGGCGAGTGTCCCCCTCTGCAGGTTAGGCGATTCCTGCGCGCGAAGTCGAGCAGGGACGCTCGGTGTCATGAGGGTCGACCTGACGTCGGTTCAGGGTGTAATGTCAGAGCACCAACGACAGAGGAGGGTGCCAATGGGTTTTCTTGATGATGCAAAGGCCAAGGCTGCGGAGCTCGGCGACAAGCTGAAGGACGCGGCTGAGGACGTGAAGGATAAGGCCGAAGGCGTCTTCGAAGACGTCAAGGACAAGCTCGACGGCGACGACGACTGACGTCCCGTCCTGACACACCGCCCCTTCCCGCTTCGTGCGGCAAGGGGCGGTTCGTCGTGGGTGAGGCAAACGACAAAGAAGTGAGGGCAGAGGGGCGGGCAGTTTTGCAGAGTGTCTACGAGCGGACACAGTGACCGTTGTGGACTCGCTACTCTGGGTGATGGATCATTAACTCAGTTCTGCAAGGGAGCCATGATGGCTGATTCGTACACCCCGCCGACCTCCGACTACGCGTTCCTCTTCTCAGAGGCGTTCGGAACCGACATCATCTCGCGAGCGACGGGCGGAGAACTGACCGCCGACGACGCGAACGACATCGTCGAGGGCGCGGGTGAGTTCGCGGCAGAGGTGTTCGCCCCGCTGAACACGGTCGGCGACACGGTCGGCCCGAAGCTCGTCGACGGCCAGGTGCAGATGCCAGAGGGGTTCGTCGAGGCGTACACGCAGTTCGTCGAGGCGGGATGGGTGTCGGCCGAGGCGCCGGCGTCGGCGGGCGGCGACGGACTGCCGAAGGCGATCGGCGCCGCGCTCGGTGAGCTGTGGTCGTCGGCCAACACCGCGTTCTCGCTGTGCTGGATGCTCTCGCTCGGCCAGGTGCACGCGCTCGATGCACTGGCATCCGACGAGATCCGCGAGACCTACATGTCCAAGCTCGTCTCGGGCGAGTGGACGGGCACCATGAACCTCACCGAACCCGATGCGGGCACCGATCTCGGCGCCATCCGCACGATCGGCACGCCGCAGGACGACGGTTCGTGGAAGCTCTCGGGCCAGAAGATCTTCATCACCTGGGGCGACCACGACCTGACCGACAACATCGTGC
>JASGDS010000093.1:0-7806 GCA_047607025.1 Microbacterium sp.
GGTCGATCGACGGCGACGGCTGCTTCCAGATGACGAACCAGGAGCTCGCCACCTGCGTGCTCAACAACATCCCGATCAAGGTGGCGATCATCAACAACTCGTCGCTCGGGATGGTGCGGCAGTGGCAGACGCTCTTCTACGACGGCCGCCACTCGCACACCGACCTCAACACCGGCCACGGCACGGCTCGCATCCCCGACTTCGTGAAGCTCGCCGAAGCCTACGGATGCCTCGGCATCCGGGTGGAGAGCGAGGACGAGGTGGATGCCGCCATCACGCTGGCGCTGGAGACGAACGACCGCCCGGTCGTCATCGACTTCGTCGTGAGCGCCGACGCCATGGTGTGGCCGATGGTGCCGCAGGGCGTCAGCAACAGCGAAGTGCAGTACGCGCGCGAGCACTCGCCCGCGTTCGAAGGGGAGGACGACTGATGTCGCAGCATGTGCTGAGCCTTCTGGTGGAGGACAGGCCAGGCCTCCTCACGCGCGTCGCCGGACTCTTCGCCCGGCGTGGATTCAACATCCACTCGCTCGCCGTGGGCGTCACCGAGGTGCCCGGCCTCTCGCGCATCACCGTCGTGGTGGATGTCGAGGGGCAGCCGCTGGAGCAGGTCACCAAGCAGCTGAACAAGCTCATCAACGTCGTGAAGATCGTCGAACTGGAGCAGTCGGCATCCGTGCAGCGCGAGCACATGCTCGTCAAGGTGCGCGCGGACAACCAGTCACGCTCGAACGTGCTCGAGGTCGTGAACCTCTTCCGCGCCAGCGTCGTCGACTACTCGACCGACGCGCTCGTCATCGAGGTGACGGGCGACGCGGGCAAGGTCGAGGCGTTCCTGCGCGCGATCGAGCCGTTCGGCATCAAGGAGATCGCACAGTCGGGCCTGCTCGCGCTCGGACGCGGCGGCCGATCCATCACAGAGCGCGTGCTGCGCGCCTGACCAGATCCCAACAAAGGAGAAACACAAGTGACCGAGATCCTCTACGACGCAGACGCCGATCTGTCGCTCATCCAGAACAAGAAGGTCGCCATCGTGGGCTACGGCTCGCAGGGCCACGCGCACGCGCAGAACCTTCGCGACTCGGGCGTCGAGGTGTCGATCGCGCTCAAGGACGGTTCGAAGTCGACGCAGAAGGCACAGGATGACGGCTTCGAGGTGCGCAGCGTCGCCGACGCCACCGTCTGGGCCGACCTCATCATGATCCTCGCCCCCGACCAGCACCAGCGGTCGATCTATGCCGACTCGATCAAGCCGAACCTCACCGAGGGCAAGACGCTCGCGTTCGCGCACGGCTTCAACATCCGCTTCGGCTACATCGAGGCCCCTGAGGGCGTCGACGTCATCCTCATCGCCCCGAAGGCCCCCGGCCACACGGTTCGCCGCGAGTTCGTCGCCGGACGCGGCATCCCCGACATCATCGGCGTCGAGGTCGACGCCTCGGGTCAGGCGTGGGATGTCGCGCTGTCGTACGCGCGCGCCATCGGCGGCACGCGCGCCGGCGTCATCAAGACGACCTTCACCGAGGAGACCGAGACCGACCTGTTCGGCGAGCAGGCCGTGCTCTGCGGTGGCATGAGCCACCTCGTGCAGGCGGGCTTCGAGACGCTGACCGAGGCGGGCTACCAGCCGCAGATCGCCTACTTCGAGGTGCTTCACGAGCTGAAGCTCATCGTCGACCTCATGTGGGAGGGCGGTATCGCCAAGCAGCGCTGGTCGATCTCCGACACGGCGGAGTACGGCGACTACGTCTCCGGCCCGCGCGTCGTCGACGCGCACGTCAAGGAGAACATGCAGGCCGTTCTCGCCGACATCCAGTCGGGTGCGTTCGCTCGGCGCTTCATCGCCGACCAGGATGCCGGCGCTCCCGAATTCCTCGCGCTGCGCGAGAAGGAGCAGCAGCACCCGATCGAGAAGGTCGGCAAGGAGCTGCGAGGCCTGTTCGCCTGGAAGGCGCAGGACGAGGACTACCAGGAGGGTTCAGCCGCGCGCTGAGTTCTGACACACACGAAGAGGCCGCCGTCCCCACAAGGGACGGCGGCCTCTTCGCGTGTGTGCGGCGAACTCAGTAAAGCGAGAGGTATCCCTCGAACGTCGTGTCCGCCGGGTACTCGGCCGTCGTGTACGTCTCGAAATGCACGGCGGTGCCATCGGCCGGAAGGCGGTCGATGGACGTGGCTTCCACGCCGATGATGCTGCCATCGCCATCCCTCGCCACGAGCAGCACGCTTGCAGCCTCTTGATCGACGGGGTAGTCGCCCTTGACGGTGCCGCTCACGGTGCCGCTGTAGTCGTCGCTCGTGTAGGAGATGTCCGAGAAGGTCGCGGTGCCGATATTGTCGGCGTCGACGGATTCCGCCTCGCTCGCGTCCGGCGGCGTGACGTCGATGCGCGCCACATCCGTGTCGCCCGTCTCGGTGAAGTAGCCGTAGACGATGATCGGACCCGTTCCCGATGTCGGGTACGAGAAATCCGAATCCAGGATGGTGCCGTCGTCGGCGAGCGCTTCTGCGTAGACCTCCGAGTAGTCGAAGACGGCGTCATCGTTCGGATTGTCGATGATCGCGACCCACCACCATCCGTAGCCCTCGTACTCGCCGAAGGCGGTCTCGGACACGGTCGGAGCGTCGGCATCGACGTCGTCGCCGAGGACGTCGTCCCAGGGGTCGTCCGAATCCTCCCAGGGGTCAGGGCTCTCGAGGTACGAATCGGTGATGTCCTTCGCCACCGAGCCGAACAGGTAGATCGGATACACGATGCCGGTGACGATCGCGATGAGCCAGGCGATGCCGGCGGTGACGATCGAGGCGATCGACAGCCTGCGGCCAGCGGCCTTGCGGGCGAGAGCGATGATGGCGAGCACGATGGCCGTCGCGGCGAAGAGCCAGGTGGCGTAGTTCACCCACGGGATGAAGGCGGTGATCAGCGCGACGATTGCCAGGATGATCGCGGCGATCGCCAGCCCCTTCCCAGGAGGAGGAGCGGGCTGCGATGGGTAGCCCGGCTGCGGGTACCCGGGCCCGGCGGGGGAGGCCGGCTGCGGATATCCGGATGGCGGGTAGGTCGGTGTCTGATACCCGGGTGTCTGGTAGCTAGGCGCGCCGGTGGGAGGCGTGGGAGAGGCCGGCGCCTGCGGCTGCTGCCCGTAGGGGGGAACGGGCGGCACGATGGGAGGGTCGGGCTGATCGGGCTGCGACGGGTTCTGCGGATCGGTCATGGTGCTCCCTCGGCGATGGTGCTCTGATTCTATGCGATCGTCATGCGGCGCGAGAGGCGAAGTTCTGGGTCGAATCGCGACGTGCGATTGGGGGGACCGCGGCATCCCCTGATTCGCTGAGATCATGGGAAACGGTTTCAGCACACGCCAGGTGCACGCAGGATCAACGGCGCCGACCGCTGCTTCGAGGGCAGTGCCCATTCACTTCACCGCAGGCTTCGAATTCGCCTCGTTCGACGAGGCGGCGACCCACTTCGGCTGGGGCGAGGGGTTCGGGTACACCCGGGTCGGCAACCCGACCGTGGCCGCCGTCGCCCAGAAGCTCGCGTCGCTGGAAACGGGCGCGGATGCGCTGCTGCTCGCGATTGGACAGGCCGCCCTCTCCGTCGCACTGCTCGGCCTCCGATCGCGATGCCTCGCTCGCCCTCGCGCGTCGCTCAGGAGCCGATCGTGCTGAGGGTGCCCGCGGTACCGACGATGATCACGCAGAATGCGATCAGCAGCAGCCAGAACCCGATCTCGACGTAGCCGATGATGAGGCCGGCCAGTGCCAGTCCCCGTCCTCCTGTGCCGTTCTGCTTGATGCGCGAGAGCGCGACGTGGCCGAAGATGACCGGCAGGATGGCCAGCCCGCACAGCGCGAGCACGAGTGAGGTGATCGCGAAGCCATCGGTCGGCGGCGCGACGGGGTAGGGGTAGGCGGTGCCGCCATAGAGCTGCGGCGCGCTGCCATACGGCTGCTGCTGCGGGTATCCCTGCTGCGTGTTCTGCTTGTCACCTGGGTAGCTCATGCTCTGCCTTTCGATCCGCACTCTCATCCTGCCGCATTTCGCGCCGTTTCGGGTGTCTCAGATCTGCGACATCGCTGCGGACGGGGTCGACGGACGATTTCACGGTCGACCTGCACTTCGTGTTCTGGCAGGGTGACACGCCGCAGGTCACCGACGACGGTTGCGTCGACATGTCGCTCGAAGGCCGATCAGCCGCCGTCGAAGCTGAGGCTGAGATGACGAAGCAGGGTCGCGAGACGTGCGCGCTCCGAGGCGGAGAGCCGACCGAGCAGCGCCTTCTCGGCATCCATCAGCCGGGTGATCGCCGCGTCGACGCGCACGCGGCCATCCTCGGTCAGCGTCACGTGCACGCTGCGGCCGTCATCGGGGTCGGCCTCGCGACGCACGAACCCGCGCGCGACCAGCCGGTCGATGCGGTTGGTCATCGTGCCGCTGGAGACGAGCGTCTGCTGCAGCAGCTGCTTCGGGCTCAGCTGGTAGGGGTCGCCCGCTCGCCGCAGCGCCGAGAGCACGTCCCACTCCCAGCCGGAGATGTCGGTACGACTGAACGCGTCTCGCCGCTCGCGGTCGAGGTGGCGCGAGAGCCTGTCGACGCGCGAGAGGATCTCCATCGGTGAGAAGTCGAGGTCGGGGCGTTGCGTGACCCAAGCATCGACAATGCGATCGACCTCATCCAGTTGCTGCGCCATCAGCCCAGTATCGCGCACATGGCAGACTTGATACGTGGCCATCCGGTCGCGGTCCGCCATGGTGTAACGGCAGCACGACAGCCTTTGGAGCTGTGAGGACCAGGTTCGAATCCTGGTGGCGGAGCATGAGCAATGAACTGGTGATCGTGGTGCTGGCAGCGGGGCAGGGCACCCGGATGAAGTCCCGCACTCCGAAGGTGCTGCACCGTCTCGGTGGGCGCTCGATGCTCGAGCACGTGCTGCATCAGGCCGCCGCGCTCGAGGCGGTGACCACCAGGGTGGTGGTGCGGCACGAGCGCGAGCAGGTCGCGGCCGTCGTCGACGATCTGCCCGGTGTCGAAGCCGTCGATCAGGACGACGTGCCAGGCACCGGTCGGGCCGTGCAGGTGGCCGTCGCCACGCTGCCCGACGACTTCGCCGGCGACGTGCTCGTGCTCAGCGGCGACGTCCCGCTGCTGCAGAGCGAGACGCTCGCCGAGCTCATCGAACTGCACCGCACCTCCGGCGCGGCGGCCACGCTGCTCACCGCGGTGCTCGATGATCCGGATGGCTACGGCCGGGTGATCAGGGACGCAGACGGCTCGGTCGCCCGCATCGTCGAGCAGAAGGACGCCGGGCAGGCCGAGCGCGAGGTCACCGAGATCAACTCCGGCGTGTATGTGTTCCAGGCGCCCGCGCTGCGCGCCCATCTGCCGCGCATCACCACGGACAATGCGCAGGGCGAGCTGTATCTCACCGACGTCGTGCGGCTGCTGCGCGACGAGGGCGCGATCGTGCAGGCCGCCACCGCTCCTGATCCCGCCGTCGCGCTCGGCGTGAACGACAGGGTGCAGCTGTCGCAGGCGGCCGCCATCCTGAACGCCAGACTCGTGCGCCACTGGCAGCTGCAGGGCGTCACCATCCTCGACCCCGCGACGACGTGGATCGACGACACCGTCTCGCTCGCGGAGGACGTCACGGTGTTCCCCAACACCTCCCTGCTCGGTGCGACGAGCGTCGAGCGCGGTGCGGCGATCGGCCCAGACACCTCGCTCGTCGACTGCGAAGTGGGGGAGGACGCGACCGTGAAGCGCACGGACGCCACCCTCGCGGTGATCGGTGCGCGGGCGACGGTGGGTCCCTTCGCCTACCTGCGGGCGGGCGCGACGCTGGCCGACGGGGCCAAGGTCGGCACCTACGTCGAGATCAAGAACTCCACGATCGGCGAGGGCAGCAAGGTGCCGCACCTGTCGTATGTCGGCGACGCGACGATCGGTGCCGGCGTCAATTTCGGGGCGGGGACCATCACCGCGAACTACGACGACATCAACAAGCTGCGCACCGAAGTCGGCGATCAGGTGAACACCGGCGTGCATACGGTGCTGATCGCGCCGGTTAAACTGGGCGACGGCGCGAAGACGGGAGCAGGGGCGATCGTTCGCAAGGATGTTCCGCCCGGTGCGCTCGCCCTGAGCGTCGCACCTCAGCAGAACACTGAGGGGTGGACCGAGCAGAAGAGAGCCGGCACGGCAGCCGCGGCCGCCGCACAGCGGGCACAGAGCGGGGAGTAGCGCTTCGATGGCACGCACGAAGAAGACGGACGAGATCGACAAGGCGCGCGGCATCGCTCCCGGCATCGTCACCAAGACCAAGAAGCGGCTCGTCGTCGTCTCCGGCAGCGCGCATCCCGCCCTCGCCGAAGAGATCGCGCAGCAGCTGGGCATCGAGGTCGCCCCCACCGAGCACCGCATCTTCGCCTCGGGCGAGATCTACACCCGCTTCCAGGTGTCGATGCGCGGCTGCGACGTGTTCCTCGTGCAGTCGTTCAGCCAGCGCGTCAACGAAGAGCTGATGGAGCTGCTCATCATGCTGGATGCGCTGAAGCGGGCATCCGCGAAGCGCGTCACCGTCGTGCTGCCCTACTACCCCTACTCGCGCCAGGACAAGAAGGGGCGCGGGCGCGAGCCCATCTCGGCTCGACTCGTCACCGACCTCATCGCGCAGGCGGGCGCCGACCGCATCATGAGCGTCGACCTGCACGCCTCGCAGATTCAGGGCTTCTTCGACGGGCCCGTCGACCACCTCTTCGCGAAGCCCGTGCTGCTGAAGCACTTCGAGGACACCCTCACGGCGGAAGAGCGCGCCGATCTCACGGTCGTCTCGCCCGACATGGGTCGCGTGCGCGTGGCAGACACCTGGAGCCAGAGCCTTTCCGCGCCGCTCGCCATCATCCACAAGCGCCGCGACCCGAAGGTCGCCAACCAGGTGTCGGTGCACGAGATCGTCGGTCAGGTGGATGGCCGCGTCTGCCTGCTCGTCGACGACATGATCGACACGGCGGGCACCATCGTGAAGGCCGCCCAGGCGCTGAAGGCCAACGGGGCGAAGAAGATCATCGTCGGCGCGACGCACGCGATCTTCAGCCCTCCGGCGATCGAGCGGCTGCAGGATGAGTCGGTCGATCGTGTCGTCGTCACCGACACCGTGCCGATTCCGGCCGAGCGCCGCTTCGATAAGCTCACGGTGCTGTCCTCCGCCCCGCTGCTCGCGCGGGCCATCCACGAGGTCTTCGATGAAGGCTCGGTGACGAGCATGTTCGACGGCGCCGCCTGACTCAGGCAATCCATGGGTGTTTCAAACACTTGCCGCATCGCACTCGCATAGCGTGGACACAGATATCCTGCCAGCGAACAAGGAGACACCGTCATGAACAGGACCATCCGCACCGGCGCCGCCATGATCGGTGTGGCAGGAGCATTCGCCCTCGCCGGCTGCGGCGCCGTGACCGTCGGCTCGACCGATGACGGCGTCGACACCGAGTCGACCGCAGAGGCGACCTCGTCGGCAGACACGTCGACGGCCACGTCGACGGTGACGCCGACCGAGAGCGCAGACACCGAGGCGACGGGCGAGGCGGATGAGGCCGACTCCGACTACACGGATGGCACGTACACCGCCGACGGCAGCTACACGAACCCGCACGGCGACATCGAGTCGGTGACCGTCACAGTGACGCTCGAGGATGACATCGTCACCGACGTCACGGTGGAAAGCGGCGCGAACGACTCCGAGAGCGAGAAGTACCAGGAGTCGTTCATCGACGGCATCGCCGATCAGGTGGTCGGCGTCGAC
>JASGDS010000094.1:0-14832 GCA_047607025.1 Microbacterium sp.
CGCCGACAGCGGGATCGTGTTCCTCATCAACGCCGTCACCTTCTTCGCCATGCTCACCGCCCTCCTCTCCATGCGCAAGGACGAGCTGAACCCACGCACGAAGCGGAAGGGCGCGGCGAAGCTCTCCGCCGGATTCCGGTACGTCAAGAGCCGCCCCGACCTCATCGTCTGCTTCATCATGGTCTTCCTCGTGGGCGCCTTCGGCATGAACTTCCCGATCTTCGCCTCGACCATGGCGCTCGAATTCGGGCATCAGGCGGATGGCTATGGCCTGCTCTCGTCCATCGTCGCGATCGGCTCACTCGTCGGCGCGCTGCTGTCGGCGAGGCGCGAGCGCGCGCGGATGCGGGTGGTCATGATCGCCGCAGGCGGCTTCGGCGTCGCGTCGATGGTGTCGTCGTTCATGCCGAGCTACGCGTCGTATGCCGTTGTGCTCGTGCTCGTCGGCCTCGGCACCGTGACGATGCTGACGACCGCCAACGGCTACGTGCAGACGACGAGCGATCCCGTCGTGCGCGGACGCGTCATGGCCCTGTACATGGCGGTCGTGATGGGGTCGACGCCGATCGGCGCGCCCATCGCCGGTGCGGTCGCCGACGCGCTCGGCCCACGCTCGGCCATCCGGCTCGGTGCGATCGCGGGCATGCTGGCGTGCGTGATCGGCATCGTGTGGACGCTGCGCTCCGGCCGCCTGCACCGCTCCGAGGAGCACCGCTTCGCGCTGTCCTTCGACGAGACGCGGCCGATCGAGGTCATCACGACGGCGAACCCTGCTCTCACCGGTGACCAGTACAGCGATCAGATCGCCCAGACGAACGCCATCCGCCTGCCCCGCCCCGACGATTCCGAGGAGATCCCGGATTCCTCGGCCCCCTCGCCCTGAATCCCTCCTCGGAATCCGGGATCTCCTCGGATAGCAGCACACAAGCGCCGAGACAGAATGCTCAAGTGGACAGTTGAAATGCTCGTTTGAACACAAACCCGTCCGCCAACTTTACTGTTGTGTCAACACTTCACAGATAAAGAGGTTGACATGCACAAGCAGAGCATAGGGATCTGTCTCGCTGTCGTCGGCGCACTCGTTGTGACCGCGGCAGCTCCTTCCGCGAGTGCGTCCGTACCTGATCTGGCACAGAAAATCGCCGTGCCCGCGTACATCCCCACCTCGGACACGGCGTCGTGGGCAAGCCTTCTGACGGGGGACGACCAGCTCGGCTTCATCGTCGTGAACGCGGCGAGCGGGCCCGACTCGAGTGTCCACACCGACCTCAAGGCCAACATCGACACGGCGCACGCGGCGGGAACCGAGGTGCTCGGCTACGTCGATACCGGCTATCTCGGCGGGTCGACCCCTGTACGGTACACGGCGCTAGGAGACAGCGACCTGACCTCCTGGGTCGTGCAGGTGGAGCAGGACATCGACCGCTGGTACGAGTTCTACGGCGCGTCGATGGACGGCATCTTCCTCGACGACGGCATGAACACCTGCGGCACGGCGTCGACGACGACCGAGTACGTGGATGCCTACGTCGAGATCAACGAGTACATCCACGCGCATCACCCCGGTGCCCTCACCGTGCTGAACCCCGGCATCACGGTGCCGGAGTGCTACGACGAGACCGCAGACATCCTGGTCACCTACGAGGGCAGCGCAGCAGACTTCCTCGATCGCCCTGCCGGGCGCGAGACCGCGGCATGGCAGCTGGATGCCGATCCCAACAAGTTCTGGACGATCGTGCACACCGTGACGGACAGCGATCTGCAGGCCGTCATCGACGAGAGCAAGTCGGAGAACTTCGGGTGGGTCTACGCGACGCCCGACACCGGCGGCAACCCCTACGACATCGCACCGACGGGAACCTACTGGGACGACGAGCTCGCCGCGACCTCCGCCACGGGGACGGCCGTCCCCTCGACACCCTCCCGGCCGCACGCGAACGACGTCTACGCCACGGGCGCCGTGATCGGATGGACCTCGTCCTCATCGGGGAACGTCGTGGGGTACGAGGTGTACCGCGACGGCACGCGCGTCGGCTCCGTCGGCAACTACTGGCCGGACGAGACGGTGTTCACCGATGTCGGTCTCACCCCGTCGACGAGCTACAGCTACACCGTGAAGGCACGGCATCGCGATGGCCTGCTCTCGGCGGCGAGCACCGCACGCACCGTGACGACCGATGTGAGCTGGGGTACCGCACCCTCGGCGCCCGGTGCCCTGACCTCGAGCAACCTCAGCGCGAACGGCACCACGCTCAGCTGGACCGCCTCCTCGGTCACGGACGACCCCGTCACCCACTACGACATCTATGTCGACGGTGTCCGCAAGGCCACGGTGAACGCCTCGACGACCTCGATCCGGCTGGGGTACCTCTCACCCGGCACGGCGTACACCTTCACCGTGCGGGCGCGCAGCACCTCGGACGCCCAATCCGCGCCGTCCAACGCGGTGTCGGTGACCACGCCGACACCCGTGCCGATCGACAACGCCGCTGTCGACTTCGGGACGACCCAGACGCAGTTCTCCGCCGACTACAACCTGTCGTTCAGCTTCCACACGATCTTCATCGATGCCGACGCCGACGCATCGACGGGGTATGCGACGGGCTCCATCGGAGCCGACTACATGATTCAGAACAGCTCGTTCTACCAGCAGTCGGGCGGGTCGGGCTGGAGCTGGGATCTCGTCTCACTCGCGTCGGGACCGCTCGTCTCGGTCGAGGGCGCGAGCTACACCTGGTCCGTGCCGACCTCGTACTTCGACCCGTCGACGACGCTCACCGTCGTCTTCAGCGGCTCGGGCGGGGCCGACGACGTCTTCCTCGACCCGATCACGGTCACACGGTGAAGCCGCCGACCCCGCACCACACTGCATCCACCCGTTCAGCACGACCCACACCAATGGAGGAAACGATGACTGCCACCCGGCGCACACGCATCATCAAGCCGCTCATCGCGAGCGCAGCAGCACTGTCCGCCGTCGTCACCCTGTCAGGCTGCGGCACGCAGCTCAAGGCGGACGACGACCCGTCGGCCTCGGCCACGGAGGACACGACGATCACGTACTGGTCGTCATGGTCGGAGGGGGAGCCGCAGCAGGCGATCATCGCCGATACAATCTCCGACTTCGAGGCGCAGACCGGCATCACGGTCGATGTCCGCTGGCTCGGCCGCGACTGGATCACCACGGTGGAGAACTCCGCCGCGGTCGGCGACGGCCCCGACATCTTCGACAACGGCACCGACCACATCGCCGAGTTCCGCAGCAAGGACCTCCTCGGATCCCTCGACGACGTGCTCACCGCCCAGATCCCCGGCGAGGACGTCACCGTCGGCGACGTGCTCTCAGACTCCGCGATCGCGGGATCCTCCGACGACACGGGTCTCGGGCTCATCCCGAACACGATCATCTCGACGGGCATGTGGTTCGATGCGGCGACGCATCCGGAGTGGGTGGACTCCCCTCCCGCCACCTTCGACGACTTCCTCGCGGAAGCCCAGGAGATCAAGGACTCGGGCCAGGCACCCATCGCCCTCGACGGCAACATCAACTTCTACAACGCCTACTGGTTCTACTGGCTGCAGATGCGCCACGGCGGACCCGGCAGCCTCGCCGCCCTCGGCGCGGACGCCGACGCGTGGGACGACCCGTCGGTGCTCGCCTCGGCGACGGATGTCGAGCGGCTCGTCGACGCCGACCTCTTCGAGGACGACTACATGGGCACGCAGTATCCCGCGGCGCAGAACGCGTGGGCGACGGGTGACAACACCTTCGAGCTCAACGGCTCGTGGCTCGCGAGCGAGACGTCCGCGACAGCGGCCGACGGCTTCGAACCGCAGACGTTCGCGTTCCCCGCCGTCGATGGCGGTCATGACTCCGTCGACGTCGGCACGCTCGGCTGGAGCATCAGCGCCGACTCCGAGCACGCGGACGCCGCAGCGGAGTTCCTCGCCTTCGCGCTGCAGAAGACCTACAACGAGCGCATCTCGACCGAGGCGCTGAACATCGCCTCGCGCTCCGACGTCGCCGCCCCCGACGCGCTCACGAGCCTGCAGACGCAGATCCTGAACGCCACCGAGGTCAACAAGACGTACGATGAGGCGCCCGCGCTGCACTCCGGCTGGTGGAACGACGTCTTCCTGCCGCTCGACGACCAGCTCATCTCGGGTGAGATCTCGGCTGCTGAGTTCGTCGCGGACGGCAAGGAACAGACCGCCGACTACCTCGCAGGTCAGTAAGCAAAGGATGGGCGAGGGCAGGATGACAACCGCACGACACAGCAGTCTCTCCCGGTCGAGGGCGCGCATCTACTGGCCGTTCCTCCTCCCGGCACTGGTGCTGTACGTGGTGTTTTTCATCCTGCCCTCGCTCGCCTCCGTCGGGTTCAGCCTCACGCAGTGGGGCGGGCTCGGCAGCGACATGACGTGGAACGGCGGCGGCAACTACGTGAAGCTGTTCACCAACCGTGCGTTCCAGACCGCGTTCGTCGACACGCTCGCCCTCATCATCGTCGGCGGCGCCATCGTGTTCTGTGTGACGTTCGCCGCCATGACGGTGCTGCGGCAGATGCGAGGACGCAGCTTCATCCGCGCGGTCGTCTTCGTGCCGTACATCCTGTCGCCGATCGCGGTGGGTGTCGCGGTCGGCTTCCTCTTCAACCCGAACGGCGCCGTCAACGAGGTGTTCAGGTCGATCGGGGCGGATGGCCTCGCGCTCGCGTGGCTCGGGCCCGATCTCATCTTCAAGCTCATCGTCGTCGGATTCTCATGGAGCGTCAGCGGCTTCTACGTCGCCCTCATGATGACCGGCGTCGACTCGATCCCCGCCGAACTGTTCGAGGCGGCGGAGCTCGCAGGGGCGAGCAGATGGCAGCAGTTCACGCACATCACCTTCCCGCTCACACGCGACGTGCTCTCCACGGCCGCTGTGCTCTGGGTCATCAACGGAGTCAAGGTGTTCGAGATGGTCATCGCCTTCACCGGCACGGCGGGCACCCCCGCCATCCAGGCACGCACCGTCGCCGTGCAGCAGTATCTCGCGGTGACGGGAGGCAGGGGAGGCACCCCCGAGCTGGGGTCGGCGTCGGCGATGGGTGTCGTCATGTTCCTGCTCACGGGTGTGCTCGTGCTGCTGGTCTCACGCCTGCTGCGCAGTGAGGTGTACGAACGATGACCACGGCAGCACGATCCGTCGACCGTATCCTCGGCGGCACCATCAAGACGCTCCTCGTCGCCTGGTGCGCGATCAACCTGCTCGTCGTGGCATGGGTCGTCGTCACCTCGCTCAAAACGACGAAGGAGATCTACAACGCGCCCTTCGCGCTGCCGGTGAGCCCGCAGTGGCAGAACTTCGTCACCGCGTGGAGCGTGTCAGGGCTCGGCTCGGCCGCCATCAACTCGGTCGTCATCGTCGCCGTCTCCTCTGTGCTCATCGTCGCGCTGGCCGCACCCGCCGCATACGTGCTCGCCCGCATCCCGCGAGCGAGCGCCGTGCCGATCACGACGTTCTTCGCGCTGGGCATGGGCATCCCGTTCCAGACGGTGCTGGTGCCGCTGTTCCTCACCTCGCACGGCCTGTCCTCGTTCATGATCGACTGGATCACGGGCGTATGGGACGACAGGGTCAGTCTTGTGCTGTTCTACGTCGTGCTGTCGCTGCCGTTCAGCGTCTTCGTGCTCACCGGCTTCTTCCGCACGCTGCCCGGCGAGCTGGAGGAGGCGGCCGCCCTCGACGGCGCGAGCCCCTCCCGCACCTTCGCGACGATCATGTTCCCGCTCGCCCGTCCTGGCCTCACGACCGTGTTCGTGCTCAACGTCGTCTCACTGTGGAACGAGACGGTGCTCGTGCTCGTGCTCGTCCCCGACCCGCAGGAGCGCACCCTGCCCGCCGCACTCCTCAACCTCTACAACACCATGCAGTTCACCGCGAACTGGGGCGGCCTGTTCGCCGGCATCGTCATCGTTGTGATGCCCATGATCATCCTGTACCTCTGGGTAGGACGCAGGATCATCGACGGTATGACCCAGGGAGTGGGAAAATGAGCACGTACGCGACGGTCATCGAGCTCGGCGGCGCGCGGTTCGCGATGCTCTCCGGCCCAATCGTCGAGCAGGGCAAGGGGTGGGCGGTCCTTCCCGGAGGCCCCGTCGCGCTGCTGCACTCGTTCGGGGTGACCGAGTTCTACCGGCACGGCTGGAACTCGTGGAGCCCGACGGGATGGCGCCGCCTGGACGAGCGTCCGCTGCGCGTCGAGGACAACCCGCAGCGGCTGCTCACCGCCGACGACGCCGCCACGGACTCACCCCACGAACATGCGGGAAGTGCCATCGGCGCGCTCACCGGTCCCGATGGTCACGTGCTGCTGCTGGGGGCGCTCGGCCTGGGCTCGCCCCGCGTCACGGCCACGACCTCCGCGCTGACGGGCACGGTGGATGACGACGAGGCGGATGCCGGATGGTTCCTCGCCTACGGCGAGGAGGCGGAGGTGTTCTCCTCCTACGCCGACCGGCTCGCGCAGCACCTCGGTTCACGCCGCTCGCAGGCGGGAGCCGTGTGGTGCAGCTGGTACTCCTGCTACGACGACGTGTCCCAGGAGCGGATCGCCCGGATCGTCGACGGACTGCGGAGCATGCCGTTCGACGTCGTGCAGATCGACGACGGCTGGGAGCGCAGCGTCGGCGACTGGGAGGCGAACGAACGCTTTCCCGACGGAATGGCGGCGATGGCCGAGCGCATCCGCTCCGCCGGCTTCCGGCCCGGGCTGTGGCTTGCGCCGCTCATCGCGCTGCCTGACTCGTCCTTCGCGCGCGAGCGCCCCGACCTGCTCGTGCACGACGAGGCAGGAGCCCCGATCCCGAGCGGCTACAACTGGGGCGGCCCCTACTACTCGCTCGACACGACACAGCCCGAGGTGCAGACGCACCTGCGCGAGCTGTTCACCCGCATCGTCGGGTGGGGGTACACCTACCTGAAGCTCGACTTCATGTATGCGGGAGCGATCGAAGGACACAGGTCCTCGGCGGTGCACCGCGAGCGCGCATACCGAGACGCCCTCGCTCTCATCCGCGAGACGGTCGGCGACGAGGTCTATCTGCTGGGCTGCGGCGTGCCGATCCTCCCCTCCGTAGGGCTTCTCGACGGTGCACGGGTGGGGCCGGATGTCGCCGCGTTCTGGGACAACCTGGAGCGCCCCGGCGACCCCAGCGGACCTGGCGCGAAAAACGCCCTCGTCGCCTCCCTCAACCGGTTCTGGCTGGGGCGACTGTTCCAGGCCGACCCTGACGTCGCCTATGCGCGCAGCCGTCGCAGCCTGCTCGACGACGCGCAGCGTGCCATCTTGCGCGACCTCGCCGCCGTGCTCGGCTTCAAGTCGACCTCCGATCCCGTCGCCTGGCTCGACGAGCACGAGGCGGACGAGTTCGCCCGGTGGCTGCGCCTGTCCGAGACCGTGCGCCGCACGGGGCGCTACACCTTCGAGATCGACGGGCGCGCCGTGGACTTCGAGCCGTTCATCCATGGCACCGCGATGTCGTTCGCCACGACGGTCAACTGAGGAGAGGGGTCAACGATGCAGGCACCCATCGAGCCGGCGGGTGTGGCGGCATCCGCGAAACGGCAGCGGAGGATGACGCAGATCCTCGACGCGCTCGACGCGCGCGGGGAGGCGACGCTCCTCGAGCTCTCCGATGCGCTGAGCGTTTCGGCGGCCACCGTGCGCCGCGACGTCTCCGACCTCGCCGACCAGGGACTGCTGCTGCGCACCCACGGGGGCGCCCGCGTCATCCAGACCCACAACGAGCTGCCCATGAGCCTGCGCGACACACGTTTCCAAGAGGCCAAGCGGACCATCGCGGCCGTCGCCGCCGAGATGGTGCCGAAGCAGCGGCTCGCCGTAGCACTTAGCGGCGGATCGACGACCGCCCACGTCGCACGGGCGCTCGTGGACCATACGAACCTGACGATCGTCACCAACTCGCTCTCCATCGCGCAGCTGGTGACCGCCTATCCTCGGCTCAAGGTCATGATGACGGGCGGCATGCTGCGCTCGGAGTCGCTGGAGATCGTCGGCGTACTGGCGGAGAAGACCTTCAAAGCCGTCAACGTCGGCATCGCCATCCTCGGCACCGACGGCATCTCGGCGGCGGGCGGGGTGACGACGCACGACGAGACCGAGGCTCGCACCAACAACGCCATGATCGTCAACGCGCAGCGCAGCATCGTCGTGGCCGATGGGTCGAAGGTCGGCAGGCTCACACTGGCCCAGGTCGCACCGATCGAGGAGATCGACACGCTCGTGACGGATGTCTCCGCCGATCCTGACGCGCTCGAGGCCATCCGCGCCGCGGGCGTTCACGTCGTGGTCGCGCAGTCCAATTGAGTGATTCTGCACAAATGTGACAGTTTCATGCAAAAATTGATCAAAATCACGCACAAGTTACGGGAGAAAGCCATGAGCACCGCTGGCATCCACATGCGCACAGAGCTGTTCTCGCAGCCCGACACGTGGGGGCGCGCCGTCGATATGACCGCGGAGCAGAGGCTGCTGCCGGCGGATGGCGCACGCGTCGCCGTCGTCGGATGCGGCACCTCGTGGTTCATGGCTCAGTCGTACGCCGCGCTGCGCGAAGCCGCCGGGCGCGGCGAGACCGATGCCTTCACCGCGACCGAGGCTCCGCTCGACCGGGGCTATGACGCCGTCATCATGTGGACGCGCTCGGGAACCACCACCGAGATCCTCGAGCTCACCACGCAGCTCAAGGGCCGTGTTCCCGTCATCGCCGTGCTGGGCGATGACACCTCACCGCTCGTCGACCTCGCCGACACCGTCATCGCACTGCCCTTCGCCGACGAGCAGTCGGTCGTGCAGACGCGCTTCGCAACGACCGCGCTGGCCTTCCTTCGGGCATCCCTCGGCGAAGACCTCACCGGCGCCATCGCCGACGCGCAGGCTGTGCTCGACGGCGAGGCCGACGCCACGCTCGGCGACGCGGAGCAGTACTCGTTCCTCGGCCGCGGCTGGACGATCGGCCTCGCCCACGAGGCCGCGCTGAAGATGCGCGAATCGTCGCAGTCGTGGACGGAGTCGTACTCATCGATGGAGTACCGCCACGGCCCGATCGCGATCGCCGCTCCCGGCCGCATCACCTGGCAGTTTGGCGAGGCGCCGGATGGCCTGGCGGCTCAGGTGGAGGCGACGGGCGCGCGTTTCGTCGAGCACCCGATCGACCCGATGGCCGACCTCGTGCGCCTGCATCGCGTCGCCCTCGAGCGCGCCGTCGCCCGCGGACTCAACCCGGACCACCCCCGCAACCTGACGCGCGCCGTCATCCTCGGCGACTGACGCGCTACGGTCAGGGCATGACGATCCCCCCACTCGGGTCGGGCCATCCTGTGCTCGCGTTCGACATCGGCGGCACCGACATCAAGTCGGCGCTGTTCGACGCGGACGGCACGGCGCTCTCGCTGACCCGCACCCCCACGCCTGAGCCCGGCGAGAACATCGCGGAACGCGTGATCGACGAGGTCGCGCGGCTGGCAGATGATCTGCGCACCGCTCATCCGACCATCCAGCCCTGGGCGGCAGGCCTCGTCGTCGCGGGGCTCGTCGACGCGGCGAACGGCATCGGCATTTTCTCGTCGAATCTCGGATGGCGCGACGCGCCACTGAAGCGGATGGCAGCCGAACAGCTCGCCCTGCCCATCGCCTTCGACCACGACGTGCGCGCGGCGGCGTGGGCCGAGCATGAGCTGGGCGGCGCCCACGGGTACGACGGGGCGGTCGTGCTGATCATCGGCACCGGAATCTCGGGCGCGATCTTCGTCGACGGCAGGCCTTATGCAGCGGGCGGCTGGGCGGGCGAGTTCGGGCACTCCCCCGTGGCGGATGGCCCCGTCTGCGCGTGCGGGGCACGCGGCTGCCTCGAGGCGGTTGCGAGCGCGGGCGCCATCGTCAGGGGCTACGCCGAGCGCACGGGCGAGACACCGGATGGCGCCGAGGATGTCATCGCGCGGGCCACATCCGGCGACACCGCCGCGCGCGAGATCTGGGACGCGGCTCTGGATGCCCTCACGCTGTCGCTGGCGCAGATCACGGCGTCCCTCGCACCCGAAGCGATCGTGATCGGCGGCGGGCTCTCACGCGCGGGCGCCGGGCTGTTCGACGAGCTCACCACCCGGCTCGACGCGCGCCTGAGCTTTCATCGGCGTCCCGCCATCCTGCCCGCTCGGCTGCAGGGCGACGCGGGCGTGCTGGGTGCTGCGCTGCGCGCCAGGGAGGTCGCATGATCGTCACCGTCACCCCGAACCCCGCCCTCGACATGACCTGGCACGTCGAACGCATCACCCCGGGCGAGTCCCACCGCGTCGACACCGGTCGCACGCGCGCGGGGGGCAAGGGCATCAACGTCGCCCGGGTCGCCCACGCTCAGGGCGCCGAAGCTGTTGCCGTGACCACGGCGGGCGGAGCAACGGGCGAGGAGTTCTACACCGAGCTGAAGGCGAGCGGCGTTCCCCACCGGCTGGTGCCGGTCGCCGCGCCGACGCGCCGCAGCGTCGCCCTCGTCGACGCGTCGCTCGGTGACACCACCATCCTGAACGAACGCGGCAGCGCGCTGACCGACGACGAGTGGGCGCACCTCACGACCGCGATCGGGCTGGATGGCGATGTGCTGGTCGTCTCGGGGAGCCTGCCGCCGGGCACGCCGGACGACTTCATCCCTCGCCTCGTCTCGGGTGATCGACCCGTGATCGTCGACACGTCGGGGCCCGCGCTGCTGCGGGCCGCGGAGGCGGGAGCATGGCTCGTCAAGCCGAACCGTGACGAGCTGGCCGAGGCGACGGGACTCTCCGATCCGGTGACGGGTGCCCGCGAACTGCTGCGTATGGGGGCGGGCACCGTGCTCGTCTCGCTCGGTGCCGACGGCATGCTCGCGGTGACCGCGGATGCTCTGCTGCACGCCCAGCTGCCGGAGGCTCTCGCCGGGAACCCCACCGGGGCAGGCGACGCGGCGGTCGCGGCGGTTGCCGTGCTGCGGGATGCCGGCATCATCGACCTCACGACGCTGCTGCGCCGGGCGGTCGCCTGGTCGGCCGCCGCGGTCCTCATGCCGCTCGCGGGCGACATCCACCCCACCTGGCCCGACCTCGAAGCACGGGTCACGATCACCGACAGGGAGCACGAATGACGCTCGCCCGCACCGCCGACCTGATGCAGGATGCCGCCACGAGCGGCGGGGGGATCGGCGCGTTCAACGTGATCCATCTTGAGACCGCCGAGGCCCTGGTCACAGCGGCCGAGCGCGCCGGGCTCCCCGTGATCCTGCAGGTCTCGCAGAACTGCGCCGACTATCACGGCGGCCTGGAGCCGATCGCGCTGGCCACCCTCGCGGTGGCGCGACGCTCGAGCGCCGCCGTCGCGGTGCACCTCGATCACGCCGAACGGCCAGAGCTCGTCGACGAGGCGATCGCCCTCGGCTTCTCATCCGCGATGTTCGATGGCGGCACGCTGCCCTATGACGAGAACGTGGCGCTGACCGCAGCCGTCGCCGAGCGCGCACACGCCGCCGGCGTCTATCTCGAGGGCGAGCTCGGCGAGGTCGGCGGCAAGGATGGCGCCCACGCGCCGGGCGTGCGCACCGACCCCGACGAGGCCCGCGCCTTCGTCGCTGCGACGGGCGTCGACGCGCTCGCCGTCGCCGTCGGCTCATCCCACGCCATGACGTCGCGCACGGCCTCGCTCGACCTCGACCTCATCGGTCGCCTGCACGCAGCACTCGATGTGCCGCTCGTGCTGCACGGATCGAGCGGCGTCGCCGACGAGACCCTTGTCGACGCCGTGCGCGCGGGCATGACCAAGATCAACGTCTCGACCCATCTGAACGGCTTCTTCACCCGCGCCATCCGCGAGAAGCTCGACGCCGATGCGAGGCTCGTCGACTCACGCAAGTACCTCAACCCCGCGCGCAACGCCGTCGCCGCCGAGGCCGCCCGTCTGCTGCGCCTCTTCGCCCTCGCCTGAGGCGCAGTGCCTTGCGCACCTCCAGCGGCTCCACACGGTGCACAAGGCACTGCACCCCGGCACCGCGCGACGCCATCCCCATCAGCGTCGCCGAGGCGCTCACGGCCCAAGCCCCGCCGCAGCACCGCGACCCGCAGTGCCTTGCGCACCTCCAGCGGCCTCGCGCGGTGCACACGGCACTGCGCCCCTGCGCAACACCTCGACGCGCAGCGAGTTCGGCACCTGCAGCCACTCCACACGGTGCAAAACACACTGCACCTCGGCACCGCGCGACGCCACCGTCATCAGCCTGACCACTCTGCCCGCAGGGGTCGCGCTCCGCCACAGACCGATGCCCCAACAACTCACGAGCCGCACGTCCGCCCAAGCGCCGCAAGGCGCAGTGCCCTCTGCATCTCTGGACGCCTCCCGGGGTGCCGAAGGCACTGCACCCCGCCGCAGCACCGCGCCCCGCAGTGCCTTCGGCACCTCGAGCGGCGCTCAAAGGTGCCGAGGCCACTGCACCCCCGGCGCAACACCTGAGGCGCAGTGCCTTCGGCACCTCAAGGCGCCTCGCGCGGTGCCTCACGCACTGCGCCCCCGGCGGCGGCTACGCCTCGCGGGTGATGGTCACCTTGACGTGCAGCTCGCTCGAGGATGGCCCGGCATACACGCCGCGCAGCGGCGGCACGTCGGAGTAGTCGCGCCCATGGCCGACCCGCACATGGCCATCCGAGGTCAGCTCGCGCTCGCTCACGTCGAACCCGCGCCACTCGCCGGTGAACCATTCCAGCCAGGCGTGGGATCCCGCCTCCAGCGCCACCCCGACATCGGTGCCCGCTCGCGGATGCGCGTAGCCGGAGACGTACCGCGCGGGGATGCCCACCGAGCGCAGCGCACCGATCGCGAGGTGCGTGACGTCGCGGCAGGTTCCCCGCTTCGTCGCCCACACCTCATCCGGCGCCGTGTGCACACCGGCCTGGCACCCATCGCAGGTGACGGCATCGGTCAGCGTCTCGGCGATCGTGAGCGCGGCGGCCGTCGCGCTGTCCGCCCGCGAGGCGAGCTCCTTCGCCAGCTCCGCGACCTCCTCCGGCGGCGTGGTGCGCTCGGTCTGTGCGAGCTGCTCGATGGTCTCGACCGTGCGCTCCGCCTCCGTCGCGAGCCGGTCGAATCCGAGCACGGCGCCATCCGCCGGCCGTGAGCGCACCTCGACGAGCGAGCGCGAGGTGATGACCAGTTCGGTGTGCGGCGTGAACACGTCGAAGCTCGACACCCGCGTGCCGAAGTAGTCGACGTAGCTGCCCACCTGGGCATTCGGCAGGATGTCGATGGCGGCCGCCAGCACGAACTGCGAGTCGGTCGTGCCTGGCAGCATGCGCGCTTCGTTGTACGACGCGGTGACCGTGTCGTCGTAGCGGAACCCGGTCTGATGCTCGATGCGCAGCCGCTTCATGACGTCTCTCCGATCCAGCTCGGCTCGGCCTGCGAGGGGAAGAAGCGTTTGCCCAGCGCCTCGGATGCCTCTCGCGTGGCGATCTGCACGTTCTCCATGTGGTCGTAGATGTCGGCCATCACCTCATCCAGCGGGGTGTATTCGAGCTCGTTGCGGATGCGGCCGATCACCCGCAGCACCGTATTGGAGTGCCCGACGCGATCGAGCGTGGGGTCGACCTGTGCGACGCAGGACTCCGCCTGATTGAGCGAGGCGACGATCGAGCGGGGGAACAGCCGATCCAGCAGCAGAAACTCCGCGGCGCTGACCGAATCGGGGGTGCCGCGGTAGGCCCGCAGATAGGCTTCGTGCGCACCGCATGAGCGAAGGATGGTCGTCCAGGATGGCCGCGAGAGGTACTCCGGTGCGCGGGTCGAGAGCATGCGCGCGGTCATGTCTGCACGCTCGAGCGCCCGCCCGAGCGTGAAGAACTGCCACGCCTCGTCGCGACTGGTGGATGCCTCGACGACGCCTGCCGCGAGCGCCGCGCGCTCGCGCGTCCACTTGAAGAACTCGTGCGCCTTCTCGCTGCGCAGGTGCGTCGGCAGGCGCACGCTGGTCGTGTTGAGGCACTCCCACAGGTCGCTCGAGACGACCTCGCGCGAACGCCTGGCGTTCTCGCGCGCCGCCTGGATCGAGAAGGCGATGCTCGACGGGTTGTCGCGAGCGGCGCCCAGCTCGTCGATCACCAGGTCGCGCGTGACGGTCGTCACGTCCTCGGGGACGAAGGCGCCGAGCACGGCGAGCAGCGAACGGCAGGCGATGTCCTCGTTCGCCCACGGATCCTCCAGCAGCAGCTGCAGGTGCACGTCGAGAATGCGGGCGGTGCCATCCGACCGCTCGACATACCGGCCGATCCAGAACAACGATTCAGCGATGCGCGAGAGCATGCTCACTCCTCTCCCTGGACACCGAGATGGTCGTCGAGCATCTGCTCGGTGACGATGGGGATGGCCGTCGTGATCGTCTCCGTCTGGTCGGAGACGAGACCGGCGACGCCCGTGTCATCCGAGAAGGCCTGCCGCTGGGTGGTCTGACCTCCGACGATCCAGGTGTCCTTCGATCCGCCGCCCTGGCTGGAGTTGACGACCAGCTGCCCCTCGGGCAGCGCCACGCGGGTGAGTCCGCCCGGCAGCACCCACACGTCGTCGCCGTCGTTCACGGCGAAGGGGCGCAGGTCGGCATGACGCGGTCGCATTCCCTCGTCGACGAGGGTCGGGATGGTCGAGAGCATGACGACGGGCTGTGCGATCCAGCCGCGCGGGTCGTCGAGCAGCTTGGTGCGCAGCTCGTCGAGTTCGGCGCGCGACGCGTCGGGCCCGACGACCAGGCCCTTGCCTCCCG
>JASGDS010000095.1:0-9073 GCA_047607025.1 Microbacterium sp.
GATGGCGCGCTCGTGACCGTCGTGCTCGGTCCACACCTGGTAGGCGCCGATGTGCTGGGTGATGCCACCGGCCTCACCTGCGACCACGTTGGTCTTGCGGATGGCGTCGAGCAGGCGCGTCTTACCGTGGTCGACGTGACCCATGACGGTGACGACGGGCGGGCGGATCTCGAGATCGCTCTCGTCCTCTTCCGCCTCCTCCTTCTCGAGGTCGAGGCCGAAGCCCTCGAGGAGCTCCTTGTCCTCGTCCTCGGGCGAGACGATCTGCACCTTGTAGCCGAGCTCGGCGCCGAGCACCTCGAAGGTGGCCTCGTCGAGCGACTCGGTCGCCGTGGCCATCTCACCGAGGTGGAAGAGCACGGTGACCAGGTTGCCCGGCTGCACCGACATGCCGGTCAGCGCTTCGATCTTGTCCGCGAAGTCCGAGATCGAAGCGCCGCGGCGCATCCGGATGATCGTCGAGCCGTCGCCGCGGGGAACCTTGACGCCACCGACGATCGGCGCTTCCCGCATTTCGAACTCTTGACGCTTCGCCCGACGCGACTTTCGCTGCTTGGACTTGCCTCCGCCCTTGCCGAAGGCACCGGCGGTGCCACCACGGCCGCGACCGCCTGGACCAGGACGACCGGGGAAGCCGCTGCCCGGTGCGCCACCGGGAGCACCGCCTGGACGGAATCCGCCGCCACCGGCACCACCCGGGCGACCGGCACCGCCTGGACGCTGCTGGAATGGTGCGCCGCCGCCTGGACGACCGGGACCGCCCGGGCGACCGCCTGGACGACCGGGTCCACCCGGTCGAGGCGTCTGCGTGCGCGGGGGACGCGGAATGTTGCCGGGCGTCGGGCGCTGGCCCATGCCCTGGCTCGACGCGAAGGGGTTGTTGCCCGGGCGGGGGCCAGCCGGGCGCTTGCCCATCCCCTGGCTCGAGGAGAACGGGTTGTTGCCCGGGCGCGGGCCCGCGGGGCGCGGCCCCGGCGTCGGAGTGCCTGCGGGCACCTCTGCCTTCGGCTCCGCGGCGGGCGCGGCGGCCTCCGATTGCGCCACTGGCTTCGCCTCGGGTGCGGTCCGGGCCGTAATGTTCTCCGCCTTGGGGGCAGCGGCGGGCTTCGCCGGTGTCGGGCGGCGGGCAGGACCCGGGCGGGGTCCTGACGTCTTGGATGCTGCCGGCGGCTTCTTCTCGGCCGGGGCGGCACTCCCCTCCTCGGCGAGCGCGGCGCGCAGCTTGCGCGCAACCGGCGGCTCGACGGTCGATGAGGGGCTCTTCACGAACTCGCCGAGCTCCTTGAGCTTCGCGAGCGCGACCTTGCTGTCGACGCCCAGCTCCGCGGCGATCTCATGTACGCGTGGTTTAGCCACAATTCTCCTGTCTGGGGTGGTCTGCCCAGACAGGGCAGACCTTTAAAGGCGGACGGATCTCATTTCGAGCCGTTCACTTGATTTCCATAGCTGTTCAGCCGTTTCTCGAAGGTCTGCATGTCGGGATGGCCCGACACACGCAATGCACGCACGAAGGCTCGACGCGCCAGGGCGATGCCGATGCACTCGCTCGTCGCATGAACCCACGCGCCCCTGCCCGGAAGCACGGCCCGCTCGTCTACGACGAGACCGTCACCGACTGAAACCACACGCAGAAGCGAGGATCGGGAGTCACGCGCACGACATGCGACGCACGTTCGTACAGGTTCCATCCTACACCTCCCCGGTCCCTGTTGCCTGTCCTGAGCTTGTCGAAGGGCTTGTCGAAGGAGCTGGCAAAGGGCCGGTCGACGCGCCCCGTCAGCCTTCGAGAATCGAGTCGGGCTGGATGTCGATCTTCGCGCCGGTGAGCTTCGCGGCGAGGCGGGCGTTCTGACCCTCCTTGCCGATCGCGAGCGACAGCTGGTAGTCGGGCACGAGGGCGCGAACGGCCTTCGCCTTCTCGTCGATCACGAAGCTGCTGGTGACCTTGGCGGGCGAGAGCGCGTTGGCGACGAAGGTCGCGAGGGTCGGGTCGTAGTCGACGATGTCGATCTTCTCCCCCGAGAGCTCCTCCGTGACGGCGCGCACGCGGCGCCCCATCTCACCGATGCACGCGCCCTTCGCGTTGATCGACGAGTCGTTGCCCTTCACGGCGATCTTCGTGCGGTGGCCGGCCTCACGGGCGAGCGAGACGATCTCGACCAGCCCGTTCGCGATCTCGGGCACCTCGAGCGCGAACAGCTTGCGCACGAGGCCCGGATGTGTGCGCGACACGGTGATCGACGGCCCCTTGAGGCCCTTCGACACGCTTGTCACGTACACGCGCAGCCGTGAGCCGTGCGCGTACTCCTCGCCAGGCACCTGCTCCTCTGGCGGCAGGATGGCCTCGATCGAGCCGAGATCGACGTGGATCATCTTGGGGTTGGGACCTTGCTGGATCACGCCCGCGACGATGTCGCCCTCCTTGCCGCGGAACTCTCCCATCACCGCGTCATCCGCGATGTCGCGCAGCCGCTGGCTGATGACCTGCTTGGCGGCGAAGGCGGCGATGCGACCGAAGTCCTCCGGCGTCGACTCCTCCTCGCCGACGACCTCGCGCTCCTCGCCCTCCGAATCGGTCGCTGTTGCCTGTCCTGAGCCCGTCGAAGGGCTCGTCGAATCGGTCACTGAGCTCGTCGAAGTGGCATACACGGGTGTGAAGACCGAGACGTGGCCCGACTTGCGGTCGAGCACGACGCGCGCGCCTTCTGACGCGTCCTCGCCGAGGTGCTTCTGGTAGGCGGTCAGAATCGCCTGCTCGATGATCTGGACGAGTTCGTCGAAGGGAATCTCCTTCTCACGCTCGACCGTACGCAGCAGACCGAGATCGATATCCACGGTGACCTCCCTATTCAGCTCTCTCCGGCACACCGGTAACCCTCATACGATACCGGATGGCGAGCGCTATGCGGCCGAGGGAAGGGAGCCCAGGGCGCGGATGAGACGGTGCAGCTCGCCGACGCGCCGGTGGTTCAGCGTCAGCACAAGGCGAGGGGCATCCAGTTCGTCGTCGTCTTCGATCTCTGCGCGCAGCGGCCCGCGCAGCTCGATCGACCCCTCGGCCAGCAGGTCGCCGAAGGCCGCGTTGAGCCCTGCGACCTCGTCGGCGGTGGGCTCGTGCCGCAGGCGAAGCACCAGGTTCTGTCCCACCCACCGCAGCGAGCGGTAGTTGCGCCAGAAACCGGTGATCTCATCGACGGCGGCGGTGATGTCGTCGGTGATGAGCACGCGGTCGAGGTCGCCGGGCGAGATGACACCGGCAGGAGTCAGGGTCTCGACGACGAACGTCTGCAGCCCCGACCAGAACGGGCGTCCAGGGTCATCCAGCAGCACGATCGGAACCGGCTCGGCCTTGCCGGTCTGCTGCAGGGTGAGCAGCTCGAACATCTCGTCCATCGTGCCGAAACCGCCTGGCAGGCAGATGAAGCCGCTCGACTCCTTCACGAGCATGAGCTTGCGGGTGAAGAAGTATTTCATCGTGACGTTGTGGCCGCCCTGCGTGACGACCTCGTTGGCCTGCTGCTCGGCAGGCAGCCGAATCGACACGCCGAGCGACTTCTCCGGCCCCGCGCCCTCGCTCGCCGCCTGCATGATGCCCGGGCCGGCGCCGGTGACGACCATCCAGCCGCGATCGGCGAGGGCGGATGCCACCCGCGAGGCCTGCTGATAGTGCGGGTCGTCCGGCTGCGTGCGGGCAGAGCCGAACACCGTGACCTTCGGCACGCCGTGGAACGGACGGAACAGGGCGAACGCCTCACGCATCTCGGTGACGGCCGCCGAGGCGATCTTCAGGTCGAGCCGGTCGGTGGCATCCACACCCATGCCGATTCCCGCATCCAGAATGCGCGCGACCAGGTCGGCGTCCTCGGTGATGCCTGCATCGCGGATGGCCGCGCGCAGCTCGTCTGAGACGTCCACAGCGGTTACAGCGCGATCATCCGTGCGAGCGCATCCAGCAGCGGCACCGTCACCCGGTCGCCGCCGCGGCGATCCCAGATCTCGACCTCGCCATCCGCCGCACCGCGCCCGACGATGACGATCGTGGGCACGCCGATGAGCTCGGCGTCGCCGAACTTCACGCCGGGCGACACCTTGGGACGGTCGTCGTAGAGCACGCTGAGGCCACCGCGCTCGAGGTCCTCCGCGAACTGAGAGGCCACGTCGAACGCGATCTGGTCCTTGCCCGTGGCGACGACGTGCACGTCGAACGGCGCGACCGTCTCGGGCCAGATGAGACCCTTCTCGTCGTTCGACAGCTCAGCGATGATCGCGAGGATGCGCGTCACGCCGATGCCGTACGAGCCCATCGTGACGGTGGCGAGCTTGCCGTTCTGGTCGAGCACCTTCAGCCCCAGCGCCTCGGCGTACTTGCGGCCGAGCTGGAAGACGTGACCGATCTCCATGCCACGGTCGAGCGTGACGGGGCCGGAGCCGTCGGGCGCAGGGTCGCCGTCGCGCACGTTCGCGGCCTCGACGACGCCATCGGCGGTGAAGTCGCGGCCGGCGACGAGCGAGTGCACATGCTTGTCAGTGCTGTTGGCACCGGTGATCCACTGCGTGCCGTCGACGACGCGGGGGTCGAGCAGATATCGGATGCCGGTGGCCGACTCCTCGCCGAGAATCGCCCCCTGCGCGCTCCACGGCCCGATGAAGCCGCGCACGAGCAGCGGGTTGGCCTCGAAGTCCTCGTCGGTCGCGGTCTCGACCTCGGCCGGCGCGAACGCCACCTCGACGCGCTTCTCATCGATCTCGCGGTCACCGGGAATGCCGACGATCACCAGCTCGCGGGTGCCATCCAGGTGGGTCAGCGCGAGCACGACGTTCTTCAGCGTGTCCGCCGCCGTCACCTCTCGGTCGAGCACCTCGTTCGAGTGGTCGACGAGGGTCTGGATGGTCGTGGTGCCGGGCGAGTCGAAGACGACGGGCGCGGGAAGGCCATCGAACGGAATGCTCTCGGGCACCGTGGTCGTGTAGGCCTCGACGTTGGCCGCATAGCCGCCGGCACTGCGCACGAAGGTGTCCTCGCCGATCGGCGTCGGGTGCAGGAACTCCTCGCTGCGCGATCCGCCCATCGCCCCCGCGTCGGCCTGCACGATGACGTACTCGAGGCCGAGGCGCTGGAAGATGCGCTCGTAGGCGTCGCGCTGAGCCTGGTACGACGCATCGAGACCCTCGTCGGATACGTCGAAGGAGTAGGCGTCCTTCATCGTGAACTCGCGGCCGCGCAGCAGACCGGCACGCGGGCGGGCCTCATCGCGGTACTTGTCCTGAATCTGGAAGATCGTCAGCGGCAGATCCTTGTACGACGAGTAGAGATCCTTCACGAGCAGCGTGAATGCCTCCTCGTGCGTCGGCGCGAGCAGGTAGTCGGCGCCCTTGCGGTCCTGCAGGCGGAAGAGCAGGTCGCCATACTCCTCCCAGCGGCCCGTCACCTCGTACGGCTCGCGCGGCATGAGCGCGGGGAAGTGCACCTCCTGGGCCCCTGCGGCCTCCATCTCGTCGCGGATGATCTTCTCGATCTTCGCGCGCACCTTGAGGCCGAGCGGCAGCCAGGCGAACACACCGGCCGACGTGCGGCGGATGTATCCCGCGCGCAGCAGCAGCTTGTGGCTCGTCACCTCCGCCTCGGCTGGGTCCTCGCGAAGGGTGCGGACGAAGAAGTTGGAAAGACGCGTCACCACGATCATCAATCCTAGTTCGCCTGGGCGAGCGCGAATGCGGCAGGCAGGTGACCTGCGACGTCGATTGCAGTGATCGGATGGCCGATGCTCGCCGACGACGCGCCCGCTGCGAGGCGCGCGGCGGCGCCGTGCAGCCAGGCGCCTGTCGCGGCGACGGGCCCCAGGTCTTCGACGCTCTCGGCCTGCGCGCCCGCGAGCACGGCGCCGATCACGCCGGCCAGCACGTCGCCGGAGCCGGCGGTGGCGAGCCACGGAGTGCCAGAGCGCACGACCGTCCACCATCCGCCCGGTGTCGCGACGATCGTCGACGCCCCCTTCAGCAGCACGACGGCGCCGAGCGCGACAGCCGTCTCGCGGGCGACGAGCGCGCGCTCCGCGAAGCCGGACGCCAGTCGCTCGTTCAGCGGCGCCTCGTCGACGTCGTCGATGCCGAATCCGAGCGGGATGCGCACCTCGCGCAGCTCGCCGTCGTGCGGTGTGACGATGACGGGGCATGCCGCGGATGCGGCGAGGTCCAGGGCACCGGCGTCGACGACGGCGGGCTCCGTGCCCGACAGGATGTCGTGCAGGATGGCCGCTTCCGCATCGGTGCGCGCACGGGCATCCATGCCGCTGCCGATGACCCAGGCCGTCGTGCGGCCGGTGCCGATCACGGTCTCCGGACGTCGCTGCAGCACAAGCGCGGCGACCGAAGAAGGGCCATCCCACCGCACCATGCCGACACCCGCGCGGGTGGCGCCCTCGACCGACAGCACGGCGGCGCCCGGGTACGACTCCGAGCCCGTGCGCAGCGAGACGACGCCGCGGGAATACTTGTGATCGCTCGCTGTTGGCACCCGAAGGACACCGCGCGCATCGGCCGCGCCCCACTCCTGCGGCTCTCGTGCGCGTCCACCGGGCATGACTCGACCCTATCCGCGAACGGCCGCCATGAGCCTGCTGTTCTCTCCCCTGACCATCCGCCAGCTCACGGTCGAGGTGGTCCGCGCCGTGCGGGCCGAGGTGGGCGAGAGCATCCCGGTGTTCGTGCGCTTCTCGGCGTCCGACCTCGCCGAGGGCGGCCTCGAGGTCGACGAGGTGGCACAGGCCGCCGAGTGGGCGATCGCCGCGGGAGCCGACCTGACCGACGTGTCGACGGGAGGCCTCGTCGACCGCCAGCGCATCAACATCGGACCCGGCGACCAGGTCCCGCAGGCAGCCGCCATCCACGCGCACACGGGTGCGCTGACCACGGCCGTCGGCGTGATCGTCACGGGTGGGCAGGCAGAGGGCATCCTGCAGGGGGGCCATGCCGACGCGATCTTCGCCGGACGGGAGTGGCTGCGCGATCCGCACTTCGGCCTGCGTGCGGCGACCGAGCTTGGCGAGGAGTCGGAGGGGCTCTGGCCCGCGCAGTATCTTCGCGCACGCAGGCGCCGCTCCTGATCAGACTCGTGTCGTAATATCGAGAGCAATCATGGATGACCCTCCTAGTTGCCATCACACGCCCCGCTCTCAACCTGCCCTCTCGGGCGGTGACAGCTGATGGACTACATCATGCTGGGAGTGGGGCTGCTCCTGACGGTGGGCACAGGCATCTTCGTGGCGAGCGAGTTCTCGCTCGTGAACCTCGACCGAGCCGAGCTCGAAGCGCGCCGGGCGCGCGGTGAGACACGTCTCGGCCTGACGATCAGCGCCCTCGCGCACACCTCGACGCACCTGTCGAGCGCGCAGCTGGGCATCACGCTGACGACGCTGCTGACCGGTTACACGCTCGAGCCGGCGTTCTCGCATCTGCTCGCACCGGCGTTCGAGGCGCTCAACCTGCCCGACGCCGTCGCGGAACCCGTTGCGACCGTCGTCGCGATGGCGATCGCGACCATCCTGTCGATGATTCTCGGCGAACTGGTGCCGAAGAACTTCGCGCTGGCGCTGCCGATTCAGGTCGCGAAGCTCGTCGCGCCGGTCCAGGTCGGCTTCACGACGGTGTTCCGACCGATCGTCGCCTTCCTGAACGGCAGCGCGAACGTCGTGCTGCGCGCGTTCGGCATCGAGCCGCAGGAAGAGCTGAGCGGCGCCCGCACCGCCGAGGAGCTGTCGAGCCTCGTACGCCGCAGCGCCATGGCGGGCGTGCTCGAAGAGGACACCGCGACCCTGCTCGATCGCAGCCTCACCTTCGCGCGACTGACCGCCGACGACGTGATGACGCCCAGGCCCCGCGTGCACGCGGTCGCCGCCGGCGCCTCCGCCGACGAGGTCGTGCAGCTCGCGCGCCAGACAGGTCACAGCCGCTTCCCCGTCTATGACGAGTCGATGGACGACATCCGCGGCGTCGTGCACCTGAAGGCGGCCATCAGCGTTCCGCGCGAGCGGCGGGCGGATGTTCCCGCCGCCGCGCTCGCGTCGGAGCCGCTGCGCGTGCCCGAGACGGTGCACCTGGATCAGCTCATCGCCGAGCTGCGCGTGCGCGGCTATCAGATGGCGATCGTCGTCGACGAGTACGGCGGGACGGCCGGGGTCGTCACCCTGGAGGATCTGGTCGAAGAGATCGTGGGAGAGGTCGCCGACGAGCACGACAGGCGCCTGGCCGGGGTCGTCAGGCACCGCGACTCGATCACCTTCCCGGGGCAGCTGCGTCCGGACGAGCTGCAGGATCGCGCCGCGATCGAGGTGCCGGAGAGCGATGCCTACGACACCGTTGCCGGCTACATCATGAGCGTGCTCGAGCGCGTCGCGCACACGGGTGACACGGTCGAGGTCGACGGCGGCACACTGACCGTCGAGCGCATGGATGGCCGCCGCATCGACCGCGTGCGCTTCACCGCCTCCAAGGTTGCTGCGGCCTGTCCTGAGCCTGCCGAAGGGCCTGTCGAAGCACGCCCGGTCGTGCTCGCCGAGAAGGTCGACCGATGAGCTCCTGGGCTGGCCTCGCATGGCTCATCGTGCTGCTGCTGGGCAACGCGTTCTTCGTCGCCGCGGAGTTCGCGGTGATCTCCGCACGTCGCTCTCAGATCGAGCCGCGCGCCGAAGCGGGCTCCCGCGCCGCGAAGACCGCGCTGTACGCGATGGAGCACGCGACGCTCATGCTCGCGACGACGCAGCTGGGCATCACGATCTGCTCGCTGCTCATCCTGAACGTGTCCGAGCCCTCGCTGCACCATCTGCTCGAGGGCCCGCTCGGGCTGACGGGCGTGTCGGAGGCGGCCGTCAACACGATCGCGTTCATCGTCGCGCTCGTCGTCGTGTCGTACCTGCACGTCGTCTTCGGCGAGATGGTCGCGAAGAACATCGCCTTCAGCGTGCCCGACCGCGCCGTGCTGATCCTCGCCACGCCCCTGGTCTGGGTGTCGAAGGTGTTCCATCCGGTCATCTGGCTGCTGAACTGGCTCGCCAATGCGGTTCTGCGCCTGTTCCGC
>JASGDS010000096.1:0-4514 GCA_047607025.1 Microbacterium sp.
CCGGGGTCGCCGTACTTCCCCAGGCAATACGGCTCCATCTTCGCCCATTGGGCGTCCGTCAAAACAAATCGATCCATCCAGAGCGTGAATCACATCGCTCACCTCTTGTGAATCCCCATGAGCCTTAATCGACCGCCCACCACCTTATTCCCGCGCCGCATAGGATCACCAGTGCGGCGCCCATGACCGTCAGCGCCTCTAGCAGGCCGATCCGGGTGGCGATCATGCCCCACAGCCAACTGCCCGTTGCAAGGCCGGCGTAGCAGGTCGTCAGATAAAGCGACAGCGCGCGCCCCGCGATCTCGGGTTCGCAGCGCAGCTGCGTCTGGCTGTTGAATATGGTGAAGGTAACGACCGTGGACGCGCCCGCAAGCGCCATCCCGGCCAGCGTGCCGACAACGCCATGTGCGCAGACCAGCCCGCAAAGGCCATAGGCCAGGAAGCCGCCGCGGATCATGGTTTCGTTGTCGAACCGGCTGCGGAGCCTGCCGATCAGCAAGGCGCCGCTGACCGCGCCCACCCCCATCGCACCAAGGGCTAGGCCGTAAAGGAACGAACCGCCCCGCAACTCGTCATGGATTACCAGCGGCAGCAAGGGCAGGACGCCGCTCGACAGCAGGCAATAAAGCAGGCAGCGCGCCATGATGGACCGCAGGCCCGGCGTGGCGAGGATGCCGCGAAAGTCGATGGGACCTGCGGCCGGTTTCCGGACGCGGCGGGGCGGGCCGCGCCAGATCAGCACGGCCAGCATCGGCAGATAGGCCGCCGCGCTGAACAGGAACGCGCCGAAAGCCCCCACGACCGCGATCAGCATCCCGCCGATCGCAGGCCCGACGCTGCGCGCGAGGTTGTAGCTGATGCCGTTCAGCGCGACGGCGGAGGGCAGGATCCGACGGGGCACCAACTGACCGATGGTGCTTTGCCATGCCGGCTCGCGCAGTGCGGTGCCCGATCCGATCAGGAATGAGCCGCCAAGCAGCAGCGCCGGGGTCATCAGTCCTGCCCGGATGAACAGCGCGACGCTGAGCGCGGTGACGCACATCAGCGCCTGGGCCGCGATCAGGATGTGGCGCCGGTCCAGCCGGTCGGCAAGGATGCCCGCGCCAAGCGAGAACACCAGCCCCGGCGCCATGGTCGCCGTCTGGATCAGCGCCACCATATGCGGCGGCACCCCCAGCGTGGTCATGTGCCATGCGGCCGATGTGCCGTAGATCAGCCCGCCAAGGCTGGCGATGATGCTGGATTGCCAGAGCCTGCGGTAAACCGGGTCCTGTAGCGGCGCGAAGATGGAATCGGGGGGAGCGGATGGGCTGGACATTCTTGCAACCGCGAAAATTCGTCCCCGCCCCCCAGGTCGGGGGCGGAGTGAAAAGGCAGGGGGGAAGCTGGTTTCTCCCGGGGCTTAGTCGTAAAGCGCCGCTTCCAGTTCGGCGATGCCTGGCTTGACGATGCGGCCGTGATCGGTGATCGGTTCGCCCTCGATCCACAGCGAATGCGAGGTGATGACCCCGTCGGGGTGGTTCTCGCCGCCGCCTTCCTCCCACCAGGGCTTGCCGAAGCCCACGGCATCGCTGCCGGCCGAGCGGATGCTTTCCACGAAGGACCGCCCGCTGACCCGCGCCGCCGGATGGAAGCCGTGCGAGAAGTGAATGATCTTGCCGTAGTCGCCGCCGCTTGCCCGGCGCAGGGCGCGCTCGAACAGGTGGCGGTCTACGCCCGCGCCCTCGATGCGCTGGATGGGGCCGTCGACATGAATGCCAATGGGATTGGGCAACAGCGTGAAATATTCGTGGAACACGCCCTCGATATAGACGACGCCCTTCACCGAATCGGGTTCGGGATAGATCACGGCGGAACCGGCCGGAGAATACGAGCCGGGGACGTTTGTCTGGCGCAGCTTGCGGGTGGTGGGCTTGGCCAGCGTGAAGGTGACATCCGTGCCTTTCGACGTCGTCACCCGTGCGGTCTTGCCGGTCGAGGCGGCGAACAGATCGTCCAGCGCCGATTGCACAGCGAAAAGCTTGTCGAAATCCGCGCCGCCCCAGATCCGGGTCAGCCCGATGGCGCCCAGGTCGGCCACATTCATGAATCGCACCCGGCGGCCCTTGATCGCCTGGTCATGGGCATGGGCGCCCGCCATATAGGGGAAGGTCAGGTCCAGCCAGACATCGCAGCGGCGCACGGCTTCGACCAGCGGCTCGGGGATATAGGGGTCCGAGAGCGCGCCCTGATAGGGCAATTGCGGAATGGTGACCGTCGTCGCCAGCCCGCCCACCCGCGCGGTGGCCCGCATCAGCGCGTTGATGGCATCGGGATCGGTCGAGGTGTCGGCGGTCAGCACGACGACCTCGCCTTTCTGGACCGCCAGCGCATCGCCGATCAGAAAATCCGCCGCCGCGGCAAGCTTGAGGGGATCGGTCGAGATAACAGGCATCACGTTTCCTTTCTGCAAAGACAGGCGTTTCTGGTTGGTTCAGATCGCGGAGGCCGCCGCGTCATAGCCGAAGATCCAGTCGTAGACCTCGGCCACGCGGTTCGCCGACCATTGGGTCGCGATATATTCCTTGGCCTTTGCCGGATCGGCCAGCGCCGGGGACCGGCGGCGGTTGGCATGTTCGGTCGAGGCGTTGACGATCTTGGCGGCACGGTCGCGGCGCGCGCCTTCATAGGCGATCAGCCCTTCCTCGATGCTGCCCTTTTCCGACAGCGCGCGGGCCAGGACGAAGCCGTCCTCGATCGCCATGTTCGCGCCTTGCCCCAGCGAGGGCAGGGTGGAATGGCAGGCGTCGCCCAGAAGGCCGATCCGGCCCTTGACCCATTGCGTGGCGGGCTGGCGCTTGAACAGGCCCCATTTGTAGGGGGTGGTGATGGCGCGGATGATCTCGTGAACCTCGTCGCACCAGCCTGCGAAATCGTTCAGGATCTCGTCTGTCGTGCCGGCCTCGGTCCAGGATTCGACCTGCCAGTCGCTGCGGCTGGTGGTGGCGACGAAGTTGAGGATTGAGCCGTTGCGCAGCGGGTAGGCCGTGATCGACCCGGCCGGCCCCATCCAGTTGATCGAGATGGGGCGCTCGAACTGCGGCACCTTTTCCATCGGGATCGAGCCGCGCCATGCGATCAGCCCCGTGAATTCGGGCTTGCCGGCGGCGAAAAGCTTTTGCCGGATATGGGAATGAACCCCGTCTGCCCCGATCAGGGCGCTGCCCAAGAAGACCTCTCCCTTATGAGTGGTGACGCGAACAGTGTCCTCAGTTTGGGAAAACTCGGCGCAGCGGGCGTCCAGGACGATGGTATCGGGCTTCAGCGCGCGCACGGCATCGACAAGCGCGGAATGTAGGTCGCTGCGATGCAGGAACAGCATTGGTGCGCCGTAGCGTTCCGCCGAGGCGGCGGCGCCCTGGTTGGGCAGACTCCAGCCGGGACCACCGTTCCACAACCGCACCTCGCGCCCCTCGGGGATGAAGGCCACCTCGCGGATGCGCTTTTCAAGGCCCAGTTCGAAAAGGACGCGGTTGCCGTTCGGGCTGATCTGGACGCCTGCGCCGACCTCGCGCAGGGCATCGGTCTGTTCGATGACGGTGACATCCATGCCCTTGCGCAACAATGCCAGCGCGGCGCTAAGGCCGCCGATGCCTGCCCCGACGATAAGGACCGGATGATTTTTCATGAATGAACTCCAATTTCAGGATGGCCGGCGCCCGGCCGCGCGCGTTCCTGCGCCTCGATCGCATCCATGAAGGCGATGGCGGCGGCGTTGAACGCGGCCGGTGATTCGCGGAAGGTCAGGTTGCCGCTTCCATTGATGAGCCGCATTTCCGTATGGGGTTGCCGGGCGGCGATCAGGTCGAACAGGGTGCGCGCGTGTGCCCAGGGGGTCAGGCGGTCCTCCAGCCCCCAGATCAGCAGGCAGGGAACGGGAAAGCCCTGATGGAACCGCCCGAAGGTGCGGGATTTCATGGCGAGAAAGCTCTTGCGCAAGGCGGCCAGGCCGCCCTGACCCGAGAGGCGCTCGCGCAACGCGGCAATACCCTCGCTCTGACCGATCTCGACCGCCTCGGCAAAATAGCGTCCCTGGGCCAGGTGCAGGGGCTGGGCGGATTTGCGCGCGGCGATCCAGTGCTGGCGCTCGGCCGAAAAAGCCTCCGCCGGCGGAAAGGACAGCAATTCGTTGGGCACGCTTTCCGACGATGGCGTGATGGCGGGACCGCCCGCGATCAGGCAGGACAGCACCCGCTGCGGCAGGTCGAAGGCAAGCTGGAACGCCACCAGCGCGCCTTCGTCATGGCCAACTACATGAAATCTCTTGATCCCGAAATGCTCGACCACCGCCTTGGCGTGGCTGACGAGGCTTTCCGCCGACAGGTGCCCGCATCCGGTGCGCCCCTGTCCGGCAAGTTCGGGCGCGATCACCCGGTAGTGTGCGGCCAGACCGGGCAGGATCAGTTCCCAGGCGAAGACGTTGCTGCAAACGCCGTCTAGGCCGAAAGCCCCGCCGTGCAAAAGCAGCAGGAACG
>JASGDS010000097.1:0-3024 GCA_047607025.1 Microbacterium sp.
CGGCCCGACGATGAGGTCGTGAACGGGAAGGAAGCTGCGGGTGGCGGCGCCGTTCTCACGCCGGGGCTCGTCGACCTGCACGGACACGGGGGTGGGGGATTCGCGTATGACGACGGCAAGGACGCGATTCGCGGCGCACGCGCGCTGCACCGGGCGCACGGCACGACGCGCGCCGTCATCTCGCTCGTCACCGCGCCGCTGAACCTGCTCGCGCAGCGGGTCAGTGAGATCGCAACCCTCGTCGGCACCGACGGCGTGCTCGGCAGCCACCTCGAGGGCCCCTTCCTGGATCCCGGACACAAGGGCGCCCACGACCCGACACTGCTGCGCGAACCGCATCCAGACGACGTCGCCGCCCTGCTCGAGGCCGGCGTGCACGACGGGCGCCAGACCATCCGGCAGATCACCCTCGCACCCGAGCTGCCGGGCGGCCTCGAGGCAGTGTGTCAGATCACCGACGCCGGCGTTATATGCGCCATCGGGCATACGGATGCCGATGAGGGAATATCTCGCTTGGCGATCGAGCGAGGCGCGACCCTCGTGACCCACGCGTTCAACGCGATGCGGCCCATCCACCACCGCCTTCCCGGCCCCGTTCCCACGGCTGCCGCCGATGAGCGGGTCACGGTCGAGCTGATCGCCGACGGCGTGCACGTGGCAGAGTCGGTGATGCGCATGCTGGCGCTCGCCGCACCGCACCGGCTCGCGCTCGTCACCGACGCGATGGCGGCCGCCGGAATGCCCGACGGCGACTACCTGCTCGGCACACTCGAAGTGACCGTGGCCGACGGCGTCGCCAGGTTGAAGGAGGGCGACTCGATCGCCGGCTCCACGCTCACCCTGGATGCCGCCATCCGGCATGCGATCGCCTTCGGGCTGCCCCTTGCGCTGGCCATCGAAGCCGCCACGTCGACACCCGCCCGAGTCATCGGCGAGAGCGATCGAATCGGGTCACTGCGACCGGGACTTGTCGGCGATGCGGTGCTGTGGAACGAGGATCTGCGCATCGTGCGCGTGTGGGCCGACGGTGAAGCGGTCTCCGCTACCCCGTAAGACGCCGCGAAAGCACGTTCGTTACGCGGGCGCCGACCGCTCGGGGCGACTTCGCAGTTTCGCGCCGTCGGAGTCAAAAATCACCCGTGAATTCGGGCCCTGAGGTGGCATTCGTCGCGCGATGAGAGCAGGATGGCTAGATACCCGCGCGCGATCCTTCGCGCCCATCGACGCGAGACCTGGCGCGCCGACCACCGACCGAGAGCATTCTCTTCTTCCGATTCACCTCATGACGACTGACACCGAGCTTCCCGACGACGTTTCGGGCGACCCCGCCGGAACCGCCGACGCGGATCTCGTGCTTCGGGCACGCTCGGGCGACAGCGCCGCGTTCGGTGAGCTGTGGCAGCGGCACTATCGGTCGGGCATCGTCGCCGCGCGGTCGATCTCCGCCAACCTCGACGCCGACGATCTGGTGCAGGAGGCGTACACCAAGATCTTCCAGGCGATACAGCGCGGAGGCGGCCCGACGGGAGCCTTCCGCTCGTACCTGTTCACCACCATCCGCAATGTCGCCGCATCATGGGGTCGTGGCATGAACGAGGCACCGAGCGCAGAGCTCGAGATGCTCACCGACCCCGATTCCTCGGAGGCGGCGGCCGAGGCGGCGCTGGATCGCAGCATCACCACGACCGCGTTCCGTTCGCTGCCGACGCGCTGGCAGGAAGTGCTCTGGTACACCGAGGTCGAGCAGATGAAGCCGGCCGAGGTCGCCCCGCTGCTCGGCATGAAGGCCGCCGCCGTGTCGCAGCTCGCGTTCCGTGCTCGTGAGGGTCTGCGCGAGGCGTGGATCCAGGCGCACATCGCCTCGGTGCCCGCCGACAGCGAGCATGCCTGGACGATCGATCACCTCGGCGCTTACACGCGCGGCAACCTCTCTTCGCGCGACAAGAACACCTTCGAAGCGCACCTGAACGAGTGCGCACGCTGCACGATCGTCGCGGCCGAAGCCTCAGAGGTCGGTAGCCGACTCGCGCTCGTGCTGCTGCCGGTCATGATCGGCGTCGTCGGCACCGCCGGATTCCTCGCGGCGCTGCAGCGGCACGAAGCAGCAACCGTCGCACTGGCCGCCATGCCCTCCTCCGTCGTCGCGGGCGCGGTCGTCGCCGGTGGCACGGCCGCAGGCGCTGGTGGCGCGGGCGGCGGTGCGGGCGCGAACGGCCTGGCATCCGGCGCGGCAGGATGGACGATCGCCGGGCTCGTCGGGGCCGGCATCGCGGCCGCCGCGATCGCGGTGGCCGTTGTCACAACCACGCTCACGGGCGGATTCGGCGGCGGTTCGGGCAGCGATTCCGCGGCGGCCTTCAGCGACGAGTCGCTGCAGGATGCCTCGATCGAAGCATCGGACGACCTGCCGGAGGGCTCCGACCCGATCGATGACGACGAGGATGACGACTCCTCGCCCGCCCCGACAGCCTCGGCGACGCCATCCGCGAGCCCCACCGCCTCCCCGAGCGCGAGCGCGACGCCATCCGCCACCGACGCGCCCACAGCCACCCCGACCCCGGCGGCGCCCACGCAGACGCCGGAGACCGCGGCGATCGGCGTCGCGAGCGCGAGCGTGCTCGACGCGTCATCGCGCACGGTGGAGCTCTCGCTCACGGGAGAGCCGGGGAGCGGCGTGGAGGTCTCGACCCCTGCCGCCGCGACGACCGCCTTCACCACGTTCTCCTCGCCGGTGCTGTTCGCGATGCTCGCCTCCACTGTGACGACCGACGCGGTGACCGCGAGCGAGATGCCCGTCGACGCCACCTTCGGCGCGGATGGCACGGCCGACGTGCAGTTCGCGCTGACCGAGGCGCAGGTGCAGGACGACTGCACGATCGTCATCGACTACACCGACCTCGACTCCGCCCCGGTCTCGACCACGCTGTCGGAACTGGGCGTGCGCGAGGCGCTGCTGCCATCGGAGCCGACGCCCGAGCCCACCGAAACGGCCGAACCGACACCGACACCGACGGCGACGGAGAC
>JASGDS010000098.1:0-29696 GCA_047607025.1 Microbacterium sp.
CTTTCACCTCGGCGTTGAGCAGGCCCGGACCGACGACGGCCGTGCGCGACGCGGGATCGATCGTGAGCGCGCGCATGCGGTCGGTCGACAGGGTGATCGCGCCATCCTGCGCCGTCGACCCCGCAGCGAGCGAGGTGCCCGCACCGCGCGTGATGATCGGCACCCCGTGCGCCGCCGCCACGCGCACCGCGGCCTGCACCCCCGCCGTGTCGGCGGGGCGCACGACGGCCACGGGCACGCCCGCGGCGATCCACGTCGACTCGTCGCGCCGGTATCGGTCCATCCGATCGGGATCGACGATGACGGCATCTGAGCCGAGCGCATCGACGAGGGCGGACTGGACGGCGGCGTAGTCGGTCACGCTCTCGACTCTAACCGCCCCGTCAGGCGAGGGCCGCGGCCGACGACGCGGCCGCGCGGATGCGCCCTTCCGCGACCAGATCGACGACGCTTTGGATGTCGGGCGCGAGGAACCGGTCGGCGCCTGGGCCGGGCACCGCGGTGCGCACCTCGGCGATGACGGCGGCGCTCACCGGCCCCGGCACGAGCGGGGCGCGGAAGTCGATGCCGCGTGCCGCGCTCAGCACTTCGACCGCGATCACCCGCGTGAGCCCGTCGATCGCGCGGCGCAGTTTGAGAGCGGCGGACCATCCCATCGACACGTGATCCTCCTGCATCGCGCTGGAGGGGATCGAGTCGACGGAGGCGGGAGCCGCCAGCCGCTTCAGCTCGCTGACGACGCCGGCCTGCATGTACTGGGCGATCATGTGGCCGGAGTCGACGCCGGGGTCATCGGCGAGGAACGGCGGCAGGCCGAAGCTGCGAGAGACGTCGAGCAGACGGTCGGTGCGGCGCTCGGAGATGGAGGCCAGGTCGGCGACCGCGATCGCGAGGAAGTCGAGCACGTACCCGAGCGGCGCCCCGTGGAATGCTCCGTTCGACTCGACCCGGCCATCCGCCGTCACGACCGGGTTGTCGATGGCGCTGGCGAGCTCGCGCGAGGCGACGAGTGCGGCGTGGTCGATCGTGTCGCGCACGGCGCCGTGCACCTGCGGCGCGCAGCGCAGCGAATAGGCGTCCTGCACGCGGGAGAATCCGCCGCCGCGCTGAAGCGTGATGCCGCTGCCCGCGAGCACGGCCGCCATGTTCGCCGCGCTCGAGAGCACGCCGGGGTGAGGGCGCAGCGCCTGCAGATCGGCCGCGAACACGCGGTCGGTGCCCTCCAAAGCCTCGATGCTCATGGCCGCAGCGACGTCGGCCGCGGTCACGAGCGCCCGCAGGTCGCTGATCGCCAGCACGAGCATGCCGAGCATGCCGTCGGTACCATTGATGAGGGCGAGCCCCTCCTTCTCGCGCAGCACGAGCGGGGTGATGCCGGCCGCCGCCAGCGCGTCTGCGGCGGGCATCGCGTCGCCAGCGGTGTCGCGCACGGTTCCCTCCCCCATCGCGGCGAGGGCGCAGTGCGCGAGCGGGGCGAGGTCGCCCGAGCAGCCGAGGCTGCCGTACTCGCCGATGACCGGGGTGATGCCGGCGTTCAGCACGGCGGCGTAGGTCTCGGCGACGAGCGGGCGCACGCCGGTGCGACCCGTCGCGAGCGTCGACAGCCGCAGCAGCATGAGGGCGCGCACGACCTCGCGATCGACCTCGGCGCCGCCGGATGCCGCGTGCGAGCGCACGAGCGACAGCTGCAGCTGAGCGCGCATGTCGGGCGGGATGGACGTGCTGGCGAGCGCGCCGAACCCGGTGGAGACGCCGTAGTGCGGCTTGTCGTCGTCGGCGAGGGCCGCGATCACCGCGCGCGAGCGGGCCATCTCGGCCAGCGCGTCCGCTCCGAGCTCGACGGGGGCACCGCCGCGGGCGACCGCGACGACGTCTTCGGGGCTCACGGGACCGACACCGACCACGACGGGCGAGAGTGCATCAGACATGATCTCCATCGTCGCGGGTGCGGATGACCGGGCGACCGCGATGCCCGAGCCCGCTGTCTGACCGGTCAGACACGGTAGCATCGGGGCAGACAGCATGGACGAGAACCCGACCCACGATCCGCAGGCCCCGCGCGTGCCGGCGCTGCGGCACGGCATCGCCATCCTGCGGCACCTCGCCTCATCGCCCACGCCGATCTCGGCGGGAGCGATCGTGCGTCGCCTGGGCATCCCGCGCAGCTCGACCTACCAGCTGCTGAAGGTGCTCATCGACGAGGGGCTTGTGGTGCACATTCCCGAGGCGCAGGGGTATGCGCTCGGGGTCGGGGTGTTCGAGCTCGGCTCGGCCTACGTGCGCCATCAGCCGGTGGAGAACCTGGCGCGGCCGCTCATCACGAAGCTCGTCGCGCAGATCGGGCAGACCGTTCATCTCGGCATCCTGCACGCGCACGAGGCGCTGTACCTGCTGAAGGAGCAGCCGCCGCGGCCCGCGCCGCTCGTGACGGAGGTGGGGGTGCGACTGCCCGCGCACCTCACGGCGACGGGACGCGCGCTGCTGAGTGGGCTGCCTGGCGACCAGGTGACGGCGCTCTTCGCGTCGCCGGGGATGTTCACCGACCGCACGGGCGTCGGGCCGCACACGCTGCGACAGCTGAAGGCACTGCTCGCCGTCGAGCGCAGGCAGGGCTACTCCCTCGAATCGAGCTCGGTCACCGAGGGCGTCACCTGCATCGCCTCGGCCTCCCTCGATCACAACGACTTCCCCGTCGCGAGCATCGCCACCTCCTTCCACACGGCCAGCGTGCCCGAGGAGCAGTGGCCATCCCTCACCGCGCAGGTCATTCGCACCGCGAACGCGCTGACCGTGCGCCTCGGCGGCACGGCGGTTCACCCCCCGCCGGATGGCGAGCAGGATGGGTACGCTTGAGGCGTGACCGAACGCGCACCCCTGTCCCGCAAGCTGTCCGCCATCGCCGAGTCGGCGACCCTGAAGGTCGACGCGAAGGCGAAGGCCCTGAAGGCCGAAGGCCGCCCCGTCATATCGTATGCGGCGGGCGAGCCCGACTTCCAGACGCCCCAGTTCATCGTCGATGCCGCAGCCGAGGCGCTGAAGAACCCGGCCAACTATCGGTACACGCCCGCGGCGGGGCTGCCGACGCTGCGTGAGGCGATCGCCGCGAAGACCCTGCGCGACTCGGGTCTCGAGGTCTCACCCGGCCAGGTCGTCGTGACCAACGGCGGCAAGCAGGCCGTGTACCAGGCGTTCCAAGCGGTGGTGAATCCGGGTGACGAAGTGCTGCTGCCCGCACCGTACTGGACGACCTATCCCGAGGCCATCCGCCTGGCGGATGGCACGCCCGTCGAGGTGTTCGCCGGTGCCGACCAGGAGTACAAGGTCACCGTCGAGCAGCTCGAGGCCGCGCGAACCGATCGCACCACGGTGCTGGTGTTCGTGTCGCCATCCAACCCCACCGGCGCCGTCTACACGCCGGAGGAGACGGCCGCGATCGGCCAGTGGGCACTCGAGCACGGCATCTGGGTGATCACCGATGAGATCTACCAGAACCTCGTGTACCCTTCGACAAGCTCAGGACAGGCCAAGGGAATCAAGGCCGTCTCGATCGTCGAGGCCGTGCCGGAGCTCGCGGGGCAGACCATCCTCGTCAACGGTGTCGCGAAGACGTACGCGATGACCGGATGGCGCGTGGGCTGGCTCGTCGGACCCGCCGACGCCGTGAAGCTGGTGGGCAACCTGCAGTCGCACCTGACGAGCAACGTCAACAACATCGCGCAGCTCGCGGCCGCCGCCGCGCTGAACGGACCCCAGGAGGAAGCCGAAGCGTTCCGCGTCGCCTTCGATCGGCGCCGTCGGCTCATCGTCGACGAGCTGTCGAAGATCGAGGGCGTCGAGGTTCCGACGCCGCAGGGCGCGTTCTACGCCTATCCGGATGTGCAGGGGCTGCTCGGCCGCGAGTGGAAGGGACGCAGGGTCGAGACCTCGCTCGAGCTCGCCGACCTCATCCTCGACGAGGTCGAGGTCGCGGTCGTTCCTGGTGAAGCGTTCGGCCCGAGCGGCTACCTCCGTCTGTCGTACGCCCTGGGCGACGACGCGCTGCTCGAGGGCATCCAGCGGCTGCAGCACCTGTTCGCCTGATCCTTTTGCAGATCGGCACCGACCGATCGGCAAGAACGAGCAGCGCAATCATACCGAGCACACCGGTCGTGATGGAGCCACCCGTCGGGTTCAGACCGGTGTCCTTCTTGGTGGTGGTCGTGGTGTCCCACCCGATCATGTCGCCGTCGTTCGTGTAGACGGCGACCCGGTGGTCGCCCGTCACACCGGGCGGCATCCCGAACGTTCCCGAATGCGGCTACAGCTCGACGCCGAGCAGCACGGGCTCCGGGCGCAGCTCGATGCCGAACTCGGCGGCGACGCGACCCTGGATGAAGCGCGCGAGCTGGGCGATCTCCGCCGCGGATGCGCCGCCACGGTTCGTGATCGCGAGCGCGTGCTTCGACGACACTCCCGCCCGTGAACCGGGCAGCCGGAAGCCCTTGTAGATGCCCGCGTGCTCGATGAGCCAGGCGGCGGGCACCTTCACCGACCCCGTCGTGCCTCCCAGCTGCGGCAGCTCACCGGTGTAGGCCTCCAGGGGAATGACGGTCAGGGGCTCCACCTCTGGCTCAACGGGGTACCGCGGACAGTCGCTCGGCAACGCCCGCACCAGCGTTTCGGGAATCACCGGATTCTGGAAGAACGACCCCGCGCTGCGGGTGTCGGTGTCCTCCGGGTCCAGCACCATCCCCTTCGATGCGCGGATGTCGAGAACGCGCTGGCGGATCTCGGCCAGGCTTGCTTCGACAGGCCCTTCGACAGGCCCTTCGACAGGCTCAGGACAGGCCACAGGACAGGCCACAGGACAGGCCACAGGAACCGATGGCCCGAAGAGCGCACCGATCAGTCGCTGGTCGGTGAGCACGCGACGCTCGGTGCCGACACGGCGCAGGTCGAGTGTGAGCGAGAGCACGACCGCGCTGCGCTCGGGCGGATGGCCGTCATGACGCTTCAGCACCGAGGTGCGCAGTCCGAGTTCGAGTTCCGACGCCGGAACCGTCACGACCTCCCAGGTCGCCTCGTCGATCAGCTCCACCTCGACGAGGGTCTGCACGATCTCCTGGCCGTAGGCGCCGACATTCTGGATGGGCGCGGCACCGGCCGTGCCCGGAATGCCGCTCATCGCCTCGACGCCGGCGAGGCCCGCGTCGACCGTCCAGCTCACGAACTCATCCCAGTTCTGACCCGCCTCGATGCGCACGCGCACGAGGTCGCCCTCGCCGCCGACCACGGCGAACCCGCTCGTCAAGATGCGGATGATCGTGCCCTCGAACGGGTCGTCGCTCGCCAGCAGGTTCGACCCGCCGCCGAGCACGGTCCATTCCTCGCCCGACTCCCACACCTCGCGCAGCGCCGCGATCAGCTCGTCGCGGGTGGTCGCGTCGACCATCCGCTCGGGAGCACCCCCGACGCGCAAGGTGGTGAGGTCGGACAGCGGGATGGTCATGCCAGTGAGACGCGCGCCTGCGCCTTGACGAGCACGGTCGTCTCACCGTGCTTCACGACGAAGTCGATGCGCGCCTCGTCATCGTCGAGCCTGCCGACCTTCGCCACGACGGCGACGTCAGCGCCGTCCTCGGCGTCGACGAACACCGGCTTCGCGAACCGCACGCCGTAGTCGATGAGCCGTGCGGGGTCTCCGAGCCACTCGGTGATCGTGCCGATCGCGATGCCCATCGTGAGCATGCCGTGGGCCAGCACGCCCTCGAGCCCGACGCGCCTCGCGACGTCATCGCGGTAGTGGATGGGATTGAAATCGCCGGACGCCCCGGCATACCGCACGAGCGACTCGCGCGTGAGATGGACGGTGCGCTCGGCGACGACGTCTCCGACAGCGAGCTCGCTCATTCGCCCTCCCCGATCAGCAGCACGCTCGTGGCCGTCACGACGACCTCGCCCGCGGCATCCGTCGACACCGTCTCTGCGGTGACCATGCTGTTGCCTCCGAGTGCGCGGATGCCCGTGACGGTCAGCGTCGACGAGAGCTCGTCGCCCGCGACGATCGGCCGCATGTAGGTGAACTTCTGCTCGGCATGGATGGTGCGCTCCAGCACCATCCCCGTACCCGGTTCGGCGAGCAGCCGCTGCAGCGGCTGCTGCTGCACGACCGTCGCGAAGGTGTGCGGGGCGACGACATCGTCGAAGCCGGCATCGCGCGCGGCGGCGGGGTCGGTGTGGATGGGATCCGTGGTGCGCACGGCGCGGGCGAACTCGCGCACCTTCTCGCGTGCGACCACATACGTCGTGTCGGGAGGGAAGACCCGCCCGACCAGTTCGGGGTTCACTGGCACCCCGCCATCCTATCGAGGGCGTCTGTAGACTGAGCGGCGTGTCTGCTCGTGTGATGAAGGAGGTCGCTGGCTCGTCCAGCGACAGAGGCACGCGCGCTTCAGGTTCCTGAGCCTGTCGAAGGGCGCCGCGGGTTCTTAAGACATGCAGGGGCAGTCAAGACATGGCGGGCGGAGTCAGGCGGCCTTGCGGCGCGCCTTGAGGGCCTTCTGCGCCATCTGCGCGCCGATGACGATGAGATAGAGCGCGAACAGGATGTTGCCGACCTTGGGATCGACGAGGCGCGCGACCCACGCACCGAACGGCGCGAGCGCACAGCCGGCCACGCCGACGCACGCCGCCGCGACGAGATCGACATTCTTGCGGCGGAAGTTCGCCACCGTGCCCGAGATGTTCGTCGGGATCATCATGAGCAGCGAGGTGCCCTTCGCGATGAGACCGCCCATCCCGAACAGCAGCATGAGAACGGGCACGACGACGACGCCGCCGCCGACGCCGATGAGGCCCGACATCACTCCGGTCACGAAGCCGAGCACGACGAGGCCGATGATCGACAGCACCGAGAGCTGCAGTTCGACGTCTCGGGTAGGCACCACGATGAACAGGCTCACGATGACGATTGCGAGGAAGCCGATGAAGATCCAGCGCAGCGCGGGTTCCGAGAGCGCGTGCAGGATGCGAACGCCCACCTGGGCGCCGACGATCGCGCCCGCAGCGATGATGAGGCCGGCTGCCCAGTCGACCTGGTCGTTCACCGCATAGGAAATGAGCCCCACGACGGCGGTCGCGATGATCGCCGCCGATGAGGTGCCAGACGCGAAGCGCTGTGGGAAGGCGAGCAGCAGCACGAGCAGCGGCACGATGATCGTGCCGCCGCCCACACCGAAGAGCCCGGAGAGGAAGCCGGCGAGCGCGCCGATCAGGATGAAAGCGGCGATCGCCTTCGGTCCGCGGCGTGTGCCTGAGAGATCATCGCCTGTCGCCGCCATCCGCGCCTCCATCTTGCCGAGTCCAACCATCCGACGCTATCACCGGCAGACGACGTTCCCGTCGCACGTTCTGCGGCCAAAAGGGCCAAATGACCGCAAGAAGTGCGACAGGAACCGGGATGGCACGCCGAAAGTGCGACGGGAACCGCGACGGGAGATCACCCGGCGAGGCGACGGATCAGGGCGCGGGAGAAGACCTCGCCCGCGACGAGCGATGACACATCCACCTGCTCGTCGGTGCCGTGGATGGACGCGCGCTGAGCGGCGTCCATGACGAGCGGCGCGAAGCGGTAGACGTTCGGCACGTGCCGATGCCAGTGGCGCGAGTCGGTCGCCTGCATCATGAGGTACGGAACGGTGGGGGCGTCGGGGTAGGCCTCCGCGACCGCGTGCACGATCGCCTCGAAGCCGGGCCCGGCCGAAGGCGACTCGGGCGACGGGTCCTCGCCCTCGACGAGCGCGACCTCGATCTCGGGGTCGCGGATGGCGCGGCGCAGCCTGACGAGGCTTGATTCGACCGTCTCGCCGGGGAGGACGCGCAGGTTCAGGGTCGCGGTCACTTCGGGGGCGAGCACGTTGTTCGCCGTGCCGCCCGAGATCATTGTGGCGGCGACCGTCGTGTGTACGAGCGCAGCCGCCTCACCCCCCAGGCGTCCGAAGATCTGCGCGCCCAGCCACGGCAGCGACGTGAGCACGCGCAGCAGCAGGCGCGAGGCACCTGACGCACGAGGGATGAACGCACGCAGCATGTCCCGCACCGCTCGCGGCATCCGGTTCGGGAAGGCGCCGTGCTCGACGCGCTTCAGCGCCCTGGCCATCCTGCCCGTCGCGGTGAGCGTCGGCGGCGCTGAGGCATGCCCGCCCGACGAACGCGCCGTGAGCCGCACGACCATCGCACCCTTCTCGCCGAGCCCGACCATTGCGCTGCGACCGGGGATGAAGGGCAGCGGCTTCTCGACGATGGCGCCTCCCTCGTCGAGCACGAAGTCGGGGCGGATGCCGCGAGCGCGCAGCAGGTCGACCATGCCGCTCGCGGCCGTGCCGAACGACTCCTCATCCCCACCGAGTGCGAGGTAGATGTCACGGTCGGGCGTGAAGCCGGCCACGACGAGGTTCTCGACGGCCTCGAGGATGACGAGCAGCGGACCCTTGTCGTCGAGTGCGCCTCTGCCGTACACGCGGCCGTTCTGGATGGCCCCGGCGAATGGCGGATGCGTCCATCCGGAATCGGAGACGGGGACGACGTCGTAGTGAGCCATGAGCACGACCGGCCCTTCGACAGGCTCTTCGACAGGCTCAGGACAGGCCACAGGGACCGATGGCCGGCCGCGCCAGCGGTAGAGCAGCCCGAGGTCGCCGACCTGCTCGAACTCGAGGGCCGCCGTCAGCGCCGGGTAGAGCTCGCCGATGAGTTCGCGGAAGGCGGCGAACGGCTCCAGCCCGCGCCTCTCGAGCTCGGCCGACACGGTCTCGAGCTGGATCATGCGCGCCAGTCGCTCTGCCGCACCCTGCCTCACCTCGACCATCCCCTCACGCTACCGCCCATCCAGTCGCACAGCCTGCGACCAGAAGACGGTTTCAACCGCAAGAAGTGCGACGGGAACAGGGCTCAGCCGCGCGCAGCAAGGCGCTTCTCTCGCCGCGCTGCGGCGAGCTGCACGATGAGCACGCCCACCAGGGCCAGGATGAACACCGCGGATGCGATGACGTTCGCCTGCGCCGGGATGCCGCGCTGCGCGGCGATGTAGATGTAGGTCGGGAACGTCTGGGTCGACCCCGCGTTGAAGTAGGTGATGATGAAGTCGTCGAAGCTGAGACTGAAGCTCAGCAGGGCGGCCGCGGCGATGCCCGGCAGCAGCAGCGGGAACGTGATGCGCCAGAACACCTGAGAGCCGCTCGCGTACAGGTCGCGTCCCGCCTCCTCCAGCGAGGGGTCCAGGGATGCCAGCCTCGCCTTGACGGTGACGACGACGAAACTCAGACAGAACATCGCGTGCGCGATGATGATCGTGCCGAGCCCCTTCTCGACGCCGGCCGAGAGGAACTGCGAGGCGAGGCCCGCGCCCATGACGACCTCGGGCGTGGCCATCGGCAGAAACAGCAGGATGCTCAGCAGCGGGCGCAGGCGCACGCGATAGCGGACCATCCCGATCGCGATCGCGGTGCCGAGCACCGTGGCGATCGCGGTGGCGGTGACGCCGACGATGAGGCTGTTGCCGAACGAGGTGCAGACCTCCGGGTACGCGCAGACGTTCGTCCAGTTGGCGAGCGTGAATCCGTTCCAGGAGATGTTCGAGCGCCGCACCGTGTTGAACGAGAACACGAAGGTGTAGGCGATGGGGATGAGCAGGAACACGAAGGCGATGACGACGTACGCCGGCAGCAGCCAGCGCCCGAGACCGAGTTTCACAGCAGCTCCTCCGTTCCCGCGCGTCGCACATAGATCGAGACGATCACCACGATCACGATCATCAGGATGATCGAGACGGCGGCCGCCTGCGGATAGTTGACGGTGACGAGGAACTTCGACTGCACGACGTTGCCGATCATGGCCGTCGACGGCGAGCCGAGGAACGCCTGGCTCGCGTTGACGTAGTCCCCCGTCGCCGGGATGAAGGTGAGGAGCGTGCCGGAGACGATGCCCGGCATGGCCAGCGGCAGCGTGACGCGCCCGAACGCGACGGCCGGGCTCGCGTAGAGATCGCTCGCGGCATCCAGCAGCCGCACGTCGAGCCGCTCCAGCGTCGTGTAGAGCGGCAGCGTCATGAACGGGATGAAGTTGTAGGTGAGACCGAAGATCACCGAGAAGGTCGTGCCCGTCAGATGGCCCTGAGCGCCCAGGATGCCGATGGCACGGAGCCCCGCGACGATCGCGCCCTCGTCGGCGAAGATCTGCTTCCACGCGAGCGTGCGCAGCAGGAAGGAGATGAAGAACGGGGCGATGACCAGCACCAGCAGGAAGTTGCGCAGCAGCGCGCGCTCACGCAGTCGCACGCCGATGAAGTAGGCGATGGGGAAGCCGATGAGCAGCGACAGCACTGTGGCGACCAGCGCGAAGGCGAAGGAGCGCAGGAAGTGCGGCCAGAACTCCGCGATCACATCGACGTAGTTGTGCCACTCGAAGCCGTAATAGTAGGCGCCGTACACCTCGGTGTCGTTGATGCCGAACGAGGTGATGACGAGCGAGACGAACGGCACGAGGAAGAAGAGCGTGAGGTAGAGCACGCCGGGCAGCAGCAGGGCGAGCACGATGACTCCGCCTCGGCGGCGCGTGAGCTGCGGCTGCGCGGATGCCGCCGGTGCGGCGATGGCGGCGAGTGCCATGTCTCAGCCCGCCGCCTGAGCGAGCGCCTGCGTGGTGTCGGCCTCCACCCCTGGGTCGAGCGTCGTGGCGGCCTCGGCGTCGAGACCGAAGGCATGCTCGACGGCGAAGTCGACCCACACCTCATCGCCGAACGTTGCAACAGGCCCCTCGACCATGTTCTGTGCGAACACGATGACGGTTCCGATGCCAGGCACCTCGACGAGGTATTGCGTGCTGACACCGGCGAACGAGACATCCGTCACGCGGCCGGGCCCCAGCACATTGCGCCCTGCCGTGCGCGCGGGCTCACTCGTGTGCAGCAGCAGCTTCTCCGGCCGCACGCCGACGCTGATCGCCCCGCTGGTCGCGGTCGCGCGGGCGGAGGGCACCTCGACGACGCCGCCCGCGGTGCTGACGGCGAGCACGTCGCCCGAGGAGCCGGTCACGGTGCCGACGAAGATGTTCGACTGACCGAGGAAGCGGGCGACGAACGCCGTGCGCGGCAGTTCGTAGAGCTCGGCCGGGGAACCCATCTGCTCGATGCGGCCGCGGTTCATGACCGCGACCGTGTCGGCCATCGTCATGGCCTCCTCCTGGTCGTGCGTGACGTGCACGAAGGTGAGGCCGACCTCCGACTGGATGGCCTTCAGCTCGACCTGCATCTGCCGCCGCAGCTTCAGATCGAGCGCGCCGAGCGGCTCATCCAGCAGCAGCAGAGCCGGACGGTTCACCACGGCGCGTGCGAGCGCGACGCGCTGCTGCTGACCGCCAGAGAGCTGGGTCGGGCGGCGCGAGGAGAGGTGCTCCAGCTCGACGAGGCGCAGCGCCTCGCGGGCAGCCGTCTCGGGCTTGGCCGTGCCTCGGCGGCGCAGCCCGAAGGCGACGTTCTCGAGCACCGACATGTGCGGGAACAGCGCGTAGGACTGGAAGACCGTGTTGACCGGACGCTTGTGGGCCGGTGTCGACGTCATGTCCTTGCCGCCGATGCGGATGGATCCGTTGGTCGCGGACTCCAGCCCGGCCACGAGACGCAGCGTGGTGGTCTTGCCGCATCCGGATGGCCCGAGGAGGGCGAAGAAGGTGCCGGCCGGGATCGTGAGGGTCAGGTCGTCGACCGCGGTGAACCCGGGAAAGCTCTTGGTGATCGCGTCGAGCTCGAGGTCGGCACCCGAGACTGCGCTCATGCGCCCAGGCCGATCGCCTCGAACTCGCTCTGGTACTTGTTGCGCTCGGCATCCGTCAGCGTGCGGAACATGTGCGCCTGGGCGAGGGTCTCGTCGTCGGGGAAGATGAGCTGTTCATCGACGAGGTCGGGGTCGATGCTCTCCATCGCCTCCTTGGCGCCCTCGACAGGCGTGATGTAGTTCACCCACGCGGCGACCTCCGCGGCCACCTCAGGCTCGTAGTAGTAGTTGATGAGCGCCTCGGCGTTCGCCTTGCGCGGCGACCCGATCGGAACGATGAAGTTGTCGCTCCAGAGCGTGCCGCCGGAGTCGGGAAGGGCGAAACCGAACTTGTCGCCGACCTCGTAGTTGAGGGCGGTGATGTCGCCGGACCACACGATGGCGGCGAGGGTGTCCTCGTTCTTCAGGTCGTCGGCATAGCTGTTGCCCTTGATGTTGCGGATCTGACCGCTGGAGACCTGCTCGGCGAAGACGTCGAGCGCGTTCTCGAACTCGGTGTCTCCCCATCCGGAATCGGAGATGTCCGTACCCTGCGACAGCATGATGAGCCCGATGGTGTCCATCATCTCGCTGAGCACCCCGACCCGACCCTTGAGATCCGGGTCCCACAGGTCGTCGATCGACGCCAGTCCGTTCGGCAGCTTCTCCTTGTTCCAGGCGAGACCGGCGAAGCCCGACTGCCACGGCGCCGAGAAGCTGCGCGTCGGGTCGAAGTCGGGGGTGCGCATGTTCTCTTTGAGGTTGGCGAGGTTGGGCATGACGCTCGTGTCGAACGGCTGCGCGTAGCCGAGCTTGATCCACATGCCGGCCATCCAGTCGGTCAGACACACGAGGTCGGCGCCGATCTCCTGGCCGAGCGAGAGCTGGTCGCGCACCTTGGCGAAGTACGTGGCGTTGTCGTCGATCGCGACGTCGTAGGTGACGTCGATGCCCGACTGCTTGATGAATGCCTCGAGCGTGGGATGGTTGCCGTCGTCGTCCTCATCGAGATAGAACGACCAGTTGGCCCAGGTCAGCGTCTTGTCGGTCGCGCTGATGTCGGCGGGCGCCGTCGGCACGGCGCTGGAGGTCGCCGAAGCACCGCCGACACGGCCGGAGCAGGCGGTGAGGAACGCCGCGAGCGCCGCGGTTCCTCCCGCGGCCAGCAGTCCGCGCCTGGTGAGCGACGCCCTGCGCGCCTGCTGCACGAGCGCACGGATCATGGGGTCTTCTGGCAGGTTTCCAAAGCGGGGAGCTGTCGGCATCGTCTGGCCTTACGTTCGCACGGTCGGGATGCCGCGAGTATGGCACACCGCTCACCGCCTCCGCCACCGGTTTTCAACGGAAACAGCATTCTGAAACATGACCGTCACATGAAACCGTTGTCGTCCGCGGGCATAACTGCTGAAACCGCAGGAATGGCGTTGTCACGGGATGGATCGGGATGTCAGACTCGACGCATGAGCTCAGGCACAGGACCGATCGACGCGACCTCCAAACGCATCGTCGAGCTGCTGCAGCAGGAGGGACGCCGCTCGTATCGAGACATCGCCGAGAGCGTCGGACTGTCGGAGGCGGCGGTGCGCCAGCGCGTGCAGAAGCTGACCGAGAGCGGCCTGATGCAGATCGTCGCCGTCACCGACCCGATGCAGCTGGGCTTTCACCGGCAGGCGATGGTGGGCATCCGCTGCACGGGCGACGTGCGCACGGTCGTCGATGCGCTGGAGGCGCTGCCCGCTGTCGACTACCTGGTGCTGACGGCGGGCAGCTTCGACATCATGGCGGAGGTCGTGTGCGCCTCGGATGACGACCTCGTCTCGCTGCTGAACACGTCCATCCGCCCTCTGCCCGGGGTCGTCTCGACCGAGACCTTCGTCTATCTCGAACTGCGCAAACAGCGCTACGACTGGGGAACCAGATAGGAGCCGCGATGTCTTTCGACACCGACCGTCTTCAGCGTCAGGCCCGCGACCACCTGTGGATGCACTTCACCAGGCAGGGTCCGCTCGCTGCGGGCGCGGAGGTGCCCGTCATCGTGCGCGGCGACGGCCACCACATCTGGGATGCGCAAGGGCGGACGTACATCGACGGTCTCGCCGGTCTGTTCGTCGTGAACGTGGGACACGGTCGCGTGCGGCTGGCCGAGCGTGCGGCCGCCCAGGCGAAGGAGCTCGCGTTCTTCCCGCTCTGGTCCTACGCGCATCCCGCCGCACTCGAACTGTCAGAGCGCCTCGCACATGAAGCGCCAGGCGACCTCAACCGAGTGTTCTTCTCCTCCGGCGGCGGCGAGGCCGTCGAGACCGCCTACAAGCTCGCCAAGCAGTACTGGAAGCTGGTGGGCAAGCCGGGCAAGCACAAGGTGATCTCGCGCGCCGTCGCCTATCACGGCACCCCGCACGGCGCGCTCACGATCACGGGCCTTCCTGCACTGAAGCAGCCGTTCGAGCCGCTCGTGCCCGGCGGGTTCCGGGTGCCGAACACGAACATGTACCGCGCGGACGAGGCGGGATTCCGCCCGTCGGGCACAGGCGACGCCGAGGAGGAGTTCGGCATCTGGGCGGCCGATCGCATCGCGGAGATGATCGAGTTCGAAGGGCCGGACACGGTGGCAGCGGTCTTCCTCGAGCCGGTGCAGAACGCGGGCGGGTGCTTCCCTCCCCCGCCCGGGTACTTCCAGCGCGTCCGGGAGATCTGCGACAGATACGACGTGCTGCTGGTCTCCGACGAGGTGATCTGCGCCTTCGGTCGCATCGGCGAGACGTTCGCCTGCACCGCCTACGGGTATGTGCCCGACATGATCACCTGCGCGAAGGGACTCACCAGCGGCTACTCGCCGATGGGCGCGACGCTCGTCTCCGACCGCGTGTTCGAGCCGTTCGCCGAGGGCGACACCACGTTCCAGCACGGCTACACCTTCGGCGGACATCCCGTCTCGGCCGCGGTCGCGCTGGAGAACCTCGACATCTTCGACGAGGAGCAGCTGGGCGCCCGCGTGCGCGAGCTGTCGCCGGCATTCCGCGCCTCGCTGGAGACGCTGCTCGACCTTCCGATCGTCGGCGACGTTCGCGGCGCGGGCTACTTCTTCGGCATCGAACTGGTGAAGGACAAGGCGACAAGAGAGACCTTCGACGCCGAGGAGTCGGAGCGGCTGCTGCGCGGCTTCCTCTCCGGTGCGCTTTACGAAGCGGGCCTGTACTGCCGGGCGGACGACCGAGGCGACCCCGTCATCCAGCTCTCGCCCCCGCTCACGATCGGCGAGAGCGAGTTCGCCGAGATCACCGGAATCCTGCGCGAGGTGCTCACGGAGGCAGGGCGACGTCTGTGAATTTGACCGGGCACCCTCGGGTGACAGACTGAGTGAATGAGCGTTAACGAGATCGTCCCGACCGACCAGGTGCAGTACGCGTCGACGCTCGAAGACGGGCCACTGCCCATCGCCACCGAGATCGCGCCAGGCGTCTGGACGATCCCGCTTCCCTTCCCGATGCAGGCACGGCTGAAGTACACGCTCTGCTACGCCTTCATCGACACGGATGGCGGGGTGCACCTCGTCGATCCCGGCTGGTCGGATGAGCGATCGCGGGCCGCGCTCACCGCCGAGCTGGAGCACCTCGGCCCGGTGCGCACGATCACCGTGACGCATCAGCACCCCGACCACCTCGGCGGCGTCGCCTCGCTGCAGCGCTCCACGGGCGCCATCCTGCAGCTGCACCGCGTGGAGCAGGAGTCGCTGCACACGCTCGTCGCCTCGCTCTCGAACCCCGAGTCGCTGTTCGATCTGTGGGGCATTCCCGCCGATGCCCGCGCCGAGCTGCCGTCGCGCGGCGGGGAGGTCGAAGTCATGGAGCATCTCCCCGAGAACGAGCGCACTCTCGAGCACGGCGAGCTGCTGGAGGTTCCCGGTCGCCGCATCCGCGCCATCCACACCCCTGGGCACACCGCGGGACATCTGTGCCTGCACGACGAGGACAACGACCTCTTCCTCTCGGGTGACCACGTGCTGCCCGTCATGCATCCAGGTCTCGGGCTCGGCAGCCTGTTCGACGACAACCAGGTGCACGCCGCGCTGCTGTCGCTGCACGAGACGAAGCAGTACGACTCAGCCGAGGTGCTGCCTGGCCACGAGTTCCGCTTCCGCGGGCTCGCCGCCCGCTGCGATCAGCTCATCCGTCACCACCTGCGCCGCACGCACGAGGTCGCCGCAGCGGTGGCCGCCCATCCGGATGCCACGGCGTGGGAGATCGCCGCGACGCTCACTTGGACGGCGGGCTGGGATCACCTGAAGACGACGTTCATGGTGTACTCGGGTCTGGCGCAGACGCTCATGCACCTGGAACTGGCCGGCGACCCCGCCGCACTCGCCGAGCTGGAGGCCCGGATCGCCCCCTGATCACCATCAGGCTTCACCTCAATCCGTTGCATTAATGTCGGAGGCAGCGCATACCGTGTGAACCAGGAGCCGCCGAGGGAAAGGGGACGGCCGATGTCGCTGAGCTTCGCGCAGACCGCCGCCCCGCCGGGGCGTGTGCGGTCGGCCACCCCCGTTCCGCTCATTGTGGGAGCCGTTTCGTTCCTCGTGAGCCTGGTGCTCACGATCTGGGTGGCGACCTCTCTCAGCGCCCCCGTGCGCCTCATCGGTCCGCTCACCCTTCCGCTCGTCACCCCAGACGCCTGGCGGTGGAGCCTCATCGGCTACCTGCTCACGCCCTTCGCGTGCATCATCTGCCTCGGCCTCGACATTCTGCTGCAGCGAGGCGGCCTCAGCAGAGACCCGAACTTCATCACGCGCCCCGTCTTCGGCGTCGTGCTGCGCTGGATGGCGATCGCCGGGATCGTGCTGGGCGCATGGCATGCCCTGAACCTCAGCGTTCCGATCTCTGAATGGCTGGCTGCGGCATGAGGTGGCGCCGCACTCTCGCTCTCGCCGCCGCTGTCCTCACCGCAGCGCTCGGCGCCCTTGTCGCCGCCCCGGCATCCGCGACCGACTCCGGTGAGCTCTCGGCCAGCGGGCAGGAGGCGATCACCGACCTGCGCACCTGCCTCGCCTCGAACGACACCCTCAACGTCTACTACCTCGTCGACAACTCGCTGTCGCTGGAGACGGCGGATGACGGCGGCGCGGGCTCCGACCCCGACGTGCTGCGCGCCTCCGTGCTGGGAAACAGCCTGCAGCAGCTCGGGTCGCTCAACGACAGCGTCACGATCAACTGGGCGGCCGGATTCTTCTCCAGCGACTTCTCCGCGGCCATCGACTGGACGGCGTACGACGAGTCGAGCCCGGACAAGCTGAAGCAGGCGATCGAGCAGAAGCAGCCGGGCGGCTACACGAACTGGCCCGCTGCGCTGCAGGGCGCGCAGCAGGCGCTCGCGGCGCAGCAGTCGTCCACGCCGGGGTGCCAGATGCTGATCTGGCTGACCGATGGGCAGCTCGACATCCAGGCGCCGGATGGCCAGCAGCAGGAGGACCACGACGCCCTGAACGACCTGTGCGGCGCGACGCTCGATTCCAGCGGCCATGCGGCACAGGATGGCGGCGGCGTGTTCAACTCGCTGCGGCAGTCCGGCGTCGTCGTCGTGGGCGCACTGCTCGCCGTCGATGACGCCTCGAAGGCGGCCTCTGCCGTGATGCAGCCCCTCGTCGAAGGGGCAGACCTCTGCGGCACCCAGCCCATGCCCGACTCCTGGGCGCACGGGCTGTTCCAAGAGGCGTCAGACGCCGATTCCCTCGCCGTGGTGTTCGCCCAGCTGAGCGCGCAGGTGGCGGGCGGCTATCCGCAGCCCTTCGCCGACGACGGATCCTTCTGGATCGACGAGGGCGTCTCCCGCTTCGAGATCGTGGTCGCAGGATCCGACTGGACGCTGACGCCACCCGCCGACTCGGGCCTCACGGATGCCTCGGCGAGCGCGCCGCAGGACTGGGAGACCAGCACCAGCGACGGGCCCACCGTCATCGACGTGAACGTCGATGCCGACCAGATCGGCCAGTGGAAGCTCACCGCATCGAACGCACAGTCGCTCTTCCTGTTCAGCGACCTGTCGATCGCCTTCGACGAGTCGAACTCCGTCGAGCTCTCGGCAGACGGCACGGCGACGGCCTCGCTCAACGCACAGGTGATGGGCCCGGATGGCGCCACCGACCTGTCGGCCTACGGCGACGCGACGATCAGCGCGAGCTATGTCGGATCCGACGGCAACGACGTGCCGCTCGACGGCGTCACCGTCGACGAGAACGGGGCCATCACCATCCCGCTGCCGAGCGACGTCACAGCCGCACAGCTCACCGTGACCACACGCATCGACCCCCTCGTCACCCGTGAGCATCAGCTCTCCCTCTCGCCCGTTGCGACCACCTCGACCGTGACCACGGTGCTGCCCAAGGCGTTCCCCCACGTCGAGACGACCCCCGTTCACCTCAGCGACCTGGAGGGCTCCTCCGGCGAGGCGACGGGCACGATCACGCTGGCAGGCCCGGAAGAGGGCGGCAATGGCACGGTCTGCATCGGCGACGCGACGGTCACGAGCGACGCGGCGGCCGACCGGGCGGACGACTGGACCTGGACGTTCTCGTCACTGAAGGACGGCTGCATCACGGTGCCGGCGGGCGGCGAGGCGACCGTCGAGGTTTCAGTGACGAACCCGGTCGCCGCCGACAGCGCCGTCGCCGCCAGCCTGCCCGTCACCTTCATCTCGGCCGATGGCGACAGCCTGACCCAGGATGTTCCGGTCGAGTTCCGCTCGACGCACCCGATCAACACGGGCGCCGTGCTCGGGGTGGCGCTGGTGCTCATCCTGCTCGGTCTGCTGATCCCCCTGCTTCTGCTGTGGCTGCTGAACTGGCTGACGACCCGCATCGACGTGCCGCAGAGCACGCAGCGCGCCCAGTTCCCGATCGAGATCGCGCCCGCAGGCGCCCGCATCACTGCGCCGGCCGGCGGCGCCGCCCTCGCCAACGCCTTCCCCTACCTGAAGCCGTCGAAGGGCATGCGGTCGATCTCCGACAGTGCGCTCGGCACGCTGCAGGCGAAGGCGTCGCCGCTGCCGTGGCGGGCGCCCCATTACGAGATCGTGCCGCCCAAGGGGCAGAGCATCGTCACCGCGCATGCGGGTCGCTCGCTCACCGGGGCGACGGATGACGCGGGACGCACGCGCCTCGCGAACCTGCCACTGGACCGGTTCTGGGCGGTCGTCGTCAGCGACCAGGCGCTGCGCGAATCGCAGCGCGGCGACATCGTGAGCGGCACCGTCGTGATCTACCACCGTGCCACCGCCGACCAGCAGGGGGCGCTCGAGGCGCGCATCGCCGAGATTGAAGCGGATGGCACGCTGGCGGAGGCCGTGAACCGCACGCGCGCCAGGGTGCAGGGCGACACGAAGCCTGTCCCCGAGCGCACGCCGCGCGGACCATCCGCTCCCCCGAAGACGGCTGCGCCCGCTGTCACCTCGTCCGCCCCGCCACTGCCGTCCTCCTCGGGCGGCTCGTCGGCTCCCCCGCCTCGGCCATCCAGCGGCTCGACCCCGCCGCCTCGGCCGGGGTCCGTTCCCCCACCGCCGAGACCGGGCCAGGCGCCACCTGCCCGTCCAGGTGCTTGACTTGTATCCACCTGACCTGCAGAACAGATACCTGATGTACAGAATCAGACCGAAAGAGAACGCATCATGCTTCGTCCCTTCCTCATCATCGGCGTCGGCGGCTCCGGCGGAAAGACGCTGCGCGGACTGAAGTACCAGCTCGAGCTGAAGCTGCAGCAGGCAGGATGGCGCGGTGGACTGCCCGCCGCCTGGCAGTTCCTGCACTTCGACACCCCGACCGCGCAGGACGGCGTCGACTACCCCGCGCCGTTCCTTCCCGCGCAGGAGTACAAGGGTCTTGTGAGTGCGGGCGCCAATTACGGCACCGTGTACAAGACGATCGAGGGGCAGCACGCGGCGAACAAGGCCATCCACCTGGATATCGAGCGTCAGCTGCCCGATCCACGCCGCGTCAAGGTGGATGTGACGAAGGGCGCCGGCCAGTACCGCGCCGTCGGGCGTGCCGTCGCCCTCTCGGCCACGCGCGATATCGCGGTCGCCGCGCGCACCGCCATCGCGCGCCTCGGCGACGCCTCCGCACTCGCCGAGCTGCAGACACTCGGCCGCGCGCTCGGCGCTCGCGATGAGGCGGCCAGCAGCAGCCCCACCGTGATCGTCGTCTCCTCCGTCGCAGGAGGCTCGGGTGCCGGTCAGTTCCTCGACGTGATCGAGATCGTGAAGTCGACGGCCAGGCAGTACCCGTGGTCGAACGAGCTGTTCAGCATCCTGTACGCGCCGGACGTCTTCGACCAGCTCGGCGTGACCGCAGGCACGCCAGGCAACGCGCTCGCCGCGATCGCCGAGACGATGAACGGCTTCTGGACCGACACTCCGTCCGACTCGACCATCGAACTGCTGCGCACGCAGGGCGTGACCCCCTCATACGGCGGAGCGCGCGACCGCGTCGGCGCCGCCTATCCGTTCATCGTCGGCCGTAGCAACTCGCGCGTCACCTTCGCCGACCAGGGCGAGGTGTACACTGCCGTGTCGACGAGCCTCGCCGCCTGGATCACGGATGACAGGGTGCAGGACAACATCACCGCCTACGCCTCGGGCAACTGGCAGGCGCGCGTGTCTGCCAACGTGCTGCCCGACGCGACGGGGCTGATGAATCCCGCCAACCACTCGCCCGCGTTCTCGTCGATGGGTTTCGGCCGCGTCACGCTCGGCCGCGACAAGTTCTTCGAGTACTCGGCCGAGCGCCTGGCCCGCTCCGTCATCGACAGGATGCTCTTCGCCCACACCGAATCCGACCCGCTGTTCGCGCAGCGCACCGAGGCCGAGTGGGTGGCGGCCAAGGCCGACCAGGGCTACCAGCTGTTCATCCGCGAACTGTGCCTGAACGAAGACACGGAAGAGCACAACGACGTCATCGACCGACTGCGCCCCACCGGGCAGATCGAGGCGCTCAAGGCGCGCCTCGGCAGCGACATCCGCACGAAGCTCACCGACCCCGCCCAACTCGGCAAGAACGGCGGGCTCGACCTCACCACGTGGAGCCAGCGGCTGCTGAGCGAGTGGAACTACCGCGTGCCCGAGCTGGTGCGCGAGGCGCAGGGTCACCGCCAGACGCTGCTCGACGAGTGGATCCGCACCGCACCGGACGAGATGCTGCGCGTCATCGCGGCGCACGTGGCCGAGAACGGCCTTCCCGTCGTCATCGAGATGCTCTCTCGCCTCGGACGCACGCTGAAGAGTGCGGCGGATGGCCTGGAGTCGGAGGCGCAGCAGCGCGACGAGTGGGTGCAGTCGCTGCCGTCGCTCGTCTCCGAGCAGCTGCAGTCGGCCCCCAACCAGCAGTCGATCCGGCCCGATCAGGACGCCGTGATCGGCGCGATCGAGCGCGTGCAGCAGGGCCTCGAGTGGGCGATCGAAGCGCCGCTGCGCCGCAGCGCCGCCAGCCTGCTGAACGAGGTGCGCAAGGATCTGCTCGCACCGCTGCGCGCGCATCTGGATGGCGCCTACCGCGAGCTGACGCTGCGGGTGAAGGCCCGCAAGACAACAGACGACCGCGACAACGACTACGACTTCTGGCCCACACGCGACGACTCGACGGTTCCCCGCAAGTACACGCCTGCTCCCAACGAGCGCCTGCTCGTCGAGCAGTCGGACTACCCCGCCGAGTTCCAGCGCCTCGTCGGCGCGAGCATCGAGGGAACGGGTCGGTTCTCCGACCAGGTGCTCGATGTCGTGCGCGATCTGATCGTCGGCATCCCGCCCACGAAGATCGGCGACGCCGACAGCGCAAGCTGGTCGCTCGTGGAGCAGAAGCGCAGCTGGCAGCCGGCCGTGATGGCCGACAGCGACACCACGCGCACCCCGCGCACCCCGCAGTTCACGATGGCGACCGACCCCTACGAGTACGTCGAGCGCGCCCGGCTGTGGATGCGCCGCGAGGGCACCGCCTTCAACGCCTACATCACGGAGGATCTGCGCAGCTTCTTCGACGAGGATATCCTGAACCCCGACGTGTTCGGCAGGCGTCGCGACAAGTTCCGCGAGCAGCTGCAGGCGGCGCTCGGCGCATCGGAGCCCCTCGTCAAGCTCAACCCCACGCTGCTGCGCCTCGTGCACGACAAGGCCATCGGCGAGGCGACGAGCCTCGTGTTCAGCTCGATCCCCTTCAAGGAGGGCACCGAGATGCACGCCATCACCAAGCAGGTGCTGGGTTCGATGGGCTTCTGGGACGACGCGGTCAGCGACTCGTGGTTCCAGGACGCCCGTGTCGAGGGCATCGAGGTGTTCGCGATGAGCGGCTTCCCCTACGAGCCCGTCGTCATGGACTCGGTCATGGAGCCCATCGCGCGTGAATGGCTGCGCCAGTCGAACTCGCAGGAGAGCCGTGAGGCGTTCTGGAAGTTCAAGCGCAGCCGCCTGCTGGGCGAGGCCATCCCCGCCGACCCGTCGATCATCGCCTCGATGATCCGCGGCTGGTACGTCAGCAAGGCGCTCGGCTGGCTGCAGGTCGACAGCACGGATGGCGACCGCGGGCCGGGCCTGAAGCTGTGGGACCCGGCGTCGCGCCAGGCCGCACCCTTCCCGCACCCGCTGCTGTCGACCGCCAAGGTGCACGCCTTCGACTTCCCCGGCGCCGTGATGCAGTCGCTCACGATCGCCCTCGCGCTGTGCAACTCGCAGGAGTCGCTCGCGCCGCTGCTGCCCTACCAGGTGCTCACGACCCTCGGCGGCGAGCAGATGCAGATCTCCAAGGTGCTCGAGGACTGGGTGCAGACCGGCGCGCTGCCGACGGGTGCCCCGACGCCCGACCCCCGTCGTGCGGGCACCCCGACCGGCGCGCTCGAGGAGCGGCAGAAGGCGGTGCGCGACTTCTTCGCCAGCGAGTACGAGAAGTTCCGCACGCAGGTGGTCGAGCACGACTTCTCGGTGTCGGTGTACGACTATCCCGTCAGCTGGGAGCTGCGAGAGCAGGTCACCGATGCGCTGAAGGCGCTCTCGAGTGGCGTCATGTCGACCCGCGCACTCGACACCGGAGTCTGAGCATGGCACGTTCGTCGTGGCCGGACGCGAAGGTCAGCGTCATCCTGCTGCCGAGCGGCACGCAGGGGATGGCGGTGTTCGAGCTCGCGCGCGAGTGGACGAGGATGGGCCTCCTTGGCCCCGCCCTCTGGGTGCATCCCGACCAGGTCAAGCGCGGGCGCAACGGCCCGCCTCGCATCACCGCAAGCATCCTAATGGTCGATCTTGAGAACAAGCCGCTCGAGGTGCAGGTCGACCTGTTTGAATCGCTCGCGCGAGAGATGCTGGCACTCGTTCGGCTGGTGAAGCTGCGCTCGGCAGCACCCTCGCGTGCGACGGATGCCGAACAGGATGAGATCGCCGACTCCCTCGACGAGTACCTGACGAAGTCGATGCCGATGGCGGTGCCGACCGCGAGCGCCGCCGACCAGGCGACTGCGCTCACCCGGCTGACGCTCATCTGCGCTCCCACCGAGTTCCAGCTACAGGAGCGCGTGAACTGGGCGTCGTCGGAGTACGGCACGATCGTCGTCGCCTCGCCCGAGGACCGCTCCACGCCATGGTCGGGCGACGCGTTCGTGCGTGACAACGACCGCTTCGTCGGCTTCGCGCTGATGCACCTGGCGAGCGTCGCCGGGCTGTGGACGGGCACGGGTGCGGGAAGCTTCGAGCTGGTCTCGCGCGAGCCCTCGAACAACCAGAGCCTGTGGGTGTCGCGCGTGTTCCTCAACGCCGTGATCACCGAGGCGCTGGGCAGGCGCACGGCCGCCCAGGTGCTGGGACAGGCGAGCGACCCGACCTCGCTGCTCATCGACCCGGCGGCCGGATCTCCGCCGAGCGGCACCGCCTACATCGACGACCACCTCGTGCCGACGTACGTCGATCAGATGGTGGCCGCGGCGATGTCGCTCGACGACGGCGCGCTCGCGTTCCATCCTGCGCCGCCCGAGCAGACGCCGGAGCGGGGCAGGATCGGCATCGGCGCGCAGCTCGGCCGCTTCTTCAGCTTCTCGTGGGACAAGCTCATCGCGATGCCAGCGTGGGCGGGCCGCTGGCTGACCTCGCGCACCGCGCGTACGCTGACCAAGCAGCTGCAGTCGGAGCAGGGCACCCACATCGTCGGCGAGGACTACGACGCTGTGCTCGATGCGCGCGATGTCGAGCTGCTGCGCCGACGCGACGCGATTTTCGACGCGGAGCAGCGGGCGCGCGAGCAGATGGCCTCGCCCGTCGGGGTGAGCGAGATGCGCACCACGCCGCGGCTCTGGGCCAGGCTGCGCGAGCTGGTGTTCGGGTCGCTCGACGGCAGCAGCGACCTGTCCGACCTCGGCTTCACACCCATCGAGGACAAGGTGCCCGTGTTCGGGCGGGTCGGCGACGTGTTCACGCACCCGGACGACACCTGGTCGACCGAGGAGCAGGGTCCCGACACGATGCCGTCGCGGATGGACTGGTACGCGCTCGCCGAGGTGGACCCGCGCGATGCGCTCATGCAGTGGGTGCAGGACGGCCTGAACGATGCGGCACAGGCCACGGCCGACGCGGATGCCGCGAGCCACGCCTTCCGGCTCATGCCGGAGCCGGCCGATGTCGCCTTCGAACGCGCGGAGCAGGAGGCCGCCGTCGAGGACGAGGTCGCCGAAGAGTCGGCTGACGAAGCCCACGAGAACTCGCCGTCGTTCGACGAGGTCGTCGCCGAGGAGGAGGCGGAGCCATCCGTCGAAGAGCAGGTCGCCGAAGAACGCGGCCCGCTCACCGACGAGGAGATCGCGCAGATGCAGCGGCAGATGCGGGTCGACTGGGAGGACGCGCAGCGGCGCGCGGCGGTGACGGCCGAGGCCGCCGAGGAGGCGACCGCCGAGAGCACGAGGCGCAGCGGCGTGCTCTCCGACTTCAACGACTGGGTCGTCGGGCACGACCGCTCGTTCGTGTGGCGGCTGCTCGCCCGCTTCGCCGCCGACCGCACCTCCGCCCGCAAGACCGTGGCGCAGCTGGAGCGCGAGATCGAATGGCTGTCGATCCCCGCACCGGGCGACCTCGTCACCCTGCGGCGCTCCTTTCACAAGACGATGCTGGCGGGATGGTCCATCATCGTCGGCATCGCCGCCGTCATCATCCTGCTGCCGATCGTGCTGCCTCACCTGCGCGAGCAGCTCGCGCAGGTGCCGCTCTGGTACCCGCAGACGTGGCAGACGGTGCTCGCGACCGTGATCGCGCTCGTGCTGTACACGCTGCTGCGCCTGGCGGCGTACCATCGCGGCTGGTCGGCGTTCCAGCGCAGGGTCGACCTCACCCATGCGCACCTCGACTATGTGTCGACCGCGTCGCGCACGGCCAGGCGCGAGCTCGCCAGGCTCTCGTCGCTGCACCGGCAGGCGGTCGACTGGCTCGATCTGCTGGCGCGGGCCATCCATCGCCCGTGGCAGGTGCGCGAGAGCTGGACGAGCAAGCCCGACTACGACGTCGCCCGCGACGCGCTGCCGTTCGCGATGAGCGTCGCCACCGTGGTCGAGAGCGACCACGCGTCGACGACCAGGCTGCGCCGCATGACCACCGAGCGGCTCGTCAGGCGCGGATGGCGCGCGGACGCGTTCAGCGATCTCGTGCGCGAGGTGGGGGCGGAGCTCGGCCAGGATGGCGAATCGTTCGGCATCGCCGCGCTCGACGATGACCTGCCGCACGCGTCGAACAACACCAGGCGCATGCTGCGCGAGGCGATGGATGGCGAGAACGTGCTCGTGCGCGTGGCCGTGCCGAGGCTGCGCGACCTGATGGGTGAGATCCAGCGGCACACCCTGCACGGCAGCAAGCCGCGCGTCACGCCGCTCGACGACAACCCGCTGCGCCCCCTCGCCCAGATGAACGACCCGGCGTGGATCGATGACGGCCTGGCGTGGGACGACTTCCTCATCGACTCGCTGCACGGCAGGCGCGACCCGGTCACGCCGCTGTCAACGAGCTGGCTCGCCGAGCGGCAGATCCAGGAGGGGCACCACGAACGCGTTCGCAGCTACCTCATGCTGCCCGAGCGTCTGGAGCGCGAACTCGATTTCCAGGACGACACGTCAGTCGATCTCATCCCGTTCCCCGGTGCGGATCGCGGCGGTATCGACCTCGTGTGGCGCAGCGACGTCGTCGGCCCGCTGCCGACCTCGGCGATCGGCCTGTGGGACTATCACCGCACCGATCGTCCCGTGGAGCTTCCCCCGACGACCGGCGACTCCGGCGTCTGAGGCTACTGGTTCGAGAAGGCGGCGTCGAAGGACGCGGTCGGCAGCGGCCAGAGCAGCGAGCGGATGAAGCCGACCGCCTCGGCGGCACCGTGCAGGCGGTCCATGCCCGCGTCCTCCCACTCGACCGAGATGGGTCCTGCGTAGCCGATCGACTTCAGCGCGCGGAACGCGTCCTCCCACGGGATGTCGCCGTGGCCGGTCGACACGAAGTCCCAGCCGCGCCGAGGGTCGCCCCACGGCAGGTGCGAGCCGAGGATGCCCTGGCGACCTGACGCGGTGCGGATGCGGGTGTCCTTGCAGTCGACGTGGTAGATGCGGTCCTTGAAGTCGGTGATGAACGCGACCGTGTCGATGCCCTGCCACGCCATGTGGCTCGGGTCCCAGTTGAACCCGAACGCCTCGCGGTGATCGATCGCCTCGAGGGTGCGCACGCTCGTCCAGTAGTCGTAGGCGATCTCTGACGGGTGCACCTCGTGCGCGAACCGCACGCCCTCGCCGTCGAACACGTCGAGGATGGGGTTCCAGCGGTTCGCGAAGTCCTCGTAGCCCTGGTCGATGACCTCACCGGACACGGGCGGGAACATCGCCACATACGGCCAGATCTTCGACCCCGTGAAGCCGACGACGGTGTCGACGCCGAGCTTGCGAGCGACGCGGGCCGACCGCTTCATGTCTTCGGCCGCACGCTGGCGCACACCCTCGCCATCGCCATCCCCCCACACGTAGTCGCGCACGATGGCCTGGTGACGAAAATCGATCGGGTCGTCGCACACGGCCTGGCCCGCGAGATGGTTGGAGATCGCGTAGACCTTCAACCCGTGACGATCGAGCACCTCGAGCCGCGAGGCGAGGTAGGCGTCGTCTTCGTCGGCGCGCTTCAGGTCGAGGTGGTCGCCCGATGCCGCGATCTCGAGACCGTCATAGCCCCATTCGGCCGCGAGCCTGGCGACCTCCTCGAAGGGCAGGTCGGCCCACTGGCCGGTGAACAGGGTGACGGGGTGGGTTGCGTCGGTCATCATTCCTCCTCGAACGGGGTCTCGATCCAGGTGCCGCCGTGCGCGGCCGAGGCGAGCACCGCCTCGGTCAGCTGCGCGGCCCGCAGGCCGTCGGCGAAGGTGGGAAGGCCGTCCGGCGTCTCGCCCGCGATCGCGGCGTACGCGTCGGCGACGAGCGCGTTGAACGCGTCCTGGTAGCCCATCGGATGGCCGCTCGGCACGATCGACAGGCGGGCGGCGTCGGGCGCGAGCGTCTCGGCGTCGCGCATGACGAGCTGCGAACCGGCCTTGCGGCCGAGCCACAGCTGCTCGGGGCTCTCCTGGGCGAAGCGCACGGTCTCGGTGGTGCCGTGCACCTCGAAGGTGAGCGCGTTCTTGTGGCCTGGCGCGAGCTGCGAGATGAGCAGCGTGCCGAGCGCCCCGCCGTCGAACTCGACGAGGAGCGCGGCGATGTCCTCATTTGCGACCTCGGCGCCCGCCCGTTCGGCGTACACCGTGCGGGTGCGGGCGGTGAGGCGCGCGATGCGGGCGCCCGTGACGAACTCCAGCAGGTCGCACAGGTGCGATCCGATGTCGGCGAAGGCACGAGATGCCCCGCCGAGCGCGCCATCCGCCCGCCAATTCGTCTCGTCCGCACCCAGCAGCCAATCCTGCAGGTAGGCGGCGTCGATCGTGAGGATGCGTCCGACCTCGCCCGCGGCGACGAGAGCACGCGCCTGGCGCACCATGGGGTGATAGCGATAGGCGAAGGGCACCGCCGTGACGAGGCCGGCCGCCGCCTCGACCATCCGGCGCGCATCGTGCACGCTCGTGGCCAGCGGCTTCTCGCAGATGACGTGCGTGCCCGCCGCGAGCGCGGCGAGGGCGTGCTCGGCGTGCAGCGCGTTGGGGCTGCAGACGTGGATGACGTCGAGATCGCTCTCGGTCGCCATCGAAGCGACGTCGGCCTCCGCGCGCTCGACACCCAGCTCCGCCGCGGCATCCTTCGCCTTCGCCTGACTCGACCCGGCGATCGCGCGCAGCTCGGCGCGCGCCGCCCTGGCCGCCCGTGTGTGCACGGTGGCCATGAAGCCGGTGCCGATGAAGCCCGCTCTCACCGCTTCGGTCACAATGTCGCCTCGAACGGGTCGCGGTCGGTCGGCACGAGCGGGATGTCGCCCGTCGTGCTCTCGACGTCGATGAACTCGCCCGCCGCCACGGCCTCTTCGATCGAGAGCAGCGTGTCGAACACGTGGTAGCCGACGTCGCCCGTGGCGATGTGGGGGGTGCCCTGCCGGATGGCGCGGGCCATGTCGAGCACGCCGAGTCCGCGACCGGAGACCACGCCCTCACGCGGCACGCTCGTCCAGCGCGTGGTCTTGGTGCGCTTGCCCGCCTTCGTCTTTCCGGTCGTGATCTTCACGTCACCGCCGAAGGTGTTCGGGTCGGGAACGAGCAGGGTTCCCTCGGTGCCGGTGATCTCGACGAGGCCGGCCCGCGCGAGCGGCGAGTCGAAGCTGAACACGCTCTGGCTGACGCCGCCCTGCTCGAACTGCGCGATCGTCTGCACCAGGGTGGGCACCTCGACCGGAAACTCGAGCCCCGCCCGGTCGCCGACCTGAATCGTGCGGGTCTCGCGGCTCTTGCGACCGACAGCGGCCACGCGGGCGACGGGGCCGAGCAGGTGCACGAGCGCGGTGATGTAGTACGGACCCATGTCGAGCAGCGGTCCTCCCCCACGGGCGAAGAGGAACTCGGGTGCGGGATGAAAGGTGTCGGGCCCGATGTACTGCATCGATGTCTGCGCCGACAGCGGCACACCGATGTCGCCGCGCTCGACGGCACGGCGCGCGGTCTGCAGGCCGGGGCCCAGCACGGTGTCCGGCGCGATGCCGACGCGCAGCCCCTTCTCCGCGGCGCGGGCCAGCAGGCTCTGCGCGCCCGCCCGGTCGGTGCCGATGGGCTTCTCGCTCCACACGTGCTTGCCCGCGTCGATCGCGGCGAGGCTGACGGGCACGTGCGCTGCCGGGATGGTCAGGTTGACGACGATCTCGACATCCGGATGGGCGAGCACGTCGTCCGGGCTGCCGCTCTCGGGCACGCCGAACTTCGCGGCCTGAGCGGCGGCGCGCGGCTCGTCGATGTCGCCGACGATGGCGACGCGGGTGTCGGGGAAGCTCGTGAGGTTCTCGAGATAGGTGCTCGAGATCATCCCCGCACCGATGAACCCGATGCCGACCGCGGTCATGCGCGCGCCCTGAGATACGCGAGGCTCTGCCCGATGCCCTCGAACAGGTCGCCGCCATACTCGTCGAACTCGATGACGAGGTACTGCGCGGCGGTCGCGGCGTCGAGCGCCGCCGCCAGCGGAACCTCGCCGGCACCGGCCGGCAGCTGGTCCGCCGGGTCACTGCCCACGCCATCCTTCACGTGCACGGCGCGCACACGGTCGCCGAGGCGCGTGAGCAGCGCGGGAGCATCCGCGCCGCCCACATGCGCCCAATAGATGTCGACCTCGAGGGCGACTTCGGGGGCGAGCTGCGCGGCGAACGCCTCGAAGGCGCTGACGGGTGCTGAGCCTGTGACGGGTGCTGAGCCTGTCGAAGCATCGAAGGAGTGCGCGAACTCGTGCGCGTGGTTGTGGTAGCCGACGGTGA
>JASGDS010000099.1:0-5968 GCA_047607025.1 Microbacterium sp.
GCCGTTCCGGCACGGAACGGCCTCACCAGCCGCTCGCTCGTCAAGGAGTATCAGGTTGACGGGGGCACCCTGCGCGCTCTCGACAACGTGGATCTCGTGACGGCGGACGGCGAATTCACCGCTCTCCTCGGCCCCTCCGGCTGCGGGAAGTCGACGTTGTTGCGCATCTTCGCCGGGCTCGAGAACGTGACGAGCGGTATCGCGGAAGTACACGGCGGCTCGCCTCAGCTCGCACGGGAGGAACACCGCATCGGTGTCGCCTTCCAGGAGTCTGCGCTGCTGCCATGGCGCAGCGTCCACAAGAACATCGCACTCGCATACGAGGTCTCCGGCCGCAAGACGGACGATGCCCAGATCGCAGAACTCATCAAGCTTGTCGGTCTCGACGACTTCGAGAAGTCGCGTCCGGCGCAGCTTTCCGGCGGCATGCGGCAACGGGTGTCGCTCGCCCGCGCCCTTGCGATGGAGCCGGAGGCATTGATGCTCGACGAGCCATTCGGCGCGCTCGACCAGGTCACGCGGCACCGGCTCAACCTCGAGCTTCAGCGCATCTGGTCACAACGACGGACAACCACACTGTTGGTCACGCACTCGATCGAAGAGGCGGTGTTCCTCGCCGACCGCGTTGTGCTGATGGCAGCGCAGCCAGGGCGGATCGTGGAGGTCGTCGACATTGATCTGCCTCGACCGCGTACAGCGGAGATGATGCACACCCCTGACTTCCACGCCTACACCGACCATTTGTCAGCCAGTCTCTACGGGCAGACCGTCGTTACCGAAGAAGGGTGAGCACGATGTCGACCATTGCCGTGACGGCGCATCGTCGGCATCTGCCACGAGCGGTCAGGGGTGCCCTTCTCTCACTGCTCGTCGTTCTGGCCGCGTGGACGATCATCGCCCTGCTCTTCAGCGGCCTGCGCGTCATCCCGACGCCGTGGGCCGTCGTGGCCGCGTTCGTGCATGACTTGCCGGTGTTTCCGATCAACATCGGAGCCACTCTCGCCAACGCCGCCATCGGCTACGTGGCAGGAAATCTGCTCGCCATCGTGACCGCCATCCTGTTCGTGACCGTGCGATGGGCCGAATCCCTGCTGATGCGCATCGCGGTCATGACGTTCTGCGTGCCACAGGTCGCACTCGTTCCCCTGCTTGTGGTGTTGTTTCCCGGCGAGTTGCCCAAGCAGATTCTCGCCGGTCTGAGCGTCTACTTCACGACTCTCGTCTCCTGCCTGATGGGACTGCGTTCGATCGACACGACGACGGTCCAGCTCATCCGTTCGATGGGGGGCGGTCGTGCGATGGTGATGTGGAAGGCGCGCTTGTTCGCGATGCTGCCGAGCCTCGTCTCCGGGCTACAGATCGCCGCGCCCGCCGCGGTGCTCGGCACGATCCTCGGGGAGTATCTGGGAGCCTCACGTGGTCTCGGCGTGCTGCTCATTCAGTCGCAATCGTCCTTCGAGGTGGCGCGCACGTGGTCGACCGCGCTGGTGATGAGCGGCGTCGCGGGCATCTTGTATGCCGTGATCGGCTGGCTGGGGCGTCGTGCGACGCCCTGGGTCGGCAAGGAGGTCACCACGGAGGTCGGTGAGCAAGTGGCGCTCGCGTCCGGCATCAGCCGCGGCCGCAACGCGTTCACCGGCGTCCTGGGCTTCGTCGGCTCGCTCGCGATCGTCATCCTCGCATGGTGGGGGCTCTTCGCCGCGTTCGGCCTAGACCCCTATTTCGCGAAGACCCCGCCCGATGTCATCTCTTACCTGGTCACGGATGTCGACGCGCCGCAAGACCGCGCGATGGTGTGGTCTGCTCTGGTCGTCACCCTGGGTGACGCCGGGATCGGGTACGCCATCGGCACCGCGCTCGCGTGCATCGTCGCCCTTCTCATCGTTGCCTTCTCCTTCGTCGAGCTGCTCATCATGCCGGTTGCCGTCGTGCTGAGATCCGTGCCGCTGGTCGCCATGGCCCCGCTTCTTGCCCTGGTCTTCGGCCGCGGCCTTGTCGGCGTGACCGTGCTCGTCTCCCTTGTCGTGTTCTTCCCGACGCTCGTGAACGTCGCGACGGCTCTGCGCAACGCTCCAGGGGCGGCATGCGAGGTCGTCGTATCGATGGGCGGGGGCACATCGCTCGTCACCCGGAAAGTGCGCTTGATCTATGCCATTCCCGCGGTGTTCGCGTCCGCGCGAATCGCCGTCCCATCCGCCGTCGCCGGCGCGACACTTGCCGAGTGGCTCGCGACCGGCAAGGGGCTCGGCAGCGCCCTCGTCCAGAACTTCGCAGCATCGAAGTTCGATGCCCTCTGGTCGGAGACGGTCGTGCTGTTGCTCGTGTCGGTGTTGCTGTACGCCGCCATCAGCGCCCTGGAGGCTCCTGCCGTGCGGCGGATCTTCGGCTGAAGCGCGTCGCGCTATGCGGGACGGGGGCCGCCGTCGAGTCCGACCGGGGCGCTTCCTGGGAGAAGCGCCCCGGTCGACACGAAGCTGCGCGACGTCAGGCCGAGGCCGTCACCGGCTGCTCACGCGATTCATCCTGCTCCGTGACCGTGTCCGCGCCCTTTTCCCGGGGGACCAGGAGAGTGAGAACCACGCCGACGGCCGCGGCGGCCGCCCCGAGGACGAAACAGGTCTGGAAGGCGCCGTGCGTGGGGATCGTGGTCTCGCCGCCGAGAGTGGTGGTCTGGGTGGTGAGGATGATGCCCATGACCGCGCCGGCGACGGTGGTGCCCATGGAGCGCATGAGCGAGTTGACGCCGACGCTGGAGGATGCCTCGTCGCGGGGAACGTTGCCCAGGATGAGCGCGGGCATCGCGGCATAGCCGATGCCGACACCGCACGAGGCGACGATGGTCGCGATCAGAAGCTTCCACGCCTCGTCGGTGAGGAACACGCCGAGGAGGTAGCCGACGGAGAGGACTCCGGCGCCGATCGCGAGGGTGATCCGCCCGCCGAAGCGGGTGAGCAGCGTCGAGGAGATCGGAGACATCACGAGCATCATCAAGCCCGCCGGTGCCATCCACAGGCCGGTCTGCAGGATGGTTTGGCCGAGCCCGTAGCCGGTGGCGGTGGGCATCTGCAGCAGCTGGGGCACGACGACCGACTGGGACATCATGCCGAACCCGACCATGAGCGCCGCGAGGTTCGTGAACAGCACGGGCAGTCGCACGGTGGTGCGCAGATCGACGAGCGGGGCCGGGTGCCTGACCTCGTAGAAGCCCCAGGCGACGAGCACGACCACGCCGCCGATGATCATGCCGAGGGTGCCGGCGCTCGTCCAGCCCCAGTCGTTGCCCTTCGTGACGCCGACGAGCACGCTGACGAGGCCGATGGCGAGCCCGATCGCGCCGACCACGTCGATCTTGGCCGGGTGCTCGCGCCGGTGATGCGGCAGGAAGATCGCGGACAGAGCGACGACGACGACGCCGAGAACCGTGGCGAGCCAGAACAGCGCGTGCCAGTCCAGGCTCTGCACGACCAGCGCCGCGAGCGGCAGGCCGATCGCGCCGCCGACGCCCAGAGTCGCGCTGACGGCCGACAGGGCGGTGTTGGTCATGCGAGGGGGGGTGATGTCGCGCACCATGCTGATCGCGACAGGGATGTATCCCATCGCAATGCCCTGCAGCACTCGGCCGACGAGCACGACGAGGAAGCTGTCTGTCGTGGCACACAGCAGTGACCCGGCGAGAAGGATGATCGCGGAGGTGACGAGCACCGGCTTCTTGCCGAAGATGTCGGCAAGGCGACCGGTCACGGGCATTGCCACGGCGGCTCCCAGCAGCGTCGATGTCACGACCCAGGACGTGTTGCTGGCCGTGGTGTGCAGCAGGTCGGGCAGCTCGGACTGGATCGGAATCACGAGCGTCTGCATGAGCGCGGCGCACAGGCTGGAGAAGCCCAGCACGATCACCGTCAGCAGAGGATGGGCAACAGGTGTGGCCTTGGTGCCTTCGGACACGGGAACGTGAGCCATCGATCTTCCTTTCACCCCGCATCGGGGATGTGTAATCTACATATGCCTCTTCATGTAGAATACACAAGGTAGGACAGATCGACAAACTGAAATGGTGACGGGGCAATGAAGACGTCGGCACGCGACATCCGCAACGAAGCGAACGAACACGTCGAAGACTGGCGTCGCCTGGCAGGATTGCTGGTGACCCTCGAGAGCGCCCGCCGCGTTCTCGGCCAGCGAGCCACCCTCGGCACCGCCGACCTGCGCCTGCTTTGGCTGTTCACCGATGGCGAGTCCTACACGCTTCGTCAGATCGCCGAGCGACTCGGTCTGGAGCAGTCCACCGTCAACCGACAGGTGAACGCCGCCGTCACCGCGGGCCTGCTGGACAAGACGCAGGACGACAGTCGCTCGCCCTACCGTTTCACGAGCTCGCCGGAGGGCGTTCGCGCGCTCGAGCACAACCTCCACGCGACGCTGGGCGCCTACCGCACCGCCCTGTCGGCGCTCGGCGACGACCAGGAGCGGTTCCTCTCGCTGCTCACCGACTTCGTCGAGGCATACCGCGATGCCGTCTTGGAGCCTTCCCCGAGTCCTGCGTGACGCTCTGCTCGCATTCGCACCCGAGGATCAGCGTCAGGGGAATCGCTCCCGAAGGAACCGCGAAGGCCCGGTCCCCCGTCGGGGAACCAGGCCTTCGCATCTTGTTGCGGGGGCAGGATTTGAACCTGCGGCCTCCGGGTTATGAGCCCGGCGAGCTACCGAACTGCTCCACCCCGCGGCACAAGGGATAGCTTAACACGGAAGCGGGGTGGGGCGCCAACCGATCAGAAAACTGCTTCGCTGTCAGCGGAGGGAAGCTGGAACGGCACGGTCGGGCAGTCCTTCCACAAACGCTCCAGCCCGTAGAACTGGCGCTCCTCCTGGTGGAACACATGCACGACGAGGTCGCCGAAGTCCAGCAGCACCCAGCGCGCCTCGGAGCGCCCCTCCCGCCGCAGACGCTTGTGTCCCGCCTCGAGCAGCTTGTCTTCGATCTCGTCAGCGATCGCGGCCACGTTGCGCTCGGAGCGTCCTGTGACGAGCAGGAAGATGTCAACGAGCGGCAGCGGCTCCGACACGTCGAGTGCGACGAGGTTCTCGCCGCCGAGTCGATCAGCTGCGGTCGCCGCGATCTGCAGCATCGTGCGGGACTGATCCGTCGCGACCATCAGCTGAACGCTCCGTTCATGTAGGCGATCACCACGGAGGCCACGACGGCGATTCCAAGGGCACCTGCGACGATGCCGAGCGTGAGGATGAGCCGCTGATTGCGGTCTTTCTGCGGCGGCTTGATGACCTCACTGGGGCTCTTGAGCGTCGAGATGGCCGAGCTCGCCGCCACGGGCGTGGGTGACGAAGCGAGCGGGATCTCACCATCGATGAGCACTACGTCGACCTCGCGGCCATCCGTCGTGCCCTTCGCTGCGCCGCTCGACCCGAGTCCCTCGGGCAGGCGGTGCGAGCTGGTGACGATGAGCTCACCGGTCGCCGTGATCGGTGCGCTGAGCGCCGCATGCGCGGACTGCGAGTTGTCGAAGATCACTGCCGTCGGGGCGGCGGTGCTCCCGCCCTCCTCGCTCGACTGCGACAGCAGGTCGTCGAAGGATGGCTCGGACGGCGCCTGCGTGATGTTGACACCGAATCGGGTGTGAACGACTCCGGGCTGCGCGTCGTTCGGCGCGGGCTGAGGCACGAAGGCTTCTTGCGCCGGCGGGCGCGTGATGGCCTGGTCGGGGGTGGGCGTCTCGGCCTCGGCCGCAGCGGGCGCGTCCGGCTCCGGTGCGACGACGGGCTCGGCAGCGGACTCGGGTTCTGCGACGACGTCAGTCGTTGCGACGACCGCAGGCTCCGCGACAGTCTGCACCGTATCGACGGCTTCAGGCTCCGTGACGGCCTCAGTCGTTGCAACATCGTCCGGCTCGGCGGCGGCTGCCTGCGTCGAACCTGCGACGACCTCAGAGGAGGCAACAGGTTCAGGCTCCGC
>JASGDS010000100.1:0-2890 GCA_047607025.1 Microbacterium sp.
GCCTCTGCGCAATGCGGCGAAGGTACCCGGCACGCTCACGCGGGTCGAGGAACGCCCAGTCGGTGTTGTCGAAGGTGTGACGCGCGGCCGCGATCGCAGCGTCCATGTCGCCGGGCCCGGTCTCGGCGACATGGTAGAACACGTCCTCCGTCGCCGAGTCGATGATCGCGAACTGCGATCCGCTCTGGGGCGGCACCCACTCGCCGCCGATGTAGAGCTTGTCGGGGTGCGAGAGGGAGATCGCAGTGTCGCGTACGCTGAGCAGATCGGTCATCGCTGGCCTCTTTCTCTTGTCTTCAGGTTCTGATGGTGAAGGATCTCAGGCGGCCGGAGCGCGGTTGAGCACGCTGTCGAAAGTCCAGCTGAGCCGATCGGGGGCGATGCCGGCGATCTGTTGCGCGTTCATGCCGAAGTCGACCGAGAGGTGGGTGCCGGAGACGTATCCGGCCAGGTCGCTGCCGAGGAAGGCGAGGACACGAGCCATCTCGGCCGACTCCGCGAGACGACCGGCGGGCCCGAGGTCTGACTCGACGGCATCCATCCCGCCCTTCATCTCGGCGAACTCCGGGAGCATGCCCGACACCGTCATCGCGGGCAGGATGGCGTTGATACGGATCCTCCTCAGCTCGGCGAGCGGGCCGACCTCGGTGGCGACCCAGTAGTTGAGCGCACGCTTCGAGAGGATGTAGCCGAGCGACCCTGGCACGCCGCCGTGGCGCTCGTCGAACGCCGTCGCAGCCTGCACGAGCGCCTCCCAGCCGGAGGGCTCGACGAGAGGGGCGAGCTCCTCCCTGATCGCCGGCGTCTCCCAACGCAGGCCGGCATTGGAGGTGACGAAGGAGAGCGAGCCGCCCTCGGACACCCGATCCTTCAGGTAGGTGTCGGTGATGTACTTGTTCGCGATGAAGTTGATCGTGACGGTGTCGAGGAACGACTGGTGCACGCCGGAGACCCCCGCGACGCCGAAGAACGCGTCGATGGAGTCGGGCAGCCCGGCGAACGCGGCGTCGATCGAGGCGCGATCGCCGAGGTTCGCGATGGTCGCGCTCGCGATGCCCTCGACATCGGGCTCGACTCGATCGATGGCATGAACCTCCGCCCCGAGCTGCACGAGCAGCTCCGCGAGCGCTTTGCCCATCCCCGACGCCGCGCCCGTAACGACGCCGACCTTACCGTGATATCCCAAGATCTCCGACATGGCGACTTCCTCGTCCCTTCGATGTTCTTTACTGTCGAACGCAAATACTGTATTGCGAAACAGCACCTCAAGACTGTCACGCCCGGGCCGCATCGTCAACCTCGCAGAACGGACTGCCGCCCACCCGTGCAACGGGCTGCCCGGCGTGAGCCACACCGATGGTTGACGGCCCGACCCAGGTAGGGCACTATTGTGTCATTCACTTTTTAGCAAAACGACTGTTCTTTTGAAAAGAACATGCGGCATCCCTGCGGGGAACCCGCTCCGCATCGGTGCTTCACGACCTGGCGGGAAGACTCGAGGCCTGTTCCGGCGGGCATGACAAAGGAGTTGATGTGGTCAGAGCGACTCCGGTGGAGCGCACTGCTCGTCGCAGGACACAGGAGAGTCGTCCCCACACACAGGATCGACCATGGCGCCCTGGCCTTGCGAGACCGGAACGCGCGAGCATCGCCGAACCGGAAGAGAAGAGACGATGACCAACGCCTCCGACCCCGTCCTGCTGTATTGATCCAGCAGCACTGATCGACGACGAGACGTTCCCTGCGCCACCGCAGGGCGAGAACCCTGCAGAGAAGCAGGACGACATTCCAAAGAAGGGAATCGCATGTCGACAGAAGCATCCCCATTCACCGCCGCGGTCAGATCCGCCGGCACCCGCCCGTTCGCCTACATCCTCACGGTGATCATCCTCGCGGCCGTCACGAGCTCGTTCGAGTCGACCATGATGTACACCGCCCTGCCGAGCCTCGAGGAGGACTTCGGCGTGGGCATCAGCACCGCGAGCTGGGTGCTCACCGGCTTCCTGCTGGTCGGCGCCGCCTCGGCCGCGATCAGCGGCCGGCTCGGCGACGTCTTCGGGCGCAAGCGCGTGCTGATCATCCTGCTCCTCGCGTCGATCATCGGCTCGGTCGTGAGCCTCGTCGCCCCCACCATCGGCGGCGTGATCATCGGGCGCGCGCTCCAGGGCCTCGCCGGCGGCATCATGCCGCTGGCCTTCGGCATCGTGCGCGAGCATGTGACCTCGAAGAACCTCTCGGTCGCCATCGCCGTGACCGCCGGTGCGGCGATGCTCGCCGGTGCCGCCGGCAACCTCATCGCCGGTTACATCGTGCAGTTCGCCGGCTGGCACTGGATCTTCGTCGTGTCGGGGCTGCTGACACTGGTCACGGCGGTGCTCGCGTTCTGGCTGCCCGCCTCCATCCGTGAGGGCTCGCGCGACAAGATCGACCTGGTCGGCGGCGTCCTCTTCGCCCCGGGCCTGGCTCTCGTGCTCTTCGGCGTCAATGCCTCGACCGGGCTCGGATGGGCCTCGCCCATCGTCTGGAGCGTCATCGGCCTCGGCGCGGTCATCCTGGTCTTCTGGGGGATCTGGGAGGCGCGCAGGAAGGCGCCGATGGTGAACGTGCGCTACTTCGCGCAGCGCAACCTCGGCGTCACGTTCCTCATCACCGCGCTGTGCGGGTTCGGAGTCGGGGGAGCCGGCTATCTCGGGCAGCTGATCATGCAGTACCCCCGCGAGGCCCCTGTCGGTTTCGGCATCGACCCCGGCCCGGCCGGCCTCACGTCGTTCTCTATCGGCATCATCGGCTTCCTGCTCTCTCCCCTGGCGGGAAGGATCGCCCGCGGCGGGCGCGCACGGGTCTCGTTCGCCGTCTCCGCCGTCGTCGGCAGCGCCGCGGCGCTCCTGAC
>JASGDS010000101.1:0-7445 GCA_047607025.1 Microbacterium sp.
ACCCGCCGGGCAGAGCCTCCAGGGCATGACCGACGACCTCCCGCACGGCCTCGCGCAGCTGATCGGGCGTGATCCTCTGGCCCGTCGGTCGGCGCGAGCGACCTGCGTCGAGCACGCGCCCCGACTCCTCGACGAGCGCCGCGTCGACCTTCGTTCCTCCGAGGTCCACGGCCAGCGCGATGCGCGCCATATTCACACTCCAATCAGGAGAAAAGCTGTCACTGCGGTTCGAGACCGAGGTCGGTGAGGTCGATTGCGGCGAGCCAGGTGAGCCCCTCCGCCTCGACGCGCTGCTGCGCCCCGGTCTGGCGGTCGACGATCGTCGCGACGGCGACCACCTCGACGCCCTCTCGGCGCAGCACCTCGACCGCCTTCAGCGGCGACCCGCCCGTCGTCACCGTGTCATCCAGCACGACGACACGCTTGCCCGTGAGGTCGGGCCCCTCCACCTGCCGCCCGCGACCGTGATCCTTCGGTTCCTTGCGCACGACGAACGCGTCGATGGGTTCCCCTGCCGCCACCGACGCATGCATCACCGCATTCGCGATCGGGTCGGCACCCAGGGTCAGACCGCCGACCGCCGCGACGCCGTCGATGTCGCGGATCAGATCCAGCATGATCCGCCCGATCGCCGGAGCCGCCCTGTGATCGAGGGTCAGCTGACGCATATCGATGTACCACGTCGCCTCCTTGCCACTCGACAACGTAAAGGCTCCATGGTGAACGGTCTCCTGATTGATGAGACTGATCAGCTGCTGCCGTTCTGCTTCGAGCTCGGGAGTGGAGGCTTGGGTCATTCTTCTACCTTACGAGCACGTGATTCGGATGTTGTCTCCGGGGCGCGTAAGGGTGACCGCGGTGCTTGGATGTTCATCGCAGGCGGCATCGACGACACCGGCTCCCTCTGGCCGCTCGCGCACCCCGGCCACGAGTGGCTTGCACGACTGGGGTGATGTCGTCGTTGCGCAATAGGCTGGAGCCATGCGTCTGGCGACATGGAATGTGAACTCTATTCGGGCACGCGCGGGCCGCGTCGTCGACTTCCTGGAGCGCGAGGACATCGATGTGCTCGCCATGCAGGAGATCAAGTGCAAACCGGAGCAGTTTCCGTTCGAGGCGTTCGAGGCGGCCGGCTACCGCGTCGAGGCGCACGGCCTGAATCAGTGGAACGGCGTGGCGATCGCCAGCCGCGAGCCACTTGACGATGTGGAATATTCCTTTACGGGAATGCCAGGATTCCAGAAGGGCTATGAAGGGCCGGATGCGCCGCGGGAAGCCCGCGCGATCTCGGCGCTCGTCGACGGCGTCCGCGTCTGGAGCCTCTATGTCCCCAACGGGCGCGGCCTGGATGATCCGCACTTCCGCTACAAACTCGACTTCTACATCGCTCTGAAGGAATACACCGAGAAGACGCTCGCCGCTGACCCCGATCTGCCGCTCGCGCTCACGGGCGATTTCAACGTCGCTCCCCTCGACTCCGACAACGGCGACCCGTCGATCATCGAGGGCGTGACGACCCACGTCTCCCCCGCCGAACGAGCGGCCTTCCGCGAACTTGAAGGTGCCGGCCTCACCGATGTCGTGCGGCCGCTCGTGCCATCCGGCTACACGTTCTGGGATTACAAGCAGCTTCGCTTCCCCCGCGACGAGGGCCTGCGCATCGACTTCATCCTCGGCTCGCGCGCCTTCGCCGATGCGGTCAGCGGCGCATCGATCGCTCGCGACGAGCGCAAGGGGGATGCCCCGAGCGACCATGTCCCCGTGGTCGTCGACCTTGATTTCGGCGGCGAAGAAGACGACGACCTGCCGATGATCTTCGGCTGACCCGCGCGAATCCGTCACGCGGGGGAGGCGACGCGGTCGGGGAATGCGTAACGTGAGGGCATGACCGATGCGCCTCTGGTGCGCGCGCCCCTGACGCGGCGCGACCTCAGCCACGATGCGATGATCGCCGGCGGCCTGTTCATCGCATCGATCATCAGCACCACCCTGTCCGTGCTCGCCGGCACCTACTTCGGCGCAGACAACACGGTCGGATGGTCCATCCTCGCCAGCGCTGTCGGCACGCTCCCCCTCGCCGTGCGCCGCCGCAATCCGAGCGTCGTCGCCTTCGTCGTCTGCGGCTCCTACATCGTCGCGGGCACGCTGCAGATCGCGGAGCTGTACGTCAGCCAGGTGGAGATGTTCATCGCCTTCTACACGATCGGCGCCTGGGTGCTCGATCGGCGACTCGCGAATCGTGCGCGCGCCGTGATCATCATCGCGATGGGCATCTGGCTGCTCGTGGCGACGTTTCTCGGTGCAACGAACACCGACGACCGGCCGACCTTCACGGGCACCACCCTCACGCCCTACCTCGCGTACATGGTGCTGCAGTGGCTGATCAACATCGCCTATTTCGGCGGTGCGTTCTATATGGGCAATCGGGCATATGTCGCCGCCCGTGAGCACGCCGCCCTGGTGCAGCGGACGAGCGAGCTCGAAGAGGAGCGCGAGTTGAGCGCTGCACAGGCGGTCGCTCTCGATCGCGTCCGCATCGCTCGCGAACTGCACGACGTCGTGGCGCACCACGTCTCCGCCATGGGAGTCCAAGCGGGGGCCGCGCGAACCGTCATTGACCAAACCCCTGATAAAGCGAAGAATGCACTGAGCATCATCGAGCAGTCTTCCCGGTCGGCGATCGCCGAGCTGCACCACCTGCTCGATACCCTGCGATCCCAGGAGGCCGATCCCGATTTCGCCGCGAACGCGCCATCCACGCTCGGCCTCGATCGCCTGGATGCCCTCGCCGAGACGATGACCGCGTCGGGCATTCCTACGCGAGTCGTCACCGTGGGGGAGCCGAGGCCCATCCCGCACGTCGCCGAGGTGAACCTCTACCGCATCGCGCAGGAGGCGCTCACCAATGCTCGCCGTCACGGCGGGCCAGATGTGACGGCCGAGGTGCGGGTGCGCTACGGCGAGAACGTCGAGCTCGAGATCACCAACACCGGTCGCGTCGCACTGGATGCCAGGCCGGGCCTCGGTCAGCTGGGCATGCGCGAGCGAGCGATCGCCTCCGGCGGCTCGCTCGAGGTCAAGGCCCTGCCGCGCGGCGGCTATCTGGTGCGCGCCACCGTGCCCCTCGCCGAGAACGCCCTGACCGGAGTCGAGTCGTGAGCCGCGACACCCGCAGGAGGCGTCGACACCCGCAGGAGGAATTCGGAGGATTCCCCCTGCACATGTCGACCGGCCCTGCACCTGTTGAGGAAGGGGCGGATGCATGACCGACACCATCAGCGTGCTGCTGGTCGACGACCACGCGACGATGCGGGCCGGGCTCCGCATGATTCTTGAGGCGTCCGACATCGATGTGGTGGGGGAGGCGGCCACGGGGCCGCAGGCCGTCGAGCGCGCAGCCGCACTCGAGCCAGACGTCATCTGCATGGACGTGCAGATGCCGGACATGGATGGCATCGAAGCGACCAGGCGCATCATCGGCGCGGGCTCGACGTCGAAGATCGTGATCGTGACGACCTTCGATCGAGACGACTACCTCTTCGATGCGCTGGATGCCGGTGCCAGCGGATTCCTGCTGAAGAACGCGGGACCTGAGGAGCTCGTGAACGCGGTGCGCGTCGTCGCGTCAGGCGACGCGCTGCTCGCACCCGAGGTGACACGACGCGTCATCGAACGCCGCGCGGCCCCGCCGAAGGAGGTGCCGCAGGAGGCGCCGCCATCCGCTCCCGACCTCGGCCTCACCACCCGCGAGGCCGAGGTGCTGCAGCTGCTCGCCCAGGCCATGAGCAACGCTGAGATCGCCGCCCAGCTGTATGTCGGCGAGGCGACCGTCAAGACGCACGTCTCGAACGTGCTGCTCAAACTCGGCGCGCGCGATCGCGTCGCCGCCGTGGTCTACGCGCACCGCAACGGCCTGGCGTAGTCAGCTCAGGCGCGGGCCTTGGCGATGCCGTCGATGAGACGCACGAACGCGGCGAGGTAGCCCTCGAGGAATGCCTTCGTCCCCTCGTTCGTCACGGTGCCCTCATCGTCGATGAGACCGGGCGTGAACTGGATCATGCCCTCGGGCTGACCGAGCGTGTAGGCGTTGAAGTGGCCGAGGATGGCGCGCAGATGCTGCTGGGCGGCTGCCGTCGAGATCGGTCCGCCCGATGTGCCGATGATGGCGACCGGCTTGCCGTTGAACGACGACTGCCCGTAGGGGCGTGCCGACCAGTCGAGCGCGTTCTTCAGCACACCGGGAATGGAACGGGTGTACTCCGGCGTCGCGATGAGCACGCCGTCGACGTCTGCGATCGCCTTCTTGAAATCAAGCGCGACCTGGGGAAAGTTCTTCTCCAGGTCGACCGAGAAGAAGGGCAGCTGCGAGATCGGGATCTCCACGAGATCCACGCCCTCTGGCGCAAGCTTCGCCAGCGCCTCCACAAGACGACGATTGATGGACGTCGACGACAGGCTGCCGACGATGTAGCCGATGGTGGTCACTGAAGCTCCTTGTTCGAATGCGGGTGAAGAAACCCTATTCAGATGAAAGCAGGTGCGGGGCCCGACTATTCCGCCGTCGGGGGGACGGCGGATTTCCGCCGCGAGGGGGAGGCGCGAGCAGCGGGCCATCCGTAGCGTCGAAGACAGACGAAAGGATGACCATGCTGCAGCTTCACGAGATCAGCAAACGATACGGCGACCGCCTCGCCCTGGACGGCGTGACCTTCGACGTCACCGATGGGCGTCTCACCGGCTTCGTCGGCGGCAACGGCGCGGGCAAGACGACCACGATGCGCATCATGCTCGGCCTGCTCGAGCGCGACGGGGGAGAGGTGCTGCTCGATGGCGCTCCGATCACGACCGCCGCCCGCCGCACCTTCGGATACATGCCGGAGGAGCGCGGCCTGTACCCGAAGATGAAGGTGCTCGAGCAGATCACGTATCTCGCGCGGCTCCACGGATTCGACAAGGCGGAGGCCACGCTCCGCGCGAGCGAACTGCTTGAGCAGCTCGGCCTGGGTGGGCGCCTGAACGACAACGTCGAGGCGCTGTCGCTCGGCAACCAGCAGCGGGCGCAGATCGCCGCCGCGCTGGTGCATGACCCTCGAGTCCTCATCCTCGATGAGCCGTTCTCCGGACTCGACCCGCTCGCGGTCGACGTGGTCGCCGGCGTGCTGCAGCAGCGCGCCGCAGACGGCGTCGCCGTGCTGTTCTCGTCGCACCAGCTCGACGTGGTCGAGCGCCTCTGCGACGACCTCGTCATCATCGCCGCCGGCAGCGTGCGGGCATCGGGCGCCCGCGACGAGCTGCGCGACCAGCACTCCACGAATCGATACGAACTGGTGTCGGATGGCGATGTGGGATGGCTGCGCACCGAGCAGGGCGTCGAGGTGGATGAGTTCCGAGGCGGCTACGCCGTGTTCGATGTCGACTCGGCCGAGACCGCGCAGCGCGTGCTGCGCCGCGCCGTCACCGAGGGCGCGGTCGCCACCTTCGCGCCCCTCAAACCATCGCTGGCCCAGATCTTCAAGGAGGTCATCTCATGAACACTTCGACAGGCTCAGCGACCATATCCACGCCCCAGGCGACCCTGCTGGTCGCCGAACGCGAGATCGTCACCAAGGTCCGCAGCAAGACGTTCCTCATCTCCACAGCCATCCTGGTTCTCATCGCCCTGGCCGGCGTGATCTGGATGGGCGTGCAGGCGTCGAAGGATGAAGCCCTTCCCGTCGCCGCGACGAGCGACATCGCCTCGCAGCTCGACCCCTCGGCGTTCACGGTGACCGAGGTCGCAGGTCGCGCGCAGGCCGAGAAGCTCGTGGCATCCGGCGATGTCGACGCGGCCGCGATCAGCGACCCGGATTCGCCGACAGGCGTCACCGTCATCGCCGACGATGAGAACCCTGACGCGCTCATCTCTGCGCTGTCGGTCAGCCCGACGGTCGACCTGCTGCATCCGGATGTGGCCGCGCAGAAGACGATGCGCTACATTCTCGGGCTCGCGTTCGCACTCGTCTTCATGCTGTCGGCGCTCTCGTTCGGCACCCCGATCACGCAGAGCGTCGTGGAGGAGAAGCAGACGCGTGTCGTCGAGATCCTCATCTCGGCCATCCCGTCGCGCGTGCTGCTGGCCGGCAAGGTGCTCGGCAACACGATTCTCGCGCTGGGTCAGATTCTGCTGCTGGTCGCGGTGGTGATCGTGGGGCTCACGGTGACAGGCCAGATCGACCTGCTGCGCGGGCTCGGCTCGGCGATGCTGTGGTTCGTCGTCTTCTTCCTGTTCGGATTCATTCTGCTCGCCTCGATGTTCGCCACGGCCGGAGCGCTCGTCTCGCGCCAGGAGGATACGGGCGCCACCCTGCAGCCGGTGATGTGGCTCGTGATGCTGCCCTACTTCCTCGTCATCTTCCTCGGTGAGAATCCGCTGGCGATGACCGTCCTGTCGTACGTGCCGTTCTCGGCGCCGATCGCGATGCCGGTCAGGCTGTACTTCGGGGATGCCGCCTGGTGGGAGCCGCTGGTCTCGCTCGTCGTGATGCTCGCCCTGTGCGGTGCGGTGGTGATGCTCGGCGCGAAGATCTACGAGAACTCGCTGCTGCGCATGGGCGCCCGCGTGAAGCTTCTTGACGCCCTGAAAGGCTGACCACCCTCGCGCAGTGCGACAATGTTCAGCGGGCAATGGTGCCCGTGCCATCCCCGTCAGAAGGAGAATGCCCATGGGCACCACCACACTCTCTCGCACTGCGCCGACTGCGACTCCGATCCTCGACGTCCTCGCCGAGCGCTGGAGTCCCCGCGCCTACAGCGATGCCCCGATCGACGAGCAGAAGCTGCGCAGCGCGCTCGAAGCCGCCAGCTGGTCTCCGTCAGAGGGGAACAAGCAGGAGTGGCGGTTCATCGTCGCGCGCCGGGGGTCGGATGCCCATGCGAAGGTCGTCGAGACGCTGGCCGGGTTCAACCAGCTGTGGGCGCCGCTGGCCGGTGCGCTGATCGTCGCGGTCGCCGAGGTCGAGAACGAAGAGGGCGCACCGAACACCGTGGCGCAGTACGACCTCGGTCAGGCGATGGCGCACTTCTCGGTGCAGGCGCACGCCGACGGTCTGCTCGTGCACCAGATGACGGGGTTCTCAGCTCCGGCCATTGCCGAGGCGTTCGAGCTGCCCGCGCGCTTCGTGCCCGTTTCGGTCACCGCGGTCGGCGAGCTCGGCAACCTCTCGGTGCTGCCCGAGAAGTACCAGGGTCGCGAGAGCGACCCGCGCGTCCGTCGCCCCGTCTCGGAGTCGCTGCTCGTCGACGACTGAGCTCAGCGCTCGACGAGCGCGTTGTCGCGGTGGCAGCGCACCGTGCGGATCGCCCCCTCGAAGGTGGCGCGCCCACCGATGTTCTGCAGCTGCAGCGACAGCACCCCGCCGAGTGACCATCCTTTTGCCCGTCAAGCCCCGGAAATTTGCGGGTTCTTC
>JASGDS010000102.1:0-5086 GCA_047607025.1 Microbacterium sp.
ACTCGACCGAGTGGACGCAGTACTCGGAGGACCGTGTCGCCGACGTGTACCCCGCCTACCAGCTCGGATGGTTCCCCGACTACTCCGACGCGGACAACTACCTGACGCCGTTCTTCCTCACGGAGAACTTCCTGGGGAACCACTACGACAACTCCGAGGTCAACGACCTGATCCTCCAGCAGGCCGTGACGCCTGACGTCGACGAGCGCACGAAGCTCATCGAGCAGATCCAGGATCTCGTCGCCCAGGACCTGTCGACGCTGCCGCTGCTGCAGGGTGCGCAGACCGCTGTCGCGGCCAGCGACATCCAGGGCATCACCCTCGACGCGTCGTTCAAGCTGCGCATCGCCTCGATCACTCGATGATCGGATGACGGCAGACACCCTCGCTGTCGCGGCGCCTGTGGCCCGGCGCCGCGGCGGCGGCTCGCTCTGGCGGTACCTGCTCGTCCGATTCCTGCTGATCTTCCCGACGATCTTCATCCTGGTGACGACCGTCTTCGTGCTGATGCGCACGACGGGCGACCCGATCACGGCGGCTCACGGCGGGCAGCTGACGCACGCGCAGCTGCAGGAGCGCATCCACGCGGCCGGTTACGACCGTCCGATCATCGTGCAGTACTTCGAGTACCTCGGCAGTGTCGCGCGCGGCGACTTCGGCGTCACGCAGGACAACCAGAAGGTGACGGACGTGCTGCTGACCTACGGCGGCGCGACCCTCGAACTGGCCGTCTATGCGCTCATCATCGCGCTCATCGTCGGCATCCCCCTCGGCATGCTGGCCGCCGCGGTGCGCGACCGCTGGGGCGACGCCATCCTTCGCGTGTTCGGCATCCTCTGCTACGCGACGCCCGTGTTCTTCGCCGGCATCCTGCTGAAGCTCATCTTCTCGGTGGGCCTCGGATGGCTGCCGAGCTCGGGGCGCGCTTCTCCCCGCGTCGAGCTCATCCTGGGTCGCGTCAGCAGCGCGACGGGCATCTACACGATCGACGCGCTGCGCACGGGCAACCCCGCCTACATCGTCGACGTGCTGCAGCACGCCATCCTTCCCGGCGTCGCGCTGGGCCTGCTCACGGCGGGCGTGTTCCTTCGTCTCGTGCGCACGAACGTCATCGGCACGCTGTCGATGCCGTACATCGACGCCGCGCGCTCACGCGGCGTGCGCGAGCGGCGCCTCGTCGGCACGCACGCGTTCCGGCCCGCGCTCATCCCGATCATCACCGTGATGGGGCTGCAGATCGCGATGATCCTCGGCGGCGCGGTGCTGACCGAGACCACCTTCGAATGGGCGGGGCTCGGCTATCAGCTGTCACAGTTCCTGAAGGCGCGCGACTTCGTGGCGGTGCAGGGCATCGTCGCACTGCTGGCCGTCATCGTCGCCCTGACGAACTTCATCGTCGACGTGATCGCCGCCATCATCGACCCGAGAGTGAGGTACTGACATGGCCCAGAACACGTCCCTCCTCGACCGGCTGCCCGTCGTCAGCTCGTGGCGACAGTCCGTCGGACTGCAGCGCGGAATGCTCACCGCCGGGCTCGTCATCTGCGTCGTGTTCCTCCTCGTGGCCGCCTTCGCACCGCTGCTCGCCCCCTACTCCTACGCCGATCTGTCGGCCGACGGCGTGAAATTCGGCACCAGGCAGCCGCCGAGCGCCGCACACCCCCTCGGCACCACGATCGGCGGGTTCGACGTGCTCTCGCGCGTCATCTGGGGCACGCGCACCGCGCTCTACGTCATCATCGTCGCGGTGCTCATGTCGATCGTCATCGGCGTGCTCATCGGCCTCGTCTCCGGCTATCTCGGCGGATGGCTCGATCGCATCCTCGTCGTCGTCTGCGACGCGATCTACGCCTTCCCGTCGCTGCTGCTGGCGATCGTGGCCGCGATCGTCATCTCACACGGGCAGTCGGGGCTCTTCAGCGGCATCCTGTCGGCCGCGATCTCGATCACGGTCGTGTTCATCCCGCAGTATTTCCGCGTGGTGCGCAGCGAGGTGGTGCGCATCAAGAGCGAGGCGTTCGTCGAGCAGGCGTTGGTCGTCGGCGCGTCGACCTGGCGCATCATGTTCCGGCACGTGCTGCGCAACGCGACCCGCACCCTGCCGCTCGTCTTCACGCTCAACGCGTCCGAGGCCATCCTGACCCTCGCCGGTCTCGGCTTCCTCGGCTTCGGCATCGAGCCGACGAAGGCGGCCGAGTGGGGCTACGACCTGAACCGTTCGATCGAGGATGTCACGAGCGGCATCTGGTGGACGTCGATCTTCCCCGGTGCCGCCATCGTGCTCGTCGTGCTGGGCATCACGCTCGTGGGCGAGAGCCTCAACGACCTGGCCGATCCGCGGCTGCGCACGCGCAGGCGCCCGACGAAGAAGCTGCCGGTCGCCGCCGAGGTCGCCGCCGAAGGAACATCATGAGCGAGCGCACCGCGGTCGACATCCGCGATCTCGACGTCACCTTCGCGACGGATGGCGGGGACGTGAACGCCGTGCGCGGTGTCTCGCTCTCTGTCGACGCGGGCGAGGTGCTCGCCGTCGTCGGCGAATCCGGCTCGGGCAAGACCGTCACGGCCCGCTCGGCGCTGCGGATGCTGCCCTCGACGGCGGAGGTGACAGGCGCCATCCTGCTCTCGGGAAACGACGTCGTCGAGCTGTCGTCCGAGCGGCTGCGGCGGCTGCGAGGGGCAGAGGCGGCGATGATCTTCCAGGAGCCGATGACGGCCCTCAACCCCGTCTTCCCCGTCGGATGGCAGATCATCGAGGGCCTGCGCGCGCACGAGAAGATCTCCCGCAAGGAGGCGCGATCCCGTGCCATCGACATCCTGCGCCGGGTCGGCATTCCCGCACCGGAGGAGCGCGTCGACCACTACCCGCACCAGTTCTCGGGCGGGCAGAAGCAGCGCGTCGTCATCGCGCAGGCGCTTGTGCTGAACCCGCGCGTGATCATCGCAGATGAGCCGACGACGGCGCTGGATGTCACGGTGCAGGCCGAGATCCTCGACCTTCTGCGCCGGGCGAGAAGTGAGTTCGGCGCGGCGATCATGCTCATCACGCACAATATGGGCGTGGTCGCCGACCTGGCCGACCGCGTGGCCGTGATGTACCAGGGCGAGATCGTCGAGACGGCCCCCGTCGAGGAGCTGTTCGCGCAGCCGAAGCACGAGTACACGCAGAAGCTGCTGGCCGCGGTGCCGCGGCTGACGGTGGCCGACAGGGCCTATCCGGGCGACGAGGATGCCGCACCCGTCGTCACGGCGACCCACCTCGAGATCGAATACCCTGGCCGGTTCGGACGATCGGGGTTCCGCGCCGTCGACGACGTCACCTTCGACATCCGACCGGGCGAGGTGCTCGGCCTCGTCGGAGAGTCGGGGTCGGGCAAGACGACGATCGGTCGCGCCATGGCCGCCCTCGCCCCGGTGACGGGCGGGTCGCTCAAGGTGCTCGGCACCGAGCTGAACGGCGTGCGCGAGCGCGACTTCCGGCCGCTGCGGCGCGAGATCGGCTTCGTGTTCCAGGACCCTGGCTCGAGCTTCAACCCGCTGCTGACGATCGGCGCGTGCGTCGCCGAGCCGATGCTCGTGCACGGCCACAGCCAGGCGGACGCCGACAAGCGCGTCGGCGAGCTGCTGGAGGCGGTGCGCCTGCCGCGCGAGTTCGCCGAGCGCTTTCCGCACGAGCTGTCGGGCGGTCAGCGGCAGCGCGCCTCGCTGGCGCGCGCATTGACGCTCGAGCCGAAGCTCGTGATCGCCGACGAGCCGACGAGCGCGCTCGACGTCTCGGTGCAGGCGACGGTGCTGGAGCTGTTCACCGAGTTGCAGCAGCAGTTCGGGTTCGCCGCGCTGTTCATCACGCACGACCTCGCCGTCGTCGACATGCTCGCGCACCGCATCGTCGTGCTGCACCACGGCCGCATCGCCGAGCAGGGCCGAACCGCCGACGTGCTCGGGTCGCCGCGCGATTCCTACACGCAGCGTCTGCTGGCGAGCCTGCCCGTGCCCGACCCGGCCGCGCAGGCCCTCCGCCGCAACGACTGGGAGGCCCTGCGCTGACCGCGCTGTCTGTCTAGGCGAACGCCTCGGGAGAGGGGCAGGAACAGACGAGGTTGCGGTCGCCAAACGCCTGGTCGACCCGGCGCACCGGCGGCCAGTACTTCGACGCCGTGACGCCGGCGGGGTACACGGCCTGCTCGCGCGAGTACGGATGGCTCCACTCGCCGCTCAGGGCGCACGCCGCCGTGTGCGGCGCGTTGACGAGCGGGTTGTCGTCGGCGGGCCACTCGCCCGCAGCGACCCGTGCCGCCTCGTCGCCGATCGCGATCATGGCGTCGCAGAACCGGTCGAGCTCGGCGAGGTCCTCCGACTCCGTCGGCTCGACCATGAGCGTGCCCGCAACGGGGAACGACATCGTCGGCGCGTGGAATCCGTAGTCGATGAGCCGCTTGGCGACATCGTCGACCGTGATGCCCGTCGCCGCCTTCAGCGGACGCAGGTCGAGGATGCACTCGTGCGCGACCCTGCCCTCCTCGCCCGTGTACAGCACGGGGAAGTGATCGCCCAGGCGCGCGGCGATGTAGTTCGCCGCCAGCACCGCGGCATCCGTCGCCTGCGTCAGACCATCAAGGCCCAGCATGCGGATGTACGCCCACGAGATCGGCAGAATGCCCGCCGAGCCGAACGGTGCGGCAGAAACGCGCACTTCGACAGGCCCTTCGACAGGCCCTTCGACAGGCTCAGGACAGGCAACAGGACAGGCCGCAGTGACCGAGCGGGTCGGCAGGAACGCGGCCAGGTGCGCCTTCGCCGCGACCGGTCCGACCCCCGGTCCTCCCCCGCCGTGCGGGATGGCGAACGTCTTGTGCAGGTTGAGGTGCGACACGTCGCCGCCCAGATCGCCGAAGCGGGCGTGCCCGAGCAGCGCGTTGAGGTTCGCGCCGTCGATGTAGACCTGCCCGCCCGCGGCGTGCACGGCGGCGGTGATGTCGAGCACGTCGGTCTCGTAGACACCGTGCGTCGACGGGTAGGTGATCATGAGGGCGGACAGCGTGTCGGCATGCTGCGCGATCTTGGCCCTGAGATCGGCCAGATCGAC
>JASGDS010000103.1:0-7828 GCA_047607025.1 Microbacterium sp.
CTACGCCTTCCGCCTCGTCGCCCGCACTGCTCCACCGACTGCCGAGTGACCACTCGTTTGCCGAAAAGGCGTGCAATCACGTGGTCGCTCGGGCAAACGGGTGGTCACTCGGCAGTCGGTGGAGCAGTGCGGGCGACGAGGCGGAAGGCGTAGAGCGGGCGCCCCTGCACCTCGGTGTAGATGCGACCGATATAGCTCCCGAGCACGCCGAGCATGAGCATCTGAATGCCGCCGAGCAGGAACATTCCCGCGGCGAGATACGTCCATCCTTCGACGACCGAGTCAGGGTGCACGAGGCGCGCGATGACGAGATAGATCGTCCACAGGAAGGCGAGGATCGCCAGCGCACCGCCGACGCGGCTGATGATCTTGAGCGGCAGCGTCGAGAAGCCGAACACGCCGTCGCCCGCCAGCTTGAACATGCGTCTGAGGGAATATCCGGTCGTGCCGGAGTGGCGGGCATCCCGGTCGAAGAGCACCGCCTCCTGCCGGAAGCCGATCTCGGCGACGAGCCCGCGCAGGAAGCGGTTGCGCTCGGGATAGCGGCGAAGCTGCTCGACGACCCGGCGATCCATCAGGCGGAAGTCGCCCGTGTTGCGCGGGATCTCGATGTTCGACAGCATCGAGAGCATCCAGTAGAAGGTGCGCGCGGAGGTGCGCTTGAACCACCCGTCGTCGCGGCTGCGGCGCTGCGCATAGGCGACGTCGACGCCGTCCTCCCAGCGAGCGACGAGTTCGAGGCTGACCTCGGGCGGATCCTGCAGGTCGGAATCCATCACGATCACGGCATCGGCATCCGCCTCGTCGAGCCCGGCAGTGAGCGCCGTCTGGTGGCCGCAGTTGCGGGCGAGGGCGTAGACGGACACGCGCTGGTCGCGCTCCCGCAGCTCGAGCAGCATGTCGAGCGAGCGGTCGCTGCTGCCGTCGTCGACGAAGATGAACTCCACCTCGTAGCGGTCTTCAAGTCTCTCCGCCGTGGAGCTCAGCCGTTCGTAGAGCAGGGGGATGTTGCCCTGCTCGTTGTAGATCGGGAGCACGTAGGCGATGCGCTTGGTGGCCGCCTCGGTCATCGCATCCTCCTTTTCAGTACACGATACGAAAGCCTGCGCGCCCGGGCCATGAGGCCCGCCTTGAGATCGCCGATTCGCCGGTCGGATGGTCGGATCACGTCTGGATGCTCGGCGTTCAGCCAGGCGTGGAAGCCCGTCACCTGCGAGGTCTGGTCGTCCACGAGCGCGACCGACCACTGCGTGTCGCTCATGCGGAACGTCGCACCCACCTCGGTGTCCGGCACGAAGTCGCCCGTGACGAGCACCCGGGCGTATGTGGCGAGGTCGATGACGTAGGGGAAGCGGTCGAACCATCCGCCCGTCTGCTCGAGCGCATCGCGGCGCATCATGACGCTCGCCGGTTCGCCCAGCAGGTTGCGACCCGCGCGCACGGTGCGACGCAGGGCAGCGGCGCCCGGCATCGGCTGCGTCAGGCCCGTCAGCCCCCACCCGGCCATGACGACCTTGCCGTCGGCGTCGATCACGTCGCGCTTCGACGCGGTGAGCACGGCACCGCCATCCAGCAGCGCCGCCTGACGGGCGAGCACACCCGGCCGCAGCAGGTCATCGCCGCAGACGAGCTTCACATACATGCCGTTTGCGGCATGCGTCACGCGGTTCCAGTTGCGGCCGGCACCACCACCCGCCTCGGTGTCGAGCAGCGTCACGCGCTCATCGTCCGCGAAACGTGCCATGACCTCGCGCGTGTCGTCGCACGAGGCGTGATCGGCGACGATCAGCTCGAGGTCGACGCCGGGCTGATCCAGGATGGACCGCAGCGTCTCGTCGAGGGTTCGGCCGTTGTTGTAGGCGGGGACGACGACGGAGACGAGGGTCACTGCTGCTCCTTCTTCCGCCGGAACGAGAAGCGACTGTGGCCGAACCAGCTGTACACCGCATAGACGATCGTGAAGACCAGCTGTGCGAGGAGTGTGGGCCATCCGAGCCACAGCTTGAGCGGGGGAACCACGAGCAGGTTCAGCAGGGCGGGGCCGAGGTTCACCAATTGGAACCGCCCGAAATCCAGCCACAGGTCACCGGTGACGCGAAACACGAAGCGGCGGTAGAGGACGAAGCCGCTGATGCTCGAGACGAACTGCGCGCACAGCACGATCGCGAAGACCGTCCAGCCCGCGTTCGGCCAGGTGTGCTCGAAGAAGAACGTGATCGGAATGAACCAGCAGAAGCCGATCAGGGTGTTGATGCCTCCCACGAGAAGGAACGCGATACGGCGATCCTTGATCAGCCGCAGGAAGGGGCCATCCGGCCCGCTCATGCCCGCGACGGAGCGATCGCCGTCGGGCGACGCTTCGGGAAGGGGAGTGGAATCAGTCATGTGCCGTATCAGGGTACGCGAGGCGGATGCCCATAGACTCGATTCCGCCCGCCTGTCACCTCACTCTGGGAGCACCCCGCATGGATCTTCTCGTCGTCGGCTCTGGATTCTTCGGTCTCACGATCGCCGAACGAGCGGCGGATGCCGGGCGCAAGGTCACCGTCATCGACAGGCGCAACCACATCGGGGGCAACGCCTACAGCGAGGCCGAGCCGACGACGGGCATCGAGGTGCACCGCTACGGAGCGCACCTGTTCCACACCTCGAACGAGAGGGTGTGGGAGTACGTGAACCGCTTCACGACCTTCACGAACTACGTGCACCGCGTCTACTCCAACCACGCGGGCGTCGTCTACCCGCTGCCGGTGAACCTCGGCACCATCAACCAGTTCTTCCAGGCCGCCTACTCGCCAGACGAGGCGCGCGCGCTCGTCAAGCAGCAGGCGGGGGAGTTCGATGTGAAGACGGCGGCGAACTTCGAGGAGAAGGGCATCGCGCTCGTCGGCCGCCCGCTGTTCGAGGCGTTCTTCCGCGACTACACCGCCAAGCAGTGGCAGACCGATCCGCACAAGCTGTCAGGCGACATCGTCAGCCGCCTGCCCGTTCGCTACAACTACGACAACCGCTACTTCAACGACACCTACGAGGGCCTGCCGACGGATGGCTACACGGCGTGGCTGGAGCGGATGGCCGACCATCCCAACATCGAGGTGAAGCTGAACGTCGACTTCTTCGACGAGTCGCAGCCGCTGAACAAGAAGGCGCTCGTCGGCCAGGTGCCGATCGTCTACACGGGCCCCGTCGACCGTTACTTCGACTACGTCGAGGGCGCCCTCAGCTGGCGCACCCTCGACTTCGAAGAGGAGGTGCTCGACACCGGCGACTTCCAGGGCACGCCCGTCATGAACTACCCGGATGCCGATATCCCGTTCACGCGCATCCACGAGTTCAAGCACTTCCATCCCGAGCGGGCTGACGTCTACCCGACGGACAGGACCGTCATCATGCGCGAGTACTCGCGCTTCGCCGAGCGGACGGATGAGCCCTACTACCCGGTGAACACGGCGGACGACCGTGCGGGCCTGCTCGCGTACCGCGAGCTCGCCCAGGGCGAGAAGGACGTGCACTTCGGCGGACGGCTGGGCACCTACCAGTACCTGGATATGCACATGGCGATCGGATCGGCGCTGACCATGTGGAACAACACCCTCTCGGCCGGTTACTGAGCCTGTCGGCCGATTACTGAGCTTGTCGGCCGGTTACTGAGCTTGTCGGCCGGTTACTGAGCTTGTCGAAGTGCGGGCCCGATCACACCGTCCCCCACGGCGCGAAAGCGGGCGCCCAGTCAGGTCTGAGCACCGTCGTCGCCATCGTTTGATATTGAATGGTTCTGATGCGACGACGGCGCTCAGCCCTGACAGCCCGAAGCACCGTGGAGAACGGTGCAACCGGGCCCTCATCAGTGCGTCCTCGCACGATTTTTGGGGGGAAGGGCTCCGCCGGCATCGGCCGTTCGGGGGCATTCACGCTTCGGGTCGCGGTGCGGCCGCAGGCTGACGTCTGGGGGCGGGGTCGACACATTCAGGGCCGGGCGACGTCTGGCGGAGGTTTTTGGGGTTTTGGTCCTGCAGGTGTCGGCGGGTCCTGCAGGTGTCGCGGTCGACGGACCCGACAAGGGCGGGGGTGAGTGATGGGGTGGGTTGAGGCCGTGCCGGCCATCCTGGTCGCCTGCGTCGTCGTCGTGGGGCCGGGGATGGTCGTGCTCGCGCCACTGCACCTGCGGCTCGTCGCCCGCGTCGCACTGTCGGGACTCGTGACCGTCGTCTGCTCGGGCGTCGCCGCCATCGTCTTCGGTGCCGTGGGGCTCGCGTTCTCGTGGTGGCAGGTGCTTCTGGTCGCGGTGCTCGGGTTCGGGGGCTGCTGGCTGCTTCGCGGCACGGTGCCTCGCGCCGATCGCACGCCGCGGCGGGGGCTGCTGGTTGCCGTGTGGGCGGTCACGGCGGTGGTGATCGGCGTCGTCGCCTTCGCCGGGGTACGAGACCCCGACCGCATCTCGCAGACCTACGACAACGTGTTCCACCTGTCGGCCGTCTCGGCCATTCTCGACGGATTCTCGGCATCGCCGCTGACGCTGCGGTCGCTCATCGAGACCGACAACCCTGGGCTCGCCTACTATCCCGCCGCCTGGCATCAGCTGGTCGCGATGACCGCGCAGCTGAGCGGCGCGAGCGTTCCCGTCTGCTTCACCGCGGTGTGGCTCGCCGTGCAGGCGCTCATCTGGCTTCCGGGCATCGCCTGGCTCGCCCAGACGGTCGTGCCCGCCTTGGTTCCTGAGCGTGTCGAAGGGGCGGCCCTCGTCGCCCTGCCGCTCGGGGCCGCCTTCGGCGCGTTTCCCTACGCGCTGCTGTCGTGGGGCACGATCTATCCCGCCGGGCTCGCGTACAGTCTGCTTCCCGCCGCCGTCGCCCTCACCATCCGCGCACTGCAGCGGGGGAAGTCCGGCGGGGTGCGCGTGGCCGCAATTCTGCTCGCGGTGGCGGCGATCGGGCTCGCGCACCCGCGGGTGCTGCCGACGTGGGCGGTCGTGCTCGTGCCGTTCGTCGTCTGGCGGCTCGCTCGCCTCTACGTCGCCGCCTATCGAGGCGGACGCAGACGCACGGCCGTGACCTGGCTCGTGTCGACCCTCACCGTGCTCGTCGTGCTCGCGGTGGGTGCGATCACCGTCGCCATCACCCGCTTCGGACTGCTCGACGAGCCGGTGGCCGACCGGCTGAACGGTCCGCAGGCGATGTCGGTGCAGGGCTTCGCCGCCGGTATCCTGCAGGTGATCGGCGGGATGGCCATGACGGGGGAGGGGCCGATCGTCACGGCCTTCGTGCCGCTGCTCGGCGCGGCGCTCGCGGTCGGCATCGTCGTTGCGGCGCGCGAGCCCCGCACCCGCTGGCTCGTCTGCTCGTTCGTGATCGTCGCGGCGCTGTTCGTGCTCGCGGCGGGGTCGGACGGTGTCGCCGCCAAGCTCGCCACCGGCATCTGGTACAAGGACAGGTTCCGGCTGGCGGCGGCCACCCCCCTCACGGCCATCCCGCTCGCGACTCTCGGCATCATGCGCGTCGCGAGCCTGCTCACCCCGGCGAAGAGCCGGATCACCGCCCTCGGCCTCTCGGGCATCGTCGCCGCATCGGCCGCTGTCTGCCTCTTCCTCACCGGCTCGACATCGGCCATCCAGAGCGTGTTCGTGCTGCCGCCGCAGGGCGCGCAGTGGCAGATCGTGTCGCAGAAGCAGATCGACTTCATGCAGACGCAGGTCTCAGACATGGTGCCGGACGGGCAGCTCGTGCTGGGCGATCCGTGGGACGGCTCGGCGCTGACCGAGCTGTACGCGGGGCGGCGGGCGGTCTTCCCACACGTCAACGGGCAGTGGGACGCCGACCGACTGGTGCTCGCCTGGCACCTGCAGTCGATCGATGAGAACCCCGAGGTCTGCGCGGCGCTCGACCGCCTCGGCGTGCGGTACGTGCTCTACAACCCGCACACCTTCGGCGGCGGCGACCCCTCAGGCAACCATTTCCCCGGGCCGCATGCGGCCGTCGAGGCTGGCCTGTTCACGCCGGTCGCATCGGATGGGGAGAGCACCCTGTACGAGATCACGCAGTGCGGTCCGCTTCCTGCGGCCCCGTAGTCTCGTGCGGGAAGACCCAGCGGTCGTAGGAGACGAAGCGGAAGACGGTCGCCAGCGCCTGCCCGATGACGGTGCCCGCGATGTTGTCCGAGAGCACCGAGTCGAGGCCGAGCACATACCGTGAGAAGCCGAGGCACCCCAGCTGCAGGCCGATCGCGATGAGGTTGCACAGCGCGAAGATCGCATAGCGCGATGCGCGCCGCGGCAGGTGCCTCGACGAGTACGTCAAGTAGCGGTTGCCGATGTACGTGACGACGGATGCCACCGCGATCGCGATGATCTTCGCCGCGAGCGGTGCGTGGAAGAGCACCCCGTGACCCGTCACCCAGAACACGAGCAGGTTGTACACCGCGGCATCCACCACGAACGCGATGCCGCCGATGACGAGGAACGCTCCTGCCTCCTTGACTTTCGTGGCGATCGGGCCGTCGAGCATGGTTCTCCTGTGCCTGTGCAGTGACTGACGATAGTCTCTCACCATGTCATCGCCCGCCGTCGCCGCGATCGTCCCCTGCTACAACGAGGAGTTCGCCATCGCAAAGGTCGTCACCGACCTGAAGAGCGCGGTGCCCGATATCGACGTCTACGTCTACGACAACAACAGCTCCGATCGCACGGCGGCCGTCGCACGCAATGCGGGAGCGATCGTGCGCTTCGAGGCGCGCCGAGGCAAGGGAAACGTCATCCGCCGCGCCTTCGCCGACGTCGACGCCGACATCTACGTGATGGTGGATGGCGATGACACCTATGACGCGGGCGCGCTGCCTCGAATGATCGAGACGCTGCGCCGAGGTCCTTACGACCACGTGCTCGGTGTGCGGAAGCAGCAGACCGAGACGGCGTACCGCCCGGGCCACGATCTCGGGAACCGCGCCTTCAGCCGGCTCGTCGGCACGGTGTTCGGCGATGACGTCAGCGACATGCTCTCCGGCTATCGGGTGATGTCGCGCCGCTTCGTGAAGAGCTTCCCCGCAGCCAGCCGCGAATTCGAGATCGAGACCGAGCTCACGGTGCATGTCATGTCGATCCGCGCGCCGCAGACCGAGGTGCGGGTCGGCTTCCGCGACCGGCCGAAGGGCTCGGAGAGCAAGCTGCGCACCTATCATGACGGGCTGCGCATCCTGAGCCTCGTGGTGCAGCTGATCAGACACGAGAAACCGGCCCTGTTCTACGGCATCGTCGGACTCATCGTCATCGCGGCTGGACTCGCCCTCGGCATCCCGGTGTTCGTGGAGTACGCCGCGAACGGCGTCGTCGACCGACTGCCCACCGCGGTCGCCGCGGTCGGGTGCGTCATCCTCGGCGCGCTCGCGATCACCGCGGGCATCGTGCTCAAGGGCGTGCTGCAGGTGCGCCGCGAGCAGTCGCGCCTGATCTACCTGCAGTACCCCGCCGTCACCCTCGAATGACCCCGCCGTCCCCGCCGTCACCCTCGAATGACCCCGCCGTCCCCGCAGTTCCGGTCGCAGTTTCTGCGCCATCCCCCGGTTGCCGTCGCACTTCAGGCGGCTTTTGGGGCCGGATGGCCGCAGAAAGTGCCACGGGAACCGGGGGATGGCGCAGAAAGTGCGACGGGCCCTTCGACAGGCTCAGGAACCGGTGGCAGGCTCAGGAACCGGTGGCAGGCTCAGGAACCGGGGGTGGGCTCAGGAACCGGCGGTCAGCCAGACGTGTCAGCGGCGCTGGCGGATGGCGGCGCGCACGCGTGCCACGAGCGCGGTCGGGTTCTGAAGCAGCCCGGCGGTCACCTCGATGACGATCCAG
>JASGDS010000104.1:0-8347 GCA_047607025.1 Microbacterium sp.
GCACCGTGACCGAGGCCGACAATGTTCTCTTCACGACACTCACGATGAACACGCAGCCGCTGCATCTGGATGCCGCATGGGCATCCACGACCGAGTTCGGCGAGCCGCTCGTCAACAGCATGTTCACGCTGTCGACCCTCGTCGGGCTCTCGGTCTCGCAGCTGACGCTGGGCACGATCGTCGCGAACCTGGGCTTCAGCGAGGTCGCCTTCCCCGCCCCCGTGCGCGTGGGTGACACGCTCTACGCCGAGACGCTCGTCACCGGCAAACGCCTCTCGAAGTCGCGCCCCGGTCAGGGCATCGTCGAGCTGACCCACACGATGCGCAACCAGGATGGCACGGTCGTCGCGACCGCCGTGCGCACGACGCTCGTCCTCACCGCACCGGTTCCGGTTGCTGAGCCTGTCGAAGCACCTGTCGAAGAGTCATGATCCCCGCCCCCGCCCTGCTCTTCTGCCCGGCCGACCGTCCCGAGCGCTACGCGAAGGCCGTCGCCGCCGCCGATGGCGTGATCATCGACCTCGAGGATGCCGTCGCTCCTGCCGACAAGGCGGCCGCACGTGAGGCGCTCATCGCGAGCGGTCTCGACCCCGCCACGACGATCGTGCGCGTCAACCCGGTCGAAACCTCCGAGCACCCCCTCGACCTGGACGCTCTCGGCAAGACCCCGTATCGCACCATCATGCTGGCGAAGTCCGAGTCGGCCGAGCAGCTGACGGGACTCGCCGGCTTCTCGATCATCGCCCTCATCGAGACCGCGCGCGGTGTGGAGAACGTGAGCGAGATCGCCCGACATCCCACGGTCACCGCGCTCATGTGGGGCGCCGAAGACCTCATCGCCAGCCTGGGCGGCCGCTCCAGCCGCTTCGAAGACGGCACCTATCGCGACGTCGCGCGGCTCGCTCGCGCCCGCACGCTCCTCGCCGCGCGGGCGAACGGCAAGCACACGATCGACTCGGTGCACCTCGACATCGCCGACGTCGAGGGTCTGCGCGCCGAAGCGAGGGATGGCGCCGCCAGCGGCTTCACCGCGACCGCGTGCATCCACCCCTCGCAGGTCGAGATCATTCGCGCCGAGTACACGGCGACGCCGGAGGAGATCACCTGGGCCGAGCGCGTGCTCGACGAGGCGACGCGCCAGCCGGGCGCCTTCCGCTACGACGGCCAGATGATCGACGAGCCCGTCCTCCGCCAGGCCCGCAGCATCCTCGCCTCGCGCTGAACCTCACCGACTCGCGAGGCGGGAGGACAGCTGGTGAGCGTGGGCGAGAAGCGTGCGCCCCAGCTCGGGCAGGCGGTCGGCGCCGAAGCGGAACTCCACCCCGGTGAGGCTCAGCGCCCACCGCGGCTCGCCCCGCCGATCGAAGACGGCCGCGCCCATCCCCCAGCTGCCCTCGACGATGAGACCCGGGTTCACGGCGTAGCCGCGCTCGCGCGTCTCGGCCAGTCGGGTGCGCATCCGCTTCTCACCATGCGAACGTCCGAAGTCGTCTGACAGCTCGGGATGGCGGGCGAGATAGTCGTCGATCTCGGCCTGTGGCAGGAACGACAGGATGGCGAGCCCCGCCGACGCGACGCCGAGGGGAAACCGTGACCCTTCGTGCAGCACGTGCGAACGGATCGGGAAGCTGCCGTCCTCCTGCACGAGGCACACCGTCTCGTCGCCGCGCCTGACCGAGAGGAACGCGCTCTCCTCGGTGCGCACCGCGAGGGACCGCACGATGTCGTGCGCCAGGGCGGTCACGTCGTAGCGCGCGGCGGCGACCGTGCCCATGAGATACAGCTCGGGGCCGGGCACCCATCGCGCGGTGCGACCATCCTGATCGACGAGGCCCTCTTCGCGCAGCGCGGCAAGAAGGCGATGCACCGTAGGCCGGGTGAGACCGGAGCGTTCGGTGAGCTCCGACGCCGACGCACCCTCGTCACCGGCCGAGGTGACCAGGCGCAGCAGGGCGGATGCGCGTGCCACCGACTGCGCGCCCGCGACGCTCCTGGATCGAGCGGTGTCCATATTGTGGACGATACGCCAGCGCGCGTCCGCATGACAAACCACGGCTGGCGACGACGGCGCCGCCGGACGCAGACTGAGACCACCACGACCACGCCAGCGAAGGAGCATCCGTGATCGACAAGACCTGGGCCTCGGCGGCGGAAGCCGTCGCCGACATCCCCGATGGGGCATCCCTCGCCGTCGGCGGATTCGGTCTGAGCGGCAACCCGATCGCCCTCATCGAGGCCCTGCTCGCGCAGGGCACGAAGGATCTGCACATCGTCAGCAACAACTGCGGCGTCGATGACGGGGGTCTCGGCGTGCTGCTGAACGCGAAGCGCATCCGGCAGATGACCTCGTCGTACGTGGGCGAGAACAAGGAGTTCGAACGGCAGTTCCTCTCGGGCGAGCTCGAGGTCGAGCTGCTGCCGCAGGGCACCCTCGCCGAGAAGATGCGGGCGGGCGGAAGCGGCATCGCCGCGTTCTTCACCCAAGCGGGCGTCGGCACGGCCTTCGCCGACGGCGGCCTCCCCCGCGTCTACGACGGACAGGGCGGCATCGCGAAGGCCTCCGAGCCGAAGGAGGTGCGCACCTTCGAGACACCGTGGGGCGCGAAGGACTTCGTCCTGGAGGACGCCATCACGACCGACTTCTCGCTCGTGCACGCCGCGGTCGCCGACCGCCAGGGCAACCTGATCTTCAACAAGGCCGCCCGCAACTTCAACCCGCCTGCCGCGATGGCGGGTCGCGTGTGCATCGCCCAGGTCGAGCGCCTCGTCGAGCCGGGTGACCTCGATCCCGACCAGATCCACCTGCCCGGCGTCTACGTGCACCGCATCGTCGAGGTCGGATCGGACATCGAGAAGCGCATCGAGAAGCGCACCGTGCGCGAGGGAGGGCACTGACATGGCACTCACACGCACCGAAATGGCGGCCCGCGCCGCCCGCGAACTGGCGGATGGCCAGTACGTGAACCTCGGCATCGGCCTGCCGACGCTCATCCCGAACTTCATTCCGGAGAGCACGGAGCTCGTGCTGCAGAGCGAGAACGGCATTCTCGGCGTCGGACCCTACCCGACGGACGACGCCGTCGACCCCGACCTCATCAACGCCGGCAAGGAGACCGTCACGACCCTGCCGGGGGCGGCGTTCTTCGACTCGGCGACGAGCTTCGGCATGATCCGCGGGCACAAGATCGACGCGGCCATCCTGGGCGGCATGCAGGTGTCGCGCAGCGGCGACCTCGCCAACTGGATGGTGCCGGGCAAGATGGTGAAGGGCCCTGGCGGCGCGATCGACCTCGTGCACGGCGCGACCCGCGTCATCGTGCTCATGGAGCATGTCGCCCGCGACGGCTCCGCGAAGATCGTGAACGACTGCACGCTGCCGCTCACCGGCCGCGGCGTCGTCGACCGCATCATCACCGACCTCGCCGTGATCGATGTGACGCCGGATGGTCTCGTGCTCGTCGAGACGGCGCCTGGCGTGAGCGTCGACGAGGTCGTCGCCGCCACTGAAGCACCCCTCACCCTTCGACAGGCCCTTCGACAGGCTCAGGGCAGGCCACAGGGACCCAAGGCAGAAGGAGCCTCCTCATGACCGAAGACATCGTCATCGTCGCCGCCGCCCGCACTCCGCAGGGGCGGCTCAAGGGTCAGCTGGCCGCGCTCACCGCTCCGCAGCTCGGCGCCGCCGCCATCCGTGCCGCCCTCGAACAGAGCGGCATCGACCCGGCCGCCGTCGACGCCGCGATCGTCGGCCAGGTGCTGGCCGCAGGCGTCGGCCAGAACGCCGCACGCCAGGCGGCGATCGGCGCGGGCCTCGGCTGGAACGTGCACGCGGCATCCGTCAACAAGGTGTGCCTCTCGGGGCTGACCGCCGTGATCGACGGGGCGCGCATGATCCGGGGCGGCGACGCCGAGGTGGTCGTCGCCGCGGGCATGGAGTCGATGACCCGCTCGCCGCACCTGCTCATGGGTTCGCGCGACGGCTGGCAGTACGGCTCGGTCGAGGTGCTCGACCACATGGCCCACGACGGGCTGACCGACGCCTACGACAAGGTGTCGATGGGGCTCTCCACCGAGAACCGCAATGCAGGCCTCGGCATCACGCGCGAGCATCAGGATGCCGTCGCCGCCCGCTCGCACCAGCGCGCGGCTGCCGCGTGGGAGTCGGGCGCCTTCGACGCCGAGATCGCGCCCGTCGAGGTGCCGCAGCGGCGCGGAGCCCTTCGACAGGCTCAGGAACCGGTGGTGGTCTCGAAGGACGAGGGCATTCGCCCCGAGTCGACGCCCGAGTCGCTCGCAGGGCTCCGCCCCGCCTTCGCGAAGGACGGAACGATCACGGCCGGCAACTCCTCGCCCATCTCCGACGGCGCCTCGGCGCTCGTGCTGACGACGCGCTCACGCGCCGAGAGCGAGGGATGGCCGATTCTCGCCGCGCTCGGCGCATCCGGCCAAGTCGCCGGCCCGGACAACTCGCTGCACTCGCAGCCGTCGAACGCGATCGCCAAGGCGCTCGAGAAGCAGGGCATCACGGCGGCCGATCTCGACCACGTCGAGATCAACGAGGCGTTCGCCGCGGTGTCCGTGCAGGCGCAGCGGGAGCTCGGGCTCTCCGACGAGGTGCTGAACCCGCACGGCGGCGCGATCGCCCTCGGGCACCCGATCGGAGCGTCGGGCAACCGCCTCGTCGTGCACGCCGCTCACGCCCTGGCGGCGCGCGGCAGCGGCACGGCCGCCATCGCCCTGTGCGGCGGCGGCGGTCAGGGCGACGCCCTCATCCTCGTCCGCTAGTCGCTGGTGGCAGTGGGGGCGAGGATGCCGCGCGCGAGCGAGTGGAAGTGACGGTTGAAGCCGAGGATGGCTGGCGTCACCTCGGGCGTGATGTCGAGGTGCTCGACATCCAGCGCGTCCACGACGAAGAAGTAGCGGTGCACTCCGGTGCCGGGGGGTGGGCCCGCGCCCACGAAGTCGAAGGTGCCCGACTCGTTGCGCAGCAGCGTGCCGATGCCCTTGCCCGCGCTGCCGGTGTCGAGCGAGGTGACCGTCGCCGGGATGTCGTAGACGGCCCAGTGCCAGTAGCCCGACCCGGTCGGGGCATCCGGGTCGAAGCACGACACCGAGAACGACTTGGTTCCCTCGGGTGCGCCCGACCAGCTCAGCTGCGGCGAGGTGTCAGTGCCGCCACCAGCGGCGCCCCACTGCGCCTTTGCCATGGGCTCGCCATGAGTGATGTCGGTGCTCGTGAGAGTGAGCGGAGTGAACTCGCGCAGCGTGGCGAGTTCGGCATACGGATCGTAGGCGAACACGACTGCTCCTTCCGTTGAGGTTCAGCGTCAGCCTAGCCTCGAAATGCACCGCATTGATGCCATTCATTGCGTCCGCATCGGGTTCACAGAGGGGCGCCAGGCAGGGTTGCCGAAGCGCCGAGAGTCGGCGCCTGTCTGGAGGATTCCCCTCGTGCGCAACCGCCTCTTCCGCTCTCCCGCTTACTGGATTCTCGTCGTGCTGTCCGTCGGCGCCCTCGTCTACGGCATCGTGCTGTCGGTGCCGCGCATCGGCTCGATGGAGGCGGGGCTGCTCGATCAATCCGCGACGACCGCGGATGTCTACGGCGGTCAGGCGTGGGTGACGCTCGCCGCCGGTCTCGTCGCCGCTGGTGCGTCGGGAGTCTTCCTCGCCCTCGCGCTCGCCGCCGCGACGCGCCTCGTGCCGCAGGGCCGCTTGGTTGCTGAGCCTGTCGAAGGGCCCGCAACCGGCATCGACTGGGATGCCGTGTCCGACGAGTTCGATGAGCCGGCGGACGAGCAGACGGAGGAGCCGACCGACGACGCCGAGGATGCCACCGAGCAGGACGAGTCCACGAAGGACGAGTCCGTCGACGCCGAGCAGGACGAGTCAGAGCCCGCCATCACCCGCTGACGGGGGCGCTGCGGCGCAGGTCGACCACAGCGAACACCAGTGCGACGAGCATGAATCCGCCGACGGCGGCGAGCGCCACCGCATACGCCGTGTGGAAGACCGCCGTCCCCCCGTCATCCGACGCGTTCACGGTCGAATAGAACAGAGACAGCGCGACCGCGGTGCCCATCGAGGTGCCGATGCGCTGCCCCAGCTGCTGGATCGAACCCGCGATGCCGCCCTGCTGCGGCGGGATGTTCGAGAGCGTGAGCGTCTGATTCGGTGAGATGACGAGCCCGCCCGCGAGCCCGCCCGCCGTCAGCACGGCGAACATGATCCACGGGGTCGCCGCATCGGGCGAGACGACGGACACGACCACCAGCGCGGCGATCGTCACCGCCATCCCGACCAGTGAGAGCACCACCACGATGCGCCCGTACCGCACCACCAGACGCCCGCTGAACGCCGAAGTCACCGCGCTCGCGACTGCGAAACCCACGGTGATGAGCCCGGCGTGCAGCGCCGCGAGGTGCAGTCCCGTCTGCAGGAAGACGGTCGTCAGCAGGAACAGAACGGGCATGCCGGCGAAGTATGCCGCACCGACGATGGCGCCGTTGCGGTACGAGGTGTTGCGCAGCAGCGCCGGCGACACGAGCGGCGCACGGCCCTCCCGTTCGTAGCGCGACTCCCACCATCCAAACAGCACGATGAGCCCGGCGAAGACCACGAGCATCAGCCAGCGGGCGGGGTTGTCATCGCCCGAGCCCGTCGTGAGCAGGAACGGCACCATCAGCGACAGGATGGCGACGGCGAAGATGACCAGGCCGACGGGATCGAGCGAGATGCGTCGCGCTCCTGCGCTCGCCTTCGATCCGGGCAGCAGCCACAGCACGAGCGCGAACGCGATGGCGTAGGCGGGCACGTTCATCCAGAAGATGCCTCGCCATCCGTTCGTGTCGCCGCCGATCGCGATGAACACGCCGCCGATCGCCGGGCCGAAGGCGGTGCCGAGGCTGATGATGGCGCCGAAGATGCCGAACGCTTTCGCCCGATCGCGCCCGGTGAACAGCCGTTGGAACGTGCCGGTGACCTGCGGCATGATGATGCCGCCGCCGACGCCCTGCAGCAGTCGGCCGATGAGCAGCGGCTGGATGGTCGGAGCGAGCGCGCACAGCATACTGGCGAGCCCGAACACGGCGATGCCGATCAGCAGCAGGATCTTACGCGACCACTGGTCGCCGAGCCGTCCCATCGGCACGAGCACGAGGCCGAAGGCGAGGATGTAGCCGGCGACGACGATCTGCAGCTCGGTGCCGCCCGCGCTGAGCGCCGACTCGATCGATGGCAGCGCGACATTGACCTTCGAGATGTCGAGGATGGTGAGGCCGGCGACCGTGACGCACACGGCGAAGGCCTGCCATCTGCGCGGCTCGGGAGCGGTCTGCGCGGCGGGCTGTGTCACGGAATCAGCCTACTGGCGCATCGGTGACCCTTGCCGAGCGCGGCACGTCACCGAGGGGCCGCCCCGCGCTGAAGACGGCGAGCGCGCGCGCGTCGTCGGGCAGGCACAGCGCGTCTCGCAGGGCGGCGTGGGTGCGCGGGCAGTCGATCACCTCGGAGTGCGGGGCGACCCGCACGCCCCGCCGCTGCGCGTGCAGCCACAGCCGCAGCAGTGCGCGGCCCGCCGCGACGCCATCGGTCCCTGAGCCTGTCGAAGGGTGCTTCGCAATGAGCACGTGGTGCGTGGGGGCATCCGGCTTCACCCGCCGCCGCGGCTTCAGGCTCCCGCGCCCCGCGATCCTCGCGCCCAGGGCGACAGGGGCGAGCACCGCCGGTCGTGCGCGGGAGAGCAGGATGGCCGCGGCACGCGCGAGCGGCGGCGCGATGAGCAGGGTCTCGGCCGTGAGTCCGTCCCGATCCCACCGCGGGTCGGCCGGCGTCAGCCGCAGCCAGTGCAGGAGCTCCGCCGCGAGGTCACGGTGCGCGAAGGTGTCGGCGCCGCTCACCCGCGCAAGCGGCGTGAAGACGCGATCATCGACGGCGAGCAGGCGCAGTCCGGGTGGCAGTTCCGCATCGTCGAACACTCCGAGCTGCGGCGCGAGCCGCCCCCGGTACACGCCGCGAGCGCGCACCTCATCCGGCGTGAACTCGTCGTGCGGCGCACCGTCGAGGAGGCGCAGCTCGAACACGTCCCCCACCCGGCGCACGTCGACCTCCCGACCCTCCGCATGCGCCCCGATGGCGAACACCTCTATCCAGGCGCCGAGCGCGAGGCGCAGGTCACGGCCATCCGGGTCGGAGGCGGGCAGCATCCGCTCGGGGTCGGCGTCGAGGCGCACGACGTCACCATCCACCGCCACGCGCCACGGCTGCGTGTTGTGCGCGGATGGCGCGCGCCCCGCCATCCGCACCAGGCGGTCGAGCTCGCTCACACGCTCACCCTATCCACTCCCCC
>JASGDS010000105.1:0-10399 GCA_047607025.1 Microbacterium sp.
AACGGGTGGGGGTCACAGAAAGTGCGACGGGAACGCGGGTAGCCTGGAGCGATGACGGTCCTTCTCGTGCACGGGGTGCGCACCTCGGCCACCATGTGGCGGCCGGAGATCGCGCATCTGCAGCAGCGGGGCATCCCGTTTCTGGCGCCCGACCTGCCAGGGCACGGATCACGGATGGACGAGCCATGGTCGCTGGATGAGGCGTTCGCGACGATCGATCGCGCCGTGCGCGCCTCGGATGGTCCGGTGGTGCTCGTCGGGCACTCCATGGGCGGGCTGCTCGGTGCGATGTACCTCGGCACTGAGACTCCCCCGCCGGTCGCCGCGTTCGTGTCGATCGGCGCGACGGCCCTGCCGCACGGTGCGGGGCTCGCGGTGTACCGCACCGTGTTCGGCACACTGCGACGCATGCCGAATCACGGGATGGCCGTGACGCAGACGCTGCTGCGCGCGACCCTGCCCGAAGAGGCGCGCGAGGACTGGGGCGCGGGCGGATATGCGATCCAGGCCGAGGATGACGCCCTCTCGAGCCTCGCCGACCTCGACTTCGAGCATGCGCTCCCCCGCATCGCCATCCCCACCTGGTTCGTCAACGGGCAGTTCGATCAGCTGCGGCTGAACGAGCGACTGTTCACCCAGCTCGTGCCGCACGCCGAGCTGGTGCTGGTGCCGCGGGCGACGCACCTCGTGCCCTCCAGCCATCCACGGGTGGTCAACGCCGTGATCGACCTCGCGCTGGCTTCGGTGAACAGCCTGTGACCTGGTAGTATTGACCCTTGGCTTGCGTGTGGGGGCACCCACACTGCCGTACGACGTCCCTCTACCGTCACGCGGCGCATCCGAACAACACCATTCAACGAAAGTTCCCACGTGGCAAACATCAAGTCGCAGATCAAGCGCATCAAGACCAACGAGAAGGCGCGCGAGCGCAACAAGGCCGTCAAGAGCGAGCTGAAGACCGCTGTGCGTCGCACGCGCGAGGCCGTCGCCGCCGGTGACAAGGCCGCCGCCGAGAAGGCACTGCAGACGGCGTCGCGCAAGCTCGACAAGGCCGTCAGCAAGGGCGTCATCCACAAGAACCAGGCCGCGAACCGCAAGTCGGGCATCGCGAAGCAGGTCGGCTCCCTCTGAGCCCGGCTCCAAGGCACACGCACATCGGTGCGTGTGCCTTCTGCATGTCTAGGCTCCGCCGTAGGGCGCGCGGGTGGCGACGACCGTGACCATGCGCTCGAGGGCGAACAGCGGGTCGCGGCTGGCGCCCTTGACCTCGGCATCGGCCTTCGCGATCTGCTGGATGGCCAGGGCGATCGAGCGCTGATCCCATCCGGCCGCGAGATCTTTGCGCGCGCGGTCGATCTGCCACGGCGCCATCTTCAGCTGTGAGGCGGCACCCGGGCCCTTCGCGCCCATGACGCGCGCCATGGTGCGGATCTTCATCGCGAACGCCGCGACCATCGGCACCGGGTCGACACCGGCATCCAGCGCATTGCGCAGCGCGATGAGCGCCTCGCCGTAGCGCCCGCCGATCGCGGTGTCCGCGACATTGAACGCGGTGAGCTCGGCGCGGCCGCCGTAGTAGCGGGTGACGATCTCTTCGGTGATGTCTCCCTCGACGTCGTTCATCAGCTGCTGGCAGGCGGCGGCGAGCTCGGCGACATCGGCGGTGAACGCCTGGGTCAGCGCTGCCAGCGCCTTCGGTGCGATGCGCCTCTTCGCCGCCCGGAACTCGCCCGCGGCGAAGTCGCCGCGATCTCTGTCGGTCTTGATGGCGACACAGGCCACCTCGACTCCCCCGCCGACTCCGGCACGAATCGCGTCGAGCAGCTTCTTACCGCGCACGGTGGCGCCGCTGTGCCGCAGCACGACGGTCGCGCCATCCTGCGGATGTTCGATGTAGGCCAGCGCCTCGGTGAGGAACGCGTCGGAGCACTTCTCGACCTCGCTCACGCGCACGAGGCGCGGCTCGCCGAACAGCGAGGGCGATGTCACAGACAGCAGCATGCCCGAGCTGTAGTCGCTCGCGGCGATGTCGGTGATCTCGAGCGACGGGTCCTCAGCACGCAGATAGTCGCGGATGGCGGCCGTCGCGCGCTCCGCGCACACGTCTTCCGGCCCAGACACGAGCACGATCGGTGCGGGGTGCGGGGTGCGCCATGACAGCTGCGGGATCGCGGTCGCCTTCGCCATCCACCCAGCCTACCGACCACGTCGGACGTCAGCGCTCGGTCCAGAACCAGAGGGTGTCGTCCGGATTCAGGCCGGTGAGGATCAGGCCGTCCTGGTCGGTGCGGCAGACAGTCGTGCCGAGGGCGGCGAGCTCGTCGAGCACGCCGGGATTCGGATGGCCGTAATCGTTGTCGGCGCCGACGCCGATGAGGGCAAGCGCGGGACGCACCTGCTCGTACAGCGCAGGATCGTGGTCGCGGCTTCCGTGGTGGGCGACCTTCAGCACCGTGAACGTGCCGGTGAGACGGCCGCGCAGCATCGACTGCGGCACCTCCGACAGGTCGCCGAGCAGCAGCGTGCGCGGCACGTCGCCGCCAGAGACCTCCATGGCGACGCTCAGGTCATTGCCCGGCTCGAAGGCGTGCGTTCCGGCATCCGGCCACAGCACCGTCCAGGTCGCGTCTCCCAGCTGTCCCGTCATGCCGGATGCCGCATCGACGGCCTGCCCGCCCGCGCGCTCGACCCAGCCGGCGCCATCCGCATCGAACGGGCCGTGAAGCACCGTATCGACCATGCCGTTGACGGCATCGACCGCGCCGACGTGATCCAGGTCGAAGTGCGTCAGCACCAGCAGATCGATGTGGGTGACGCCGAGCTTCGTCAGGCACGCGGTGAGCTTCGCCGGCTCGGGTCCGGTGTCGACGAGCATGACCTCGCCCTGCGAGCGGATGACGGTGGCATCGCCCTGCCCCACGTCGCACATGGCGACCGACCAGTCGCGGGGCACCGTGAGCGGCGCCGCGACTCCCGTGAGCGCGCTCATGCCCGCGCTGATGCCGATCAGGATGGCGAGGGTGGCCGCGCCCGTGCGCCGCAGGAGCGAGGGTGGCGCGATGATCACGACCGCGATGGCCGCGTCGAGCACCGCCATGAGCGCGGCGCCCGCGATGCCGCCCCACCAGGGCGTCTGCGCGCCGGGAGCCGCGGCGAAGGTCATCGCGACCTGCGCGATCCAGGCCGAGGGCACCCAGGCGATCGCGGCGAGACCCGCGCCCAGCAGCGGAACCGCCTGCAGCAGACACGCGGCCATGCCGACGACGGTCGCCACGGGCGCCGCGGGCGCGGCCAGCAGGTTCGCGACGACGCCCCACAGCGGCAGCCGGGGTGAGAGCAACACGATGACCGGCCCGCAGACGAGCTGCGCCGACAGCGGGATGGCGAGGCCCAGCGCGAGTGCCCGAGGCATCCAGCGCTCCAGTCCGCGTGCGAGGGGTCCCGCGAGCAGCATCAAGGCGCCCGTGGCGAGCACCGAGAGCACGAACCCGTACGACGTGCCGAGCCAGGGATCCCACACGAGCAGCGCGACCACGGCACCGCAGAGGGTCGCGATGCCTGCGCCGGTACGGCCGAGCAGCAGCGCGAGCATGGCGATCAGCGCCATCACCGCGGCGCGCAGCACGCTCGGCTCAGGCGTCACCAGCAGCACGAAGCCGATGAGCGCGACGGTCGCCGCCGCGATGCGCACGCCCCTCGGTGCGCGCAGCAGCGCCGCAAGGCCGAAGAGCAGACCGACTACGATGGCGCAATTGCTGCCGCTGACGGCGGTCAGATGCGTGAGGCTGGAGGTCTTCATGGCGGCATCCAGCACCGCCGACACCCCTCGCGTGTCCCCGACCGCGAGACCGGGCAGCAGCCCCGCGCCCGGCTCGGGCAGCCCCGCAACGGCATCGGTCGCGAAGCCGTCGCGCAGCGCGCTGGCCACGCCCAGCAGTCCTGGCGGCGCCCGCTGCACCTCAAGCCTGTCGGCAAAGACGATGACGACCGACCGCTCCCCCGCATCCGTCTCCTTCACCGTGCCCGTAAGCTCCACCCGCGAGCCCAGATCGAGCACCTCCCGCGGCGGAATGGCCTCAGCCGCAACCGAGACGGTCACCGGCACCGAAACCGCAAGGGTCTCACCCGCCGACGTCACCGTGATCGTGTCGGCATCGAACCACAGCCGATCCTTCACCAGTCGTGCCTTGGTCGTCACATCGGCCGCGATCGTGACCGCCCCCTGCGCGGCACCGGATGCCGCCTCGCGTTCGGGCTGCAGAATCCACACGTGCGTGGAGACCGCTGCACAGAACGCCAGTGCCACCGCACCGAGTGCGATCCACGCACGCCGTCGCCACGCGAGCACCGCTGTGGCCGCGACAGCCGCGGCCCAGAGCGCCACGGCAAGAGCGCCCGCATGATGCGGCACGCGCGTGATCAGGATGGCCGCGAGCCACGCCGCACCCGCGACCGGCACCATGCGCCAATCCCGCAGTGACCGTGCTCGTTCAGCCTCCATTTCTCCACGCTAGGGAGCACGGCGCCGCAGGATCCCGCTGTCCACAGGCCACCACCGAGACACGCCGCGAAAACCCGCCTGTGAGCGGAGGGTCGGTGTCAGGGAGCGATGTACTCCTGCCGTACCAGCCCCTCGGTCGCGATCTCCAGGAATCCGAAATCGTGGTCGCAGTTGAGCACGACGGCGTCATTGACGACGGCGTATGCGGCGATCAGGCAGTCGATCGCGGGAGCGGCCCGTGCCAGGCCGACCTTCCAGAGCGACTGCTGCAGGTCGAGCGTCTGCTGCGCCGAAGGATGCGCCTCGGCTTCAAACAGCGCTTCCATATCCGCTCACATTTCTGCGTAGTCGGAGGGGTTCTGCGCCGAATGACAGTACTCCAGCACCTGAGGTGGGCAGGTGAGGATCAGATGGTTCGTCGCCACCGACCGCAACCTGGCCGCGATGGCATCACTGCCCTCCACACGCTGCCAGACGCTGTTGTCGACGATGTAGGTGGTCACGAGCGGCTGATCAGAGGTTCTGGGGTGGCAGGAATGACGGCGTGATCGTCGGTGCATCGATCTGATCGGGCGTGAATCTGCGCGCAATCAGGCGCTCGACCACGGCAGGCTGACGACGTACCGCGATCAGCGTCTTCAGGGCGAGTTCGACCGTCTCACGGTTCGAGCCCGTGCCCGCGATCTCCTTCGCGCGCTTGAGATCTTCCGGGTCGATATCGATCGAAGTGATGGTCATGTCGTCCTCCTTTGTATAGACCACTATATAAAGCTCACACGGTCACGGCGTCGCGCAGGCCCTCGAGCAGCTTCGGGCCGATGCCGGTGACCGCCAGCAGGTCGTCGACCGCCCCGAACGGGCCATTGTCCTCACGCCACGCGACGATGCGGCCGGCGAGGGCGGGGCCGATACCTGGCAGCTCCTCGAGCGCCGCCTCGTCGGCCGTGTTGATGTTCACGAGAGAGCCGACCGCGCCATCGGCGGGCGTCGTGGGTGACTCACCGACCCGCGGCACGATGAGCTGCTCGCCGTCGCTCACGGTGCGGGCGAGGTTCACGCCCGACTGCTCGGCGTCGTCCGCCCATCCGCCCGCCGCCGCGATCGCGTCGACGACGCGCGCGTCGGCACTCAGCACGTACAGGCCGGGCTCCTGCACCGCGCCCGACACGTGCACATAGATCTCGCCCGTATCGATCGATCCGGATGGCGCAGGACTGCCGGCCTGCACCTGCTGCACCGGTGTGTCCATCCCGCGCCAGATGCCGACGCCGATCGTGATGGCGAGTGCCGCCAGCACAAGCACGATGACGCCGCCCACGCCGAGGCGCGCGCGGGGCGACCGGTAGCCGGGAACCTCGTCCATCCCTCCACGCTAGGAACGCACGGCGGATCGTGGGCGGTTCTCCACAGCGAAAACCCGCGACGCGCCGTGAATCGGCGCCTGTGAGCGGGAGGTCGGTGTCAGTCGCGGCCGTAGATGTCCCGCGTGTAGACCTTCTCGGCCACATCGTCGAGCACGTCCGCTCGACGGTTCGCGATGATCACGTCGGAGCGCTGCGTGAACGACTCCAAGTCGCTGACCACCTCGGAGTTGAACCAGGTCTCCTCGCCGAGTTCCGGCTCGTACACGATGACCTCCACGCCCTTCGCCTTGATGCGCTTCATCACGCCCTGGATGGCCGACTCACGGAAATTGTCCGAGCCCGACTTCATGACGAGGCGATAGATGCCCACGGTGCGGGGCTCGCGGCGCAGCACATCGGCGGCGATGAAGTCCTTGCGGGTCGTGTTGGCCTCGACGATGGCGCTGATGAGGTTCTGCGGCACAGTCTGGTAGTTGGCCTGCAGCTGCTTGGTGTCCTTCGGCAGGCAGTAGCCGCCATACCCGAACGAGGGGTTGTTGTAGTGCGCACCGATGCGAGGGTCGAGCCCGACGCCCTCGATGATCTGCGCGCTGTCGAGCCCGTGCACGGCGGCATAGGTGTCGAGTTCGTTGAAGTAGGCGACGCGCAGCGCGAGGTATGTGTTGGCGAACAGCTTGATCGCCTCCGCCTCGGTGGAGCCCACGAACAGGGTCGGAACCTCGGTGTCGATGGCGCCCTCGGCGAGCAGTGAGGCGAAGGTGTGCGCGGCCGACTCCGCATCCGATTCGTCCGTGTGCACCCAGCCGACGACGATGCGTGAAGGGTGCAGGTTGTCGTAGAGCGCTCGGCCCTCGCGCAGGAACTCCGGGCTGAACAGGATGGTCGCCCCGGGGTGCTGGTCGACCATCCGCCGGGTGAATCCGACGGGAACAGTCGACTTCACCACGACGATCGCTGCCGGGTTGAACGCGAGCGCCTCGCCGATGTTCGACTCGACGGAGGACGTGTCGAAGAAGTGCGTGACCTCGTTGTAGTTCGTCGGCGTCGCGATCACGACGATCTCGGCGTCCGAGAACGCGGCTGCCTTGTCGAGCGTCGCGGTCAGGCTCAGCTGCTTGGTCGCGAGGTAGTCCTCCAGGTCGGCATCCTCGATGGGCGAGCGCTTGTCGTTCACGAGGGCGACGCGGCGCCCGTCGATGTCGACGGCGGTGACTTCATGGTGCTGGGCGAGCAGCACGGCATTGGAGAGTCCGACATACCCGAGGCCAGAGACAGCGATCTTCATGTCGCCACTGTAACGTCGCATCGCCACATGCTTGCACTTCATGTTCCCGTACGGGAACATTGGAGGGTGGCTCGTCCCTTCCTCACGACCTCACAGGCCGTCGGAGCAGAGATTCGGCGCGCACGGACGGCGGCGGGTCTGTCGCAGGCGCAGCTCGCCGCGCGTGCCGGTGTGGGCCGACGATTCGTCGTGGATGTCGAGTCAGGGCACGATCGCGCGGAGCTGGGAAAGGTGCTCGTGCTGCTCGATGTTCTCGACGTGTTCTTGGTCTCGGGCGAGGTCTCCCCCATCGCGCATCGGTTGGAGGACGCCCACCTCGAAGCCTCCACGCCTCACCGAGTGACGGCCACGCGGACGCCCTCGTTCCACCTCGACTCCGTGCTCTATGCCTACGCCGGCAGGCGCCGTGTCGGGATGTTCGCGCCGAACACGGCGGGAGAGGTCGAGTTCGCCTACGACGACGCGGCGGGGCCGACACCGGTCTCGCTCACGCTGCCCCGTCACGGCGCTGCTGAGAAGGGGGCCGCGCTGGCGCACCTCGACCGACTGCTGCCCACGTCGCCCGAGGTGCGGGAACGCTGGGCGAAGGAGCGCGGCCTCGCCGACACCCACCCGATGACGCTGCTGGCCGAGTTCGGCGAAGATCTGCCCGGTGCGCTCACCCTGAGCCAGGATCCAACCCTTCCCACGCGCGCGGCGCCCGCGCCGGTCGAAGCGACGCGTCAAGATATCGCCGCGCGCATCGCCGCGCTGCGCAATCAGCCGACGGCCTGGCTCGACCCTCGCGTCGCACCGAAGATGTCTCTCTCGGGACGAACGGGAAAGTTCGCCCTCGCCCGGGTGCGCGGGCGCTGGTTCTGGCCCACGTATGAGGTGCCATCCACCCACATTCTTCGCGCCGCGCGGCCGGATGACGAGCAGGTCACCGCGGTGCTCGGCCAGCGGATGGTGGTGACAGAGCGATTCGATCGCCGCAGCGGCCTGCGCATCCACGCCGAGCGCCTGCCCGACGGTTCGCACGTGCTGCTGGCGGGCGACACTGTCACCCCCGTCGCCTGACGACCGACGGGAACGGGCGGTGGCCGCAGAAAGTGCGACCGGCCCTTCGACAGGCTCAGGAACCGGGCCTAAGCCTCAGGAACCGGGCCTAAGGCTCAGGGAACCGGGCCTACTTGGTGGCGAAGCTGACGACCTTCGGGGCACGCACGATCGTGCGCGTGACGTCGCGACCATCCAGCGCCTTCACGATGCGCGGATCGTTGCGCGCGAGCTTCTCGAGCGCCGGCACGTCGATCTTCGCCGGCACCTCGAGCGTCGCGCGCACCTTGCCGTCGATCTGCACGACGCAGGTGACGCTCTCGGCCTTCAGTAGCGTCGGATCCGGCTGACGCCACACCACTTGGCTGACGGATGCGGGGTACCCGAGCGTCTGCCACATCTCCTCGGCGGTGTGCGGCGCGAACACGTCGAGCAGCATGGCGATGACCTCTGCGGCCTCGCGCACGGCCGGGTCGGAGGGTCCCGCTCCGGAGTCGATCGTCTTACGGGTGACGTTGACCAGCTCCATGAGCCTCGCCACCAGCACGTTGAACTTCGTCTGCTCGACGAGAGTCGGCGCATCCGCGAGCACGCGGTGCGTGACCCGGCGCAGCGTCTGGTCGCCATCCGCCCACTTCACCTCGACCGGGCTCGACACGTCGCCGGCGATGCGCAGTGCGCGTGCGAGGAACTTCTGCGCGCCGGTCGTCGAGACGGCTTCCCATTCGACGTCGTCCTCGACAGGACCGGCGAACGCGAAGGCCACGCGCACGGCGTCGGCCCCCGGCTCGCGCATGCTCGCCTCGAACTCGACGAGATTCCCCTTCGACTTCGACATCTTCGAGCCGCCGAGCAGCACCATGCCCTGATTGATGAGACTCGTGAACGGCTCGGTGAAGTCGATCAGCCCCATGTCGAAGAGCACCTTCGTGATGAAGCGCGCATACAGCAGGTGCAGGATGGCGTGCTCCACGCCGCCGATGTATTCGTCGACGGGCGCCCAGCGCGCGGCCTCCGACTGATCGAACGCGGCCTCGGCGTTGTTCGGAGACAGGAAGCGCAGGAAGTACCAAGAGCTGTCGACGAAGGTGTCCATCGTGTCGGGGTCACGCAGTGCGGGCTCGCCCGTCTCGGGATCGGTCGTCTCGACCCATTCGGTCGCCGCGCCGAGCGGCGAGGAGCCGCGCGGTGTCAGATCGATGTCCTTCGCCACAGGCAGCGTGACAGGCAGCTGGTCTTCGGGAACGGGCACGAGACGGCCATCCTGCGTGTGGATCATCGGGATGGGCGTGCCCCAGAACCGCTGGCGCGAGATCAGCCAGTCGCGCAGCCGGTACTGCTTGGACGCACGGCCTGTGCCCGCCTTCTGCAGCTGGTCGATGACGCGCGCGATCGCATTGCGCTTGGACAGCCCGTCGAGCGGACCGGAGTTGATCATCCGCCCCTCTCCCGTCAGCGCCTCGCCCGTGTCGGCGGGGCTCGAGAGCAGTTCCGGATCGATCGGATCGCCGTTCTCGTCGAGCTCGATCACCGGCACCGCACCCGTGATGGGCGCGCTGGTGTCGACGACGACGCGCACGGGCAGGTCGAAGGCACGCGCGAAGTCAAGGTCGCGCTGGTCGTGTGCGGGCACCGCCATGACGGCGCCGTGGCCGTAGTCGGCCAGCACGTAGTCGGCCGCCCAGATCGGCAGCCGGTCGCCGTTGACAGGGTTCACGGCGTAGCGGCCGAGGAACACGCCCGTCTTCGGCCGATCGGTCGACTGGCGCTCGATGTCGGTCTGTTTGCGCACCTCGGTCAGATAGGCGTCGAACTCCGACTTCACCGCCGGGTCGGCGTCCTCCACCAGCTCGGCGGCCAGGTCGCTGTCGGGCGCGACGACGAAGAAGGTCGCGCCGTACAGCGTGTCAGGACGCGTCGAGAACACCGTGACGGGCTCGTCGCGGCCCTCGACCTGAAAGTCGATGTCCGCGCCGATGGAGCGGCCGATCCAGTTGCGCTGCATCTGCAGCACCTTCGACGGCCAGAAGCCCTCCAGCTGGTTCAGGTCGTCCAGCAGCCGGTCGGCGTAGTCGGTGATCTTGAAGTACCACTGCGTCAGCTTCTTCTTCACGACCTCCGCGCCGCATCGCTCGCAGTGGCCATCCACCACCTGCTCGTTGGCGAGCACGGTCGAGGTGAAGTGGGCGGATGGCGACCAGACGCTGCGCC
>JASGDS010000106.1:0-9550 GCA_047607025.1 Microbacterium sp.
CGCGGAACCCGAAACCGCGCCGCCGCCCGGTTCGTCACACGTCCCGACGACGCGTGACGAAGATTCCGGCGATGAGGAGCACCGTGGGCCAGGCGAAGGTCAGCACGATGTCGCGCACCACGTGGCCCGTCATCTCCTGCACCGTGTAGAGGGAGCCGCCCGTCATCGTGAAGGTGACGCCCACAACATCCTGCGCCCAGTCGAACGGCAGCAGCTGCAGGATGGTCGGCGCCAGCAGCAGGTAGGCGAGCACCGTCACAATGGCACCTGCCGTCGACCGGATGAGCGTGGCGACGCCGAGCGACAGGATGGTCGTCAGCGCCATCAGCAGCGCGCAGCCGAGAACGGGAAGCAGCGTGTGGCTGAAGGGATCGCCGAACCCGGTCTTCCAGTCGTTCGCGGCGTAGATCGGCAGCACGGCGAGGATGGAGAGGAGGAAGACGACGAAGCTCCAGACGAACACGACGAGTCCCGAGACGACCGCCTTGGCGCCGACAGTCTGACCGCGGCGGGGCGCGGCGGCGAAGTAGGTGCGCAGGGAGCCGGTCGCGTGCTCACGGGCGAAGATGTTCACGCCGATCAGCACGGCGATGATCATCAGCACCTGCGAGGCATACGTCGACTGGGTGAAGACGCTCGGGATGTCGATGGTCATCTCGTCGGCCATATCCGAGCTGGCGAAGGCGGCATTGCCGGAGGCCACCAGCAGGCAGAGTCCGATGCCGAGAGCGGTGCCGATGGCGAGGGAGATCCAGGTGCCCCGCAGGGTCGTGATGCCCACCCATTCGGCCTTAAGAAGGTGCAGGAAGTTGACGCGGGGCGCGCGGGAGAACGTCTCGCGGCGGGTCAGAGTTGCGGTCGTCATGATGGTCTCCTCAGGCGACGGGCGTCGGGGTCGGTTCGCTGCGGTACTCGACGGCGTCGCCTGTCAGGGCGAAGTACGCCTCTTCGAGCGAGGCGCGCAGCGGGGTGATCTCATGGATGTCGATGTTCGCGCCCACGGCGGCCCGGGCGATGACGGGCGCGTCGACGCCCTCGACCTCGAGCACGCCGGCCTCCGGCGTCTCGATGTGCACGCCGTCCGCAGCGAGCAGGGGAGCGAGGGTCGCGGCATCCGACACCCGAACGCGCACGCGCGACTTCGTCGAGCCATCGAGGAAGGCGCCGACGGGCGCATCGGCCAGTACCTTTCCCTTGCCGAGCACGATGATGTGGTCTGCCGTCTGCGACATCTCGCTCATCAGGTGCGAGGAGAGGAAGACCGTGCGGCCCTCGGCGGCGAGCGAGCGTACGAAGCCGCGCACCCAGTGCACGCCCTCGGGGTCGAGCCCGTTCACCGGTTCGTCGAGGATGAGCGTGTGCGGGTCGCCGAGCATGGTCGCCGCGATGCCGAGGCGCTGACCCATGCCGAGCGAGAAGCCCTTGATGCGGCGCCTCGCGACGGAGGTGAGCCCGGTCATCTCGAGCACCTCGGTGACGCGCTTCGCGCCGATGCCGTTGGATGCCGCGAGCATGCGCAGGTGCGACTCGGCCGTGCGGCCGGGGTGGGCGCCCTTCGCATCGAGCAGCGCCCCGATCTCGCGCATCGGTGAGGAATGCTGCGCGAAGGGAATGCCATCCACCGTCACCGTGCCGGACGTCGGACGGTCGAGGCCGACGATCATGCGCATCGTGGTCGACTTGCCCGCGCCGTTCGGGCCGAGGAAGCCGGTGACCATGCCCGGTCGCACCTGGAACGAGATGTCGTCGACGGCGGCGTGCTGTCCGAAGCGCTTCGTGAGGTTCTCTGCCGTGATCATGCTTCGACGCTACGTGGGCGAGGAGCCTTGGTCGTCCATCTCAGGGATGAGATCGCCTCCCCCGGAAGGTCGAGTCTCTGTTCCGGTGACACCTTCTGCGCGCCCCGCCAGTTCCCGTCGCACCATTGGCGGGTTTCGAGCCCGGATGGCCGCAAAAAGTGCGACGGGCCCTTCGACAGGCTCAGGAACCAGGGATGGCCGCCAGAAGTGCGACGAGAAGCTACGCGGTGAGCCAGATGACGTCGGCGGCGCCGGCCGGTAACGGGATGACACGGCCTGCGATTTCGGGGCCGGACGGCACCATCCGCACCTCGGCACCGACGACGATGCCGTCGTCCTCCAGCGCGCACAGCAGCTCGGGGTCGCGGTCGCGCACGCGCAGCACCCGGCCGCTGTGGCCATCCGGCGCGTCGGCCAGCAGCACGAACGGCTCGCGCGCGACGCGGCCAGCGGCGTCAGGAATCGCGTCACCGTGCGGGTCATGGCTGGGGTGACCGAGGTGCTCGTCGATTCGGTCGAGCAGCCGGTCGCTGATCGCGTGCTCGAGAATCTCGGCCTCGTCGTGCACCTCGTGCCATCCGTAGCCCATCTCGCGCACGAGCCACGTCTCGATCAGCCGGTGGCGGCGCAGGATGGCCAGGGCTCGCTTCTCGCCGTCGTCCGTCAGTCGCACGGCGCCGTAGGGCGCATGCGAGACGAGGCCGACCGCGGCGAGCTTCTTGACCATCTCGGTCACGCTCGACGGCGCGACCCCCAGCTGAGCGGCGAGCACCGAGGGGGTGATGGGCTCGGCCTGCCACTCCGTGTGCGAGTACACGGTCTTGAGGTAGTCGTCTGCCGCAGGTGTCACCACGGCTCAACCCTACGCGGGCTGACGGGCTGCGGGACGTCTGACGTGTTGCGGTCGGAGCGGACGGTTCGGCCCGCGAAGTGTCAGACGGCCTGCCAGCCGTCAGTGGTTCGCCGACCTGACGCTGTGCGGGAGGTCTGACGTGCAGCGGTCGAGATGGAGGTTTTGGACCGCGGGGTGTCAGGTGGTCCGCGAAGTGTCAGGTGTGGAATAGCGCGCGGCGCGGCACGGTTGCAGCAGACGTGAACGAGAAGGCGCTCGAGCGACTCTTCGCCGCGCTGGAGTGGGATGTTCTCGGCGCCGAGGAGCGACAGGTCGCGCCGGGCGAGCACACCGTGGCGGCGTCGGGCGAGACGGTCGTCGTCAGCGTGACGAGCGGTGCCTTCGACGCTCCCGCGCTCGGCGTCGGCGCGATCGTGCTGTGGCAGGGGCGCGAGCCGCTGCGTCTGCGCGCGGTCGAGCGATCGACCATCCGGATGGCTCGGCTGCGGCTGGTCTCCGAGGACACCACACTGCTCGACGGGGTGCCGGATGTGGTCACGGTGGCCGCGTTCGCCGAGCGCGAGCCGGGGGCGGCGGCGCTGGCCCCTCACGTCGGCCTGGCCGACGAGACGACTGCCCGCACGCCGGCGACGCTCTGCCGCCTCATGGGAACGACGCTCGCTCTCGCGGTGCTACGGGCCTGGGTCGATGCCGGGTGCGCTCCGGCGGGATGGCCCGCACGGGCATCCGACCCCCATCTCGCGCGAGTGATCGAGGCCATCCACAGCGCACCGGCCGACGAGTGGACCCTCGGGCGCATGGCCGCCGCGGCCATGATGTCGCGATCGGTGTTCGCCGACCGGTTCCGGGCGGAGACCGGGCAGACCCCGCGCGAGTACGTGACCGGGGTGCGGATGGCGGGAGCCCGCGAGCTGCTGAGCGCCGGCGCCCCCGTCGGCGAGGTCGCGAGCCGCGTCGGCTACGCCTCGGAAGAGGGGTTCAGTCGTGCGTTCCGGCGGGTGACAGGCGCGGCGCCGTCGCAGTGGCGGGTCGCCGCTCCGCAACCGTGAACACCACGGTTCCGATCACGATGACGACGACGCCGGTGAGGTAGGCCCACACGACCCCCAGGCTGTCGACGAGCAGCCCGCCCGTGACCGCCGCGGCGGTGATGGCGAGCTGGAAGCCCGCGGTGACGAGCGACCCTCCCGCCTCCAGCGGCGCCCGCCTGCCCGTCCACGTGTTGATCACGATGAGCCATCCCGCGAACGCCGCGCCCCACAGCGTCATGGCGATGCCCACCGCGAACACCTGGGGGTGCGCACCGATGACGAGAAGAATCGACACCGCGATCACCGCGGGGATGGCCAGCGCGAGCTGCGACAGCCAGCGATCGGCGATCGCCCCCGCAACGAGGTTGCCGAGGAATCCGCCGACGCCGAACAGCGACAGCAGCAGCATCAGGATGGCCGGCTGGGATGAGACGCGTTCGAGTGCGGGACGGATGTACGCGTACGCGACGAAGTGGCCGAAGACGGTGAGCACGTGACCGGCGAGGCCGAGAGCGATGTCACCGCGCCGCAGCGTCTGCCAGAGCTGCGCGAGGGGAGCGGCGCCCGCCGCGGGCACGCGCGGCAGCAGGGCCAGCAGCCCCACGCCGACGGCGACGCAGAGCGCCGCCATGACCCCGAACACGGTCCGCCATCCGGCGACCGTCGACAGGGCGACGCCGAGCGGCACACCCAGGATGGTCGCGAGCGACAGGCCGCTGGTGGTGAACATGACCGCGCGTCCGAGCCGCTCGGGCCCGGCGATCTTCGCGGCGACCACGAGCGACATCGACCAGAAGCCGCTGATGGTCGCCCCGAGCAGGGCGCGGGAGGCGAGCATGAGGCCGAGACTCGGCGCGACGGCGACCGCGAGGTTCGAGACGGCGGCGGCCAGTGCGAGCCCTGCGAGCAGAGTTCGGCGGTCGATCCGCGGGAAGGCGACTCCGGCCAGCAGGGCCGCGAAGAAGCCGACGAACGCCGTGACCGTCGTCATCTGGCCCGCCTGGCCGACGGAGACCCCCAGGTCAAAGGCGATATCAGTGAGCATCCCGTTGGGCAGGAACTCGGCGGTCACGAGCGTGAAGCTGGTGAGGGCCATCGTGATCAGTGCGCTGTGGCGCAGGCGGGTCGGCGTGGCGGTCAGTGTCGTCATGCTGTGGTTCAACGACGAGGCGGTGCTGGACATCCGACCGTCCGTCCGCGCCATCCGACCGTTCGTCTGGCCGTAGGCTGGCGAGGTGGAACCCACCCCGAGCCGCGAGCGCACGACGCACGGCGTCGGGCCGTGGCCGGGGGAGTGGCCAGCGGGCGAGCAGTACGACCCAGAGCTGCTCGAGCACGGCGACACCCGCAACGTCACCGACGCGTATCGGTATTGGCGCATGGAGGCGATCGTCGCCGACCTGGACGCCCATCGCCATCCGTTTCACGTGGCGATCGAGAACTGGCAGCACGACATGAACATCGGCTCGATCGTGCGCAGCGCCAACGCGTTTCTCGCCGCCGAGGTGCACATCATCGGCCGCAAGCGCTGGAACAGGCGCGGCGCAATGGTGACCGATCGGTATCAGCATGTGCGGCACCATCCGGATGTCGCCTCGTTCGCCGCGTGGGCGGCTGACGAAGGGCTGCCGATCGTCGCCGTCGACAACGTCGGCGACGCGCAGCCGGTTGACACGGCCGATCTGCCCGAGCGCTGCGTGCTGCTGTTCGGTCAGGAGGGGCCAGGGCTCTCGGCCGAGGCGCTCGCGGCGGCATCCGGCCACATCGAGATCACACAGTACGGCTCGACCCGCTCGATCAACGCCTCGGCCGCCGGTGCCGTCGTGATGTACGAGTGGTGCCGCCGCTGGGCGTGATCGCTCAGGCGATGAGGTCGTTCGGGGTGAAGGCGACGGGGAACGGGGTCGCGATCTCGAACGAGTCGGCGCCGGTTGCCTGGGCGTGCGGCTGGTAGGTGCCGTCGTGCAGGTGCCAGGCGATGACGGATGGCTCGTCTGGGTCGACGACCCAGTAGTTCGGGCATCCGGCGCGTTCGAGGCGGTCTTTCTTCAGCAGCAGATCGATGCTGCGCGTGGATGGTGAGAGCACTTCGATCGCGAGCAGGGGAGCGGTGGGCAGGTCTCGCTCGGTGAAGGCATCGCGCGGCGCGACAAGAAGGTCGGGCTGGATGATCGTTGTGTCGGGAAGCACGACGTCAACGGGTGCCATGAGAACCTTCACCGCGCGGGGAGCGGCCGATCGCAGGAACGCGTAGAGATTCCCGACCACGTCCTGGTGACGGATGCGCGGTGCGGGGGTCACGATGAGCACCCCGTCGATGAGTTCGTAGCGGTGGCCATCATCCGGCATCGCATCCAGGTCGGCGCGCGTGAAGTCCCGCCCTCGGGGCAGCGTCACGGCATCGCTCGTCATGAGAGTCATGGTAGGCCCCTTCGCAGTCCACGTCATCCATGCAACCGCAGAACCAGGCGCCGTGACGAAAAACTCTCCACCTGTGGATAACTCGGGTGTCGTAGGCTCCCGGTCTGAGCACTGCGCCGACGGGGAGGTATCAGGTGCCGGGCACCGAGAGCGTGCGGTGGTGGGATGGCGGCAGGTGGCGGCTGTTTCGGGTGAACGGCGATCGCGCCGGTGTCGAACCGCTCGCGACCGAGCCGCCCAGTGTCGGCTACGCCTTCGGAGCGCTGCTGATCGTGTTCGGGGCGGGCAGCGCGCTGCTCACCCTGAAGGGCATCGGTGCGGCGCTGCTGCCGGCGGTCTTCTTCGGCGCGCTGGGCATCCTGCTGCTCCCCTCGGCTTTCTGGTCGTCGCGCTGCACGGGGGCGCCGCCATCCTGCTCGTGGCGCGCTCGCAGCTCACGCTGATGGTTCTGCCGTCCGCCCCGCCTCAGCGCTGAGCCGGAACATCCATCCAGGCGCTGCCGCGGATTCGGTAGGAGAGGGTCGCTGCGCGGGCGAGCATGTAGACGCCGTAGAAGCCGGCCGCGAGCCAGGCGAGCGCGGCCGGGCCGGATGGCGCGAGCAGGGCGAGCACGACGAGCACCGGAGCGTAGGGCACGAGGTTGAGGGCGGATGCCAGCGCCAGGTAGCGCCCATCGCCCGCGCCCATGAGCACGCCGTCGAGCACGAAGACGTAGGCGCCGATCGGCTGCGACACGGCCAGCACGATGAACGCGGGCGTGACGAAGCGTGCGACGTCCCATGAACCGGTGAACACGAGCCCCAGCACCCACGAGAGCGCGCCGATCACCACGGCCAGCACTCCTCCCGCGCCCACGCCCCACGTCACGGTGCTGCGCAGCACCTCGCGCACCTCGTGCTGGTTGCCCGCACCCAGCGCCTTGCCGATGAGGGCCTGCGCGGCGATGGCAAGGGCATCCAGCGCGAACGCGGCGAGGTTGAACACCGTCACCACGATCTGCCACCCGGCGAGCTCCTCGGTGCCGAGGGCGGTCGCGACCCACACGGTCGCGAGAATCGCGACACGCAGGCCGAGGGTGCGCAGCAGCAGCCATGCGCCCGCCTTCGCCGACCCGCGCACGCCCGCCCTGTGGGGCCGGATGGCCGCCGTGTGCTGCTTCGCGAGACGCGCCGTGACGGCGACGTAGGCGGCGACCATGCCCCACTGCGCGAGCACGGTGCCGACGGCCGAGCCGACGAGACCCCAGCCCAGGCCGAAGATGAACAGGGCGTTGAGCAGCGTGTTCACGGCGAAGCCCGCGACGGCGATCCACAGCGGCAGCACGGTGTTCTGCAGCCCGCGCAGCAACCCGGTCGCCGCGAACACGATGAGCATCGCGGGCAGTCCCCACATCGAGATCTTGAGATATTGCGTCGCGCCGTCGGCGACGGATGGCTCTGGCCCGAACGCGGCGACGAGCGGTCCGGCGAGGAAGGAGCCTGCGATCGCGATCAGGGCGCCGATGCCGAGGGCGAGCCACATGCTGTCGATGCCGACCGAGACCGCGCCCTTCAGATCGCCCGAGCCCAGGCGTCTGGCGACCTGCGGCGTCGTGGAGTACGCGAGGAACACCATCAGCCCGACGATCGTGGTGAGGATGGTCGATGCCACACCCAGCGAGGCGAGCGGTTCGACCCCCAGATGCCCGACCATCCCGGCGTCGATCGCGAGGAAGACGGGTTCGGCGATGAGCGAGCCGAGCGCGGGCACCGCAAGTCGCAGGATGTCGCGGTTCAGGGTGCGCTCTCTCACCTTCCGAGCCTAGATCGTCGTCGGCGGTCTGGTCGTGCAGACGATCGGATGAGTACTGTCGGCGCTCAGATTGCGGCTTCGCGACGCTGGTATTCCTTGGGGGGCACGCCGTGGGTGGCGGAGAAGACCTTGGTGAAGGTCGATGTGCTCGTATAGCCGAGTTGTCGCGCCACGTCGCCGGGGGTCCCGCCGGTCCACAGCAGCGCGCGGGCGACGTCCATGCGCAGCCGGGATCGCCACCGAGGAAACGCCATCCCGGTTTGGGTCGAGAACTCCCGACTCAGTTCGGAGGTGCGGACGCCGAGGACACCCGCCCATTCGGCCAGCGAGCGAGCGTCGTCGGGGCTGTGCCACAGGGCGGCTCCGATCTTCGCGACGGAAGAGGTGGGCGCCGCGGGAACGACATCGTCCTGATGACGACCGAACTGCGCGCGAAACAGCGCGTCCACGAAGGTTCCGGGTCCCGCAGCCGGTCTCAGCAGCGTCTCCTCCGCTAACGCGATGTGAAGGAGGTGGTCCTCCGTCTCGGGAGGATGTGGGAATGTCCTGAGATCTTCCGGAGCGACATGTCCGGGACCGTGACGGCTGCCGAGCGGCAGCAGGATGGCTCCGGCATCGAGTCGGACCTGGAACGGTACGCCCGCGGGAGTCCAGATCACGTCTCCGCGGCGGAGCTGACGGTCATGAGCTCCGATACGAAGCGTGGCTCTTCCACGATAGATCCAATGCAGGATGTGACGGTTCTCGATCTGCACCGGGCGCCGCTCAGCGGGAATCGGCGGCGCGGAGTGGCTCTCCATGACGATGTCGGAGACTCCCTCGAACACGTCGCTGCCGAAGCCGTAGGCCGGCGCGCCGTCGCGCGCCGCACGCCGGATGAACTCTTGCGGCGTGATGCCCGCGTGTCGCCGGAACGCCCGGGTAAAGCCCGCCGCAGAGGTGTAGCCCACGTGCCTGCCGCTCCATCCGACTCCGCGCCCTTCGGCCAAACAGGCCGCCGCGGCGGCCACGCGTGCCCGGGTGCGCCATTCAGACAGCTGAAGACCGGTCTCGTTGCGGAAACGACGCTGCAGGGTCTTCACGCTGATGTGCTCACGTTGTGCGAACACTGTCGCGGAGATATCCGCACCGGGCGCCCGCAGAATGGTCCGTGCGACGGACCGCGCCTGCGGGGAGTGGGGCATGGGCAGCGAGGCGACGTGGCCGCCGACCTCACCAGGTCGACCCGCCGGCACGCTGTCGCCCAGCAGCTGCTGCAAGGCGGTGACACGCGTGACCTCCGCGGCCGCGTACCGGTGCATGAGCCACTCCTCCCAGCCGACGGGAACGGGAACGATGCGCACCTCGGTGAGCGCCGCCGGGCACATGGTCGCGGGAGCGAAGACGGGGATCGCCAGGCTTGCCCGATCGGTGTGAACCGTGTGGACGACGCCGGGGGGCACCACGATCGCCTCCCCCGCCGAGACCGCGTGAGTCCGTCCTGCCACCGCGACCGCCGCGGCGCCCTTTCGCACCCACAAGAACAGCAGCAGACGATCATTCGACAACGGTCCCGCCGACACCGACGGAAGATCGTGCACCGACAGCATCGCCTTGGTGTCCATCGTGGTTCGCATGGATGCGCCTCCGAGTCAGGGCAACGAATAGTCGTCTCA
>JASGDS010000107.1:0-8704 GCA_047607025.1 Microbacterium sp.
CGACGGGGAGCCCCGTGGCACCCGCATCTTCGGACCGGTCGGCCGTGAGCTTCGTGACCGCAAGTTCATGAAGATCGTGTCTCTCGCACCGGAGGTGATCTGATTATGGCGAACATCAAGAAGGGTGACCTCGTCCAGGTGATCACGGGTGCCAAGCCCGAGCGCGGAGGAGACCGCGGCAAGCAGGGCAAGGTTCTCGAGGTCATCGATGGCGGCAACCGCGTCATCGTCGAGGGCATCAACTACATCACCAAGCACAACCGCGTCGGTCAGACGCAGCGCGGCACCAAGACCGGTGGAATCGAGACCTTCGAGGCCCCGATCCACGTGTCGAACGTCGCGCTGGTCGACCCCGAGACGAAGAAGCCGACCCGCGTCGGGTTCCGCATCGAGGAGCGCGTGAAGGACGGCAAGAAGAAGACCGTCCGCGTGCGCTACGCCAAGAAGTCGGGTAAGGACATCTGATTATGAGCGACACCGCAACCGCGACTGGCACTGCGCCAGATGCAGGCGCTCCGCGCGCCGGCCAGCCGCGCCTCAAGACGGTCTACCGCGATGAGATCAAGCAGAAGCTGCAGGACGAGTTCGGCTACGCCAACGTCAACCAGATTCCGGGCATCGTCAAGGTGGTCGTGAACACGGGGGTCGGCGAGGCCGCTCGCGACAGCAAGGTGATCGAGGGTGCGGTCGCAGACCTCACCGCGATCACCGGCCAGAAGCCGGTCGTCACGAAGGCCAAGAAGTCCATCGCGCAGTTCAAGCTGCGTGAGGGCCAGGCCATCGGCGCGCACGTCACCCTCCGCGGTGACCGCGCGTGGGAGTTCCTCGACCGCCTGATCTCGCTGGCTCTGCCCCGCATCCGCGACTTCCGCGGCCTGTCGGCCAAGCAGTTCGACGGCAACGGCAACTACACCTTCGGTGTGACGGAGCAGTCGATCTTCCACGAGATCGACCAGGACAAGATCGATCGCGTCCGCGGCTTCGACATCACCATCGTCACGAGCGCGAAGACGGACGACGAGGGGCGTGCGCTGATCCGCCACCTCGGCTTCCCCTTCGTTCGCGAGACCCAGAGCGCCTGATAGACTGAGGCGTTTGCGCTTCGACAGGCTCAGCGACCCTGGTCCCTCTCAACGACCCTGGTCCCTGAGCCTGTCGAAGGGCACACACCATCACGAAGGTCGTCTGTCGTGTAACGGCAGCCGAAACCTCATGAACAAAGGAACACTGTTATGACAATGACAGACCCGGTCGCAGATATGCTGACCCGTCTGCGCAACGCCAACTCGGCGCACCACGACTCCGTGTCGCTGCCGTCGAGCAAGCTCAAGACGCACATCGCCGACATCCTCAAGCAGGAGGGCTATATCGCCAGCTGGGATGAGACAGACGCTCGCGTGGGCAAGACGCTCACGCTGACGCTGAAGTACGGCCCGAACCGCGAGCGGTCGATCGCCGGCATCAAGCGCGTGTCGAAGCCCGGTCTTCGCGTGTACGCGAAGTCGACCGAGCTCCCCACCGTTCTCGGTGGCCTCGGCGTCGCCATCCTGTCCACCTCCAGCGGTCTTCTCACGAACCGCCAGGCCGAGCAGAAGGGCGTGGGTGGGGAAGTCCTCGCCTACGTGTGGTGATCTGACATGTCGCGTATTGGACGTCTTCCCATCGACATCCCCGCCGGCGTCACCGTGACCGTCGACGGGCCGCAGGTTGCGGTCAAGGGCCCCAAGGGCGAGCTCGCCCTCTCGGTGGCCAAGCCCATCGAGGTCTCCGTGGAAGAGAACCAGGTTCTCGTCACGCGGCCAGACGACGAGCGCGAATCGCGCTCGCTGCACGGCCTGACCCGCACCCTCATTGCGAACAACATCATCGGCGTGACCCAGGGCTACACCAAGGGCCTCGAGGTCGTCGGCACCGGGTACCGTGTCGCGCAGAAGGGCCAGAACGTCGAGTTCGCACTCGGCTTCTCGCACCCCGTTCTGGTGGAGCCGCCCGCCGGCATCACCTTCACGGTCGAGGGCAACAACAAGCTGACCGTCAGCGGCATCGACAAGCAGGCCGTGGGCGAGGCAGCCGCCAACATCCGCAAGATCCGCAAGCCCGAGCCGTACAAGGGCAAGGGCGTGCGCTACGCCGGCGAGGTCGTGCGTCGCAAGGCCGGAAAGGCTGGTAAGTAATCATGGCTGTGAAGTCGAAGTCCGCCGCGCGTTCGCGCCGCCACACTCGCCTTCGCAAGAAGGTCGTCGGCACCGAGCTGCGTCCCCGCCTGGTCGTCACGCGTTCTGCGCGTCACGTCTTCGTCCAGGTGATCGACGACAGCAAGGGCCACACGCTCGCGAGCGCATCCACGCTCGAGACCGACCTTCGTGCGCTCGATGGCGACAAGACCGCCAAGGCCCGCAAGGTCGGCGAGATCGTCGCCGAGCGCGCCAAGGCGGCCGGTATCGAGGATGTCGTGTTCGACCGTGGAGGCAACCGCTACGCCGGTCGCGTCGCCGCGATCGCCGAGGGTGCCCGTGAGGGAGGCCTGAACCTGTGAGTGACAACAAGGAGACCCCAGTGACCGCCGACGAGGCAGCGACCACCGAAGCTGCGGAGACTGCCCCCGAGCAGACCGCTGGCACCGAAGAGCGCTCCGGCCGCGACAACCGTCGCGGTGGGCGTGAGCGCGGCGGTCGTGACCGCGACCGCGGCAGCCGTTCAGGCGACAGCAACTTCCTCGAGCGCGTTGTGACCATCAACCGCGTCTCGAAGGTCGTCAAGGGCGGTCGTCGGTTCAGCTTCACCGCTCTGGTCGTCGTCGGAGACGGCAACGGCCTGGTCGGTGTCGGCTACGGCAAGGCCCGCGAGGTGCCCCTGGCGATCTCGAAGGGCGTCGAGGACGCCAAGCGCAACTTCTTCCGCGTGCCCCGCGTCGAGAAGACCATCCCGCACCCCGTGCAGGGTGAGGCCGCGGCCGGAGTCGTGCTGCTTCGTCCGGCTGCCGCCGGTACCGGTGTTATCGCCGGTGGCCCGGTGCGCGCCGTGCTCGAGTGCGCGGGCATTCACGATGTGCTCTCGAAGTCGCTCGGTTCGTCGAACACGATCAACATCGTGCACGCGACCGTCGCTGCCCTGAAGGAGCTCGAGGAGCCTCGTGCGGTCGCCGCGCGTCGTGGCCTCGACTTCGACCAGGTCGCGCCGGCTCGTCTCGTGCGCGCCGAGGCCGCGGCCGTGGCCGCGGCGAGCGAAAAGGCAGGTGCCTGATGGCTGCGCGACTGAAGGTGACGCAGATCAAGTCCAAGGTGAGCGAGAAGCAGAACCAGCGTGACACGCTGCGTTCGCTCGGTCTCAAGCGGATCGGCGACTCGGTCGTCCGCCCAGACGACTCGCAGACGCGCGGCTACGTGCGCGCGGTCGCTCACCTCGTGAACGTTGAGGAGATCGACTGATGGCTAAGGACACTTCGACAGAGCTCAGTAGCCGGGACGAGCGCCCAGGCGTGCTCAAGGCGCACCACCTGCGCCCGGTTCCCGGTGCCAACACCGCCAAGACCCGCAAGGGCCGTGGTGAGGGCTCGAAGGGCAAGACCGCGGGACGCGGCACGAAGGGCACGCGTGCCCGCAACACCGTGCGCGTCGGCTTCGAGGGTGGGCAGATGCCGCTGCACATGCGCACCCCGAAGCTGCGTGGGTTCAAGAACCCGTTCCGCACCGAATACCAGGCGATCAACGTCTCGAAGCTGGCCGAGCTTTACCCGGCCGGCGGCGAAGTGACGAAGGATGACCTGGTCGCCAAGGGCGTCGTTCACAAGAACGAGCTCGTGAAGGTGCTGGGCGACGGTGAGCTCGCCGTCGCGCTGACCGTGTCGGTCGACAAGGTCTCGAGCTCGGCTGAGCAGAAGATCGTCGCCGCTGGCGGAAGCATCAAGTAAGACCCATTTCCCGAAGGGCCGGGGGTGTCCAGCACCCCCGGCCCTTTCGGCTACGCTGGGGTGTGGTGTGCCACAAAGCACCCACCTGTTCCACTGGAGGCTTTTCCCTTGTTCAGTGCCATCGCGCGAATCTTCCGAACGCCCGATCTGCGACGGAAGATCGGGTTCACACTCGCGATCATCGTGATCTACCGCTTCGGCGCGCACATCCCGACCCCGAACGTGAACTACTCCAATGTGCAGGAGTGCGTCGCTGACACCTCGGGCACGCAGGGCCTCATGTCGATGGTGAACCTGTTCTCGGGTGGAGCGCTGCTGAAGCTCTCGATCTTCGCGCTCGGTGTGATGCCGTACATCACGGCGACGATCATCACGCAGCTGCTGCGCGTGGTCATCCCGCACTTCGAAGCGCTGCACAAGGAGGGCCAGCAGGGTCAGGCCAAGCTCACCCAGTACACCCGCTACCTCACGATCGCGCTCGCGCTGCTGCAGGCGACGACCCTCGTCACGGTGGCGCGCACCGGTCAGCTCTTCGGTTCGGTGGATGACACCTCGCCCTGTAAGGACCTGCTGACGTCGCAGTCGTGGGTGCTGCAGCTGCTCATGATCATCTGCATGACTGCCGGTACCGGCCTCATCATGTGGTTCGCCGAGCTCGTCACCGAGCGCGGTGTCGGCAACGGCATGTCGCTGCTGATCTTCACCTCGATCGCCGCCTCGTTCCCCTCGGCCATGTGGGCGATCTGGCAGGCACGCGGCTTCAACGTCTTCCTGCTCGTCGTGCTCGTCGGCATCGTGATCGTCGGCCTCGTCGTCTTCGTCGAGCAGTCGCAGCGGCGCATCCCCGTGCAGTATGCGAAGCGGATGGTCGGACGCCGCACGTACGGCGGCACCAACACGTACATTCCGATCAAGGTGAACATGGCCGGTGTCGTGCCCGTCATCTTCGCCTCGTCGCTGCTGTACCTGCCCTCGCTCATCGCGCAGTTCAACACCCCGTCGGATGGCTCGGCTCCCGCCGGGTGGGTCAGCTGGATCAACGCCTACCTCGTCAAGGGCGACCACCCGATCTACATGGCGTTGTACTTCCTGCTGATCATCGGCTTCGCCTACTTCTACGTATCGATCACGTTCAATCCGGACGAGGTCGCGGACAACATGAAGAAGTACGGCGGCTTCATCCCCGGCATCCGCGCCGGCAAGCCGACGGCCGACTACCTGCGCTTCGTGCTCTCGCGCATCACGCTGCCCGGCTCGATCTACCTGGGCCTCGTCGCGCTCATTCCTCTCGTCGCGCTGGCGACGGTCTCTGCCAACCAGAACTTCCCGTTCGGCGGCACGTCCATCCTCATCATGGTGGGTGTGGGTCTCGAGACGGTGAAGCAGATCGACGCGCAGCTGCAGCAGCGCCACTACGAAGGGCTCCTTCGGTCATGACTCGTCTTCTCATCGTCGGTCCTCAGGGCTCGGGCAAGGGCACGCAGGGCGTGCTCGTCGCCGAGCGGTACGGCGTCCCCGTCGTCTCGACGGGCGACATCTTCCGCGCGAACATCAGGCAGGGCACCGAACTCGGCCGCAAGGTTCAGGCGATCACCGCCTCGGGTGAGCTGGTGCCGGATGAGGTGACGAGTGAGATCGTGCGCGACCGGCTCGCGCAGGACGACGCGGCGGGCGGCTTCCTGCTCGACGGCTACCCGCGCAACACCGCGCAGGTGTCGCACCTCGACGACTTCCTCTCGTCCGTGGGTGCGACGCTCGACTCGGTCATCCTGCTGGATGTGCCGCGCGACGAGTCGATCTCGCGCATCGCCAAGCGCGCCGAGCTCGAGGGCCGCGCGGACGACACCCCGGACGCGATCGCGAAGCGCCTCGACATCTACGAGTCGGAGACGGCGCCCATCGTCGACGTGTACGACGCGCGAGGCATCGTCGACCGCATCGACGGCGTCGGCTCGCTCGACGAGATCACCTCGCGCATCTTCGAGGCTCTCGCCGCACGCGGCCTCGAGCCCGTCGTCGCCTCCGGACAATGAGCCTGTCGACGTGTTCAGACGCTCGGGGCTGAAGTCGCCCGCCCAGCTGCGGGCGATGGTGCAGCCAGGACTCATCACCGCCGCCTCGCTCGACGCGGTGCGCGCGGCCATCCGACCCGGCATCACCACGGCCGAACTGGATGCCGCGGCGGAGCGGGCGATCACCGAGCGCGGCGCGCACTCCAACTTCAAGCTGGTGCCGGGCTACCACCACGCCACCTGCATCTCGGTGAACAACCAGGTCGTGCACGGCATCCCAGGCGACCTCGTCGTGCAGGCGGGCGACATCGTCTCGATCGACTCGGGCGCTGAGACGCCGGATGGCTGGAACGGCGACAGCGCGATCACGATCGTCGTGCCGGGTCCAGACGCCGAGACCGTGCGCCGTCGCCAGGAGCTGTCGGACGTGACGGAGGGCTCGATGTGGGCGGGCATCGCCGCGCTCGCCTCCGCCAAGCGCACGAACGAGGTGGGCGCCGCGGTCGAGGACTGGATCCACGCCCATCCGCTGTCGTGGACGGGACAGCCCGCCGGCATCTTGCGCGACTACGTCGGGCACGGCATCGGCCGCAAGATGCACGAGGCGCCCAGTGTGTTCAACTATCGGGCAGGGGATGACGGTGTGCCGGTGAAACCGGGGCTCGCGATCTGCATCGAACCGATGATGACCGCGGGGCTCGACGACGTCTTCGTCGAAGACGACGACTGGACCATTGCGACCGTCGACGGCACCGACGGCTCCCACTGGGAGCACAGCGTGGCCGTGCATGATGATGGTATCTGGGTTCTCACCTCGCCCGACGGGGGAGCGGCATCGCTCGCACCGTTCGGCGTGACCCCCGTCCCGATCCCCTGAGCAGGACGCTCACCGCACCGTAGGAGTCTGCCCGTGGCCGCCGCCAAAAAGGTCAACTGGTTCGCCATTCTCGTCTCCGGCATCGTGCTCGTGCTCGTGGTCGTGGTCGTGGTCGTCTCGGTCTGGATGAACCACAGGGCGACGGCCCTCGCCGATTCCCCCGGCGCGGGCGTCGTGAACTCCGACACGGGCGGCATCACGATCGGTGAGCAGACCGACAACACGCTCGAGACCTACATCGACTTCATGTGCCCCTACTGCGGCATGTTCGAGACGCAGTACTGGGGCGATGACATCGCCGACGCCGTCGACGCGGGCGAGCTGACGCTGACGGTGTACCCCGTCGCGATCCTGGACGCGCAGTCGGAGGGCACGCAGTACTCGACGCGGGCATCCAATGCGCTCTACTGCGTGACGGACGAGAACGCGGATGCCGCCTACCCGTTCCTACGCGCGCTGTTCGACAATCAGCCGTCCGAAGGCACGAGCGGGCTCACGGATGAGCAGTTGATCTCGTATGCGAAGAAGGCGGGTGCGGGCGACGCCGCCGACTGCATCACCGACCTCACCTACGGCGATTTCGTGTCGAAGGTGACGGATGCGCTGCCGACGAACAGCCAAACGGGCAACAAGTCGACGCCAGCGGTGCTCTTCAACGGCACCGAGGTGAACGACTGGACCACCACGACGCTCGCGGACTACCTGGGCTGATCATGGCTGCGCAGAAGAAGCTCAATCTCTTTCCGATCGTCGTCTCCGGCATCGTCGTGCTGGCCGTCGTCGTGCTCGTCGTCGTGCTCGTGTGGATGAAGGGCATGGCGAATGCGAACGCGGAGGGTCCCGACTCCGACATCGTCGCCGCCGACACCGGCGCGATCACCTTCGGCTCCGGCGACACGACGGTCGACACCTACGTCGACTTCATGTGCCCCAACTGCGGCGCGTTCGAGCAGGCGTACGGCGCCGCGCTGCAGAGTACGGCGGAGGAGGGGGATCTGACCCTGAACATCCATCCCGTCGCGATTCTCGACGCGGCATCGCAGGGAACCGAGTTCTCCACGCGAGCGGCGAACGCCATGTACTGCGTCGCCGAGTCGAATCCGGATGCCGCGCTCGACTTCTTCAACGCCATGTACGCGAACCAGCCGGAGGAGAACTCCACCGGCCTCACCGACGACGAGATCATCCAGTACGCGACGGACGCGGGGGCGGATGGCGCGGCATCCTGCATCACCGACCAGACGTACGCCGACTATGTGACCGCGCAGACGAAGGCGATGCCGGCGCAGACGGATGGCACGCATGGCACGCCGACGATCGCGATCGACGGCGAGGTCATCGACCTGTCCGAGGTCGCCGCCCGCTTCGAGAAGATCCTCTCCTCCGACTCGGAGTAGCCGATCACGGTTTGCCATTGCGGGCCGGGGGGTCTAACATAGATCTTTGGTGTTCTGCGCCCCGCTTCGGCGTGTCCGAAGGCGGCGCATCCCGCACCAACCATCCAACCACCGCAGACCGACCGGTCTGCAGTTAGCGTGAGCGAGGCTATGGCCAAAGACGGAGTGATCGAGTCCGAGGGGACCATTGTGGAGGCGCTGCCGAACGCGATGTTTCGCGTGGAGCTGGACAAGCCCGCCGGACACAAGGTGCTGGCGACGATCTCCGGAAAGATGCGGCAGAACTACATCCGCATCATTCCTGAGGACCGCGTCGTCGTGGAGCTGAGCCCCTACGACCTCACCCGCGGCCGCATCGTCTACCGCTACCGCTGACCGGTCGAGAAGTAACGGTCATCCTTCACGGGATGGCACGAAGACAGCGATAAAGGAAACAACATGAAGGTCAACCCCAGCGTCAAGCCGATCTGCGATCACTGCAAGGTGATCCGCCGTCACGGCCGCGTCA
>JASGDS010000108.1:0-4245 GCA_047607025.1 Microbacterium sp.
CACGTTGCCGAGCCCGGTGGCGGTGACTCCGGGGTCGGCCTGTGGGGTGCCTGCGAGGAGCAGGTCGGCGAAGATGTCGGCCCGGATCTGCCCGATCGACCTCGTGTCGCTCGCCCACACATCGGTTTCGTCAGCGCAGTCGGTCCCTGAGCTTGTCGAAGGGGCGCCGTAGCGGGCGGACTTCATCTCTTTGGCCATCCCGGTGAGCCGGTCACGGATCGCGACTCCGAGTACGGCGGGCAGGTAGGCCTTGACGACGCACATGCTGTCGCCGGTGGGCGTGTAGGTCACCTCTCGTCCGTCGCGCCGCATCTGGTGCCGTTCTGTCAGCGGGATCGGGTGAATCTTCTCGGCGAGCTGCTTCGCGACCGGCCGCAGCTGTGCGGGAGTGAGGGGTGTCTCCTCGATGACGGTCAGCAGTGCCTCCTCGAACCGTGCCCGCTGGTCCGGGTCGAGGCTCTCGCTCTCCGTGACGAACACACGGGCGTGGTCCATGGACAGGTCGCCCTCGGCGAGACGCTCACGCACGCGGGGCAGGGTCTCGGTGATCACGACCGCCTCGTGCAGCTGCCGTTCTGCCGTCCAGGAGGTGACCGTCGTCGCGGCGGCGACCTCTTCGACCATCGCCCGATACGCCATCCCTTTCTCCACATCCGTCGCATCAGGGACCGCGATCGCCCGCTCGGTCTGCGCGTCACGAATCTCCGCAAGCTCCGCAACGAGCGTCAGCCGCTTCGATTGGGCCGCCGTGATCGCCACATCAAGGCTACGGATCTGGGACAGGATCTGATCGATCCGCGCACGCTCACCCGGCGTCGGGTCGATCACCCGATCAGTAGGAGGCGTGAACTGCTTCATACCCCCCATGCTCCTCCGACCCTCCGACATTCACCCCTGGAAATAAACGCTTTCCACGCCACATATCGAACTTTATTCTGAGAGTTCGCTGTGCATCATCGGCCCAGGGCGGGATGCGGCATGATGCCGCTCAGCCCCAGAGTCGGCCGCGGGTGAGGGTCACGTTGACGACGATGAGCACGCACAGCAGGATGATGCCGCCGGTCACTCCACCCATCCTGATCGGTGCGGCGGCCTCGAACCTCTTGCCGCCGAACATGAGCGAGATCGGGGCGAAGACCGCCATCCCGGGGATGCCGAAGAGCACGGCCGCGATCGCGCCGCCATCGATGCCCGGCGTCAGCAGCATGTAGATCGTCGTCAGCACGCCGAATCCGAGGGTTCCTGCGATCCACGGCCAGAAGGAGAGATCGTTCCGCTCGCTCATGGTCGTCGTGAGGTCGATGAGAGGGCGCGAGAACAGCCATCCGGTACCGAACATCGCCGCGATGCCGAGCGAGGTGGAGACGATGTATACCCAGACGGGCGCACCCCACGCGGCGTAGGCGACGGCGGTGTCGCCCGCGGGCACCAAGCCGACGATGACGAAGTAGCCCACGCCCTCCTCGATGCTGAGGAAGATCGTCCACAACCACACCAGACACCAGAATGGATGCGCACGCAGCGGCTTCGCGATGCGGTCGACAGCGAAGCCGATGAGACCGAGCGCCAGGCTGAAGATCGGCCCGGTGATCGCGACGATCGCCCCATCGTCTGGCGCGAGCTCTGGCGTGCAGTCCACGGCGAAGGGAACCTGTGTCGGGGTGCAGCCGAGCAGCGCATCCGCGACGGCGTGACTCGATTCGTGCAGCAGAACCATGATCGAAGCACCGATCAGCAGCGCAAGAGTGCTGCCGACGATCAGAGCCTTCCGTGAGGACTCCGCACCCGATTGCGCCATGGACTGATCTTCACACGTCGGAATCACCGGCGGAAGGGGCCGCGGCCTGGGCGAGCCAGCGCGGCCGGCACGTGCGATAGACCGGTTCACCCCGAATACACAGTCCCCAGAACTTCGTGTTCTGGCACCGATGACAGGCGAGGAAGCTGACGACGGTGTATCGGAGCTCGGACTCGGCGAGCGCGATCATGTCCTCGAGCGGCACATCGCCACGCAGCACGCGCATCTCGCCACGCCTGACCAAGTCGATGAGCGCCGCGTTCGTCGCCTCGACGTCGATCCACGATCTGCTTCCACGCCGCACGACCGCCGCATCGCAGACCGGGCAGAGGGCTGTTTCTGGCATGATCTCGGTCATCGACCCGCCGCCATCGAGATCGCGTCGCGGGCGACCTGGGCGGAAGCCTCGGGAGACGAGAACCACAGCGGCACGGCACGAGTGCGAATGCCGATCGCCTCGAGCGGTGCAATGGCATTGGCATCGACCTCGTCGACGAGCCAGCCATCGAGCAGCCCGCCGGCGGAGCGCGCGCCGTAGTGACGGGCGACCGCCTCCGCGCTGGTCTCGACCCCGATCGCGGTGAGGCAGGCATCCGCCATGCCGCGCACGACCGAGCCGCCGATGATGCCGGAGACGCCGACGATGGGCGCGGGGGAGGCGAGCAGCGCTTCGCGCATGCCGGGAACGGCGAGGATGGGGCCGATCGAGACGACGGGGTTGGATGGCGCAAGCAGAATGACGTCGGCGTTCGCGAGGGCGTCGAGGGCGCCATCCGACGGGTGTGCATCGGCGATGTTCTGCTGCTCGAATCCGAGTGCGGGGATGGCCGCGCGATGGCGCACCCACCACTCCTGGAAGTGCATACGGCCATCCGCCGTCACGACCTGCGTGTCGATCTCGGCGTCGGTGGCCGGATGCAGCGTCACACCGAGAGGCCAGCGGGCGGCAAGCCGTCGGTAGACCTCGGAAACGGATGCTCCCTCGCGCAGCCATGCCGTGCGAGCGATATGCGTGCCGAGATCGAGGTCACCGAGCGTGAACCACTCGGGAGCCGCGCCCCAGGAGGCCAGTTCTGCCGACACGCGTTCGCTCTCGCCTGCCCGCCCCCAGCCGCGCTCGGTGTCGTTCATTCCCGCGAGGGCATACATGAGACTGTCGTGGTCGGGTGCGATGCGCAGGCCTGACACCCACCAGTCATCCGCCGTATTCACGACGACGTGGATGTCGGACCCTTCGACAAGCTCAGGGAGCGCGGACGGCTCAGGGAGCGCGGACCTCAGCCCCAGCACGAACCGCGCACAGCCCACGCCGCCGCCGAGCACCGTGATCCTCATGCCTCCACGCTATCGACACTTCGACAGGCTCAGTGACCGGGGCGGCTCAGTGACCGGGGGAGAGGTCTTTCTGCCAGGCGCCCTCGTAGGCGACGGGGCGGAAGCCGACCGCCTCGTTCACGTCGAGCATGTAGCGGTTCTCCTCGGCGTTGAAGGTGATGATGCCCGGTGTATCGGGCACGGCCTCGCGGAAGCGAAGCAATCCCTCGGCCTTCACGATCATGCCGAGCCGCCTGCCGCGATGGTCCGGCATCACGAGGGTCCCGCCGTTGTTGCTGGGCCAAGCGGGAATCACCGACTCGTACAGCTCATTGAAGGCGACGACCTCGTTCGTCGGCACGTGGACGAGGGCGGTCACGGCGAGCATCGCGCCGATCTCGCGGGCGCGGGCCTCGCGCTTGCGCAGCATCTTCACGGTGTAGACGTCCGGCTCCCAGTCGAGCTCCCCGTCCGGTGGATCGGTGTCCATGCGGGTGATGACCCGGCACAGGCTCTCGGCGTACTCGTCCGGCACCGGGCCATCCCACCACTCGACGCGGTAGTCATCACCCGCCTTCTCCCATGCGGCGCTGAGGAGCTCACTCGTGTCGATCGGATCGCGCAGATCGCAGAAGCTCACGCGCTCGACCTGCCCGAGCGAGTATCCGGCCCGCTGCATCGCCCGCGTGTGGAAGCCGTCGGCGTCGATCGTGCCGAAGCCGGTCGGTGACGGCAGCCGATGCGCGCTCGTGGCGGGGGAGATGCCGTAGGCGATGAGACGGGAGCGGCCTCGCTCTCGGGCGAGCTGCTCCAGCGCCGTCAGCAGGGCATCCGCCACCTCGTCGTCTCTGTGCTCGGGAGCCACCGCGATCATGACATCGGCATTCGCCTCTGTCGACCGCGAGTATCGAAGCACGCCGAAGCCGACCGCTTCGCCCTCGTGACGTGCGACGAGAAGGATGCGCTCACGGAACTTCGTGTCCTTCATGCCGATGAGGCTCGCCGCTGGATCCTCGACGAACAGGTCGGTGCCGGTGTCGGCTGCCTCGCCGTCGTTCGACGCCCGGATGTACGCCAGGACGTCGCGGGCATCGGGGGCGCCCCTCGACTCGGGCAGGGGCAGCCTTTCGACG
>JASGDS010000109.1:0-9563 GCA_047607025.1 Microbacterium sp.
CCCGGATTTCCGGGGCGAGTCTGGCAAAAGAGTGGTCGCTCGGCGGTTTCGTGTGTGCGCCGCTCGTCAGGCGCCGAGGCCGCGGATGGCGGGGGAGTGGAACGTGCCCCCGAACGCCCGCTCAGACGCGCCCGAACGGTCGAGGTACGCCGAGGCGCCGCCATCGATGAGCGGCCATCCCGCCCCGAGGATGAGCGCGAGATCGACGTCTTCGACCTCGGGCACGACGCCCTCATCGAGCATGATCTTGATCTCGCTCGCCAGCTGGTCCTCGACGCGCTGCAGGATCTCGGCCTCGGTCGAGACCTCGGAGCCGACCGTCATGACGGCCTTCGCCTCCTTCGTGAAGCCGGTGACCTTGCGGTTCTTGTCCTTCTCGACGGCCTGCGGCAGGTCGGCGAGCGCGTGCAGGTTCGCCGAGGCGTAGAACCGGTCGGGGAAGTGCGCGACCATCGTGTCCTGCACGTGGGCGGCAACCTTCCAGCCGACCATATCGATCAGCTCGAACGGCGTCATCGGCAGCGAGAGCGGCGCGAACGCCTTCTCCACGGTCGGCAGCGGCGTGCCCTCGTCGACGGCGCGCGCCGCCTCGCCCATGACCTTCGCCAGCAGACGGTTCACGATGAAGCCAGGCGCATCCGCCGAACCGATGGCGGTCTTGCCGAGGCCCTTCGCGACGACGTAGGCCGTCGACACGGCCTCATCCGTCGCCTGCGGCGTGCGGACGATCTCGATGAGCGGCATGAGCGCGACCGGGTTGAAGAAGTGGAACCCGACGAGGCGCTCCGGGTGCTCGAGCACCGACCCGATCTCTTCGACCGACAGCGACGAGGTGTTCGTCGCAAGAATGGCATCCGGCGCGATGATCTTCTCGATCTCGCCGAACACCTGTTGCTTGACGCTCGTCTCTTCGAACACCGCCTCGATCACGAAGTCTGCATCGGCGTATTCGCTCTTGTCGACCGTGCCGTGGATGAGCGCGTGCAGCCGGTTGGTGACGTCCGGGGTGATCCGGCCTTTCTCCGCCAGCTTGTCGATCTCGGCGTGAATGTACGCGAGGCCCTTGTCGACGCGCGCCTGGTCGATGTCGGTGATGAGCACGGGCACCTGCAGGCGGCGCACGAACAGCAGCGCGAACTGGCTGGCCATGAGGCCCGCACCGATCACACCCACCTTCGTGACCTTCTTCGCGAGCGCCTTGTCCGGCGCGCCGACCGGGCGCTTGGCACGCTTCTGGATCAGGTCGAAGGCGTACATGGATGCCGCGAACTGGTCGCCCGAGATGAGGTCGGCGAGCGCCTCGTCCTCCAGCGCGAAGCCCTCTTCGAGATCGCCGGACTTCGCCTTCTCGATGATGTCGAGCGCGCGATAGGGCGCGAGCTGCACCTCGCCGACGCGCGACTCCAGCATGCTGCGCGCCATCTTGACCGCGATCGGCCACTTGGTGAGGCGCTCGATCTTGCCCGGCACGTTCTTGCGCTCGACCCGGATGGCGCCCGTCAGTACGCCGTCCGCCCAGGCGAGGGACTCCTCGAGGAAGGCGGCAGGAGTGAAGATGGCGTCGAAGATGCCGTCGTCGAACGCCTGCTGCGGCTTGAGCGTGCGGTTCTGCTTGAGCGGGTTCGAGATCATGACCTCGAGCGCGTTCTCGATGCCGATGAGGTTCGGCAGCAGCGTGGCGCCTCCCCAGCCGGGAACGAGTCCGAGGAACACCTCGGGCAGACCGATCGCGGCGGCCGACGCGTCGACGGTGCGGTACGTCGAGTGCAGCGCGACCTCCACGCCGCCGCCGAGCGCGAGACCGTTGACGAAGGCGAAGGACGGCACACCGAGCTTTGACAGCCGCCCGAGCACCTGATGCCCGCGCTGCGCGATGAGCTTCGCATCGTCGCGCGAACGCAGGGAGCCGATCTGCGAGAGGTCGGCGCCGGCAGCGAAGATGTAGGGCTTGCCCGTGATACCGACCGCCTGGATGTCGCCCTCGGCCGCACGGGCCGTGAGCGAATCGAGCACGTCGTTCAGCTCGGCGAGGGTCGCCGGTCCGAGCGTGTTGGGGCGACGGTGGTCGAGCCCATTGTGCAGCGTGATGAGCGCGAGCGTCCTGCCGCTGGCGAGCGTCACGTCGCTCACGAGCGAATGCGTGACGACCTCATCCTTGGCGACGGCGGCGAGTTCGGAGAAATCGATGGTGCTGTAGTCGGTCATGTCACTTCCGCTTCTTGCCGGTGTAGTTCGGGTTCTCCCAGATCACGGTGCCGCCCTGGCCGAGGCCGACGCACATCGCGGTGAGGCCGTAGCGCACCTCCGGGTGCTCGGCGAACTGCGCCGCGAGCTGAATCATGAGTCGCACGCCCGACGCGGCGAGCGGATGGCCGAGGGCGATCGCACCGCCCCACGGGTTGACGCGCTCATCGTCGTCTGCGATGCCGAAGTGGTCGAGGAAGCTCAGTACCTGCACGGCGAAAGCCTCGTTGAGCTCGAACAGGCCGATGTCGTCGATCTCGAGGCCCGCCTTCGTGAGTGCCTTCTCGGTGGAGGGCACGGGGCCGATGCCCATGACCTCCGGTTCGACGCCGGCGAACCCGAACGACACCATCCGCATCTTCGGCTGCAGCTTGTGCTTCTTCACCGCGTCGCCGCTGGCGAGCAGGCTCACCGTCGCACCGTCGGTCAGCGGAGAGGAGGTTCCCGCCGTGACGCGGCCATGCGGGCGGAAGGGTGTCTTGAGCCCCGCGAGGCCCTCCAGCGTCGTCTCCGGGCGGCGACCCTCATCCTCGGTCGCAAGGCCCCACGCGCCATCGGCGCGGGCAATGGCGACGGGCACGAGGTCGGGCTGGATCTTGCCCGCGTGGTACGCGGCATCCACCTTCTGCTGGCTGCGCATGCCGTAGTAGTCTGCACGCTCTTTGGTCAGCTGGGGGAAACGGTCGTGCAGGTTCTCGGCTGTCACACCCATGTTGAGCGCGGCGGGGTCGACGATCCTCTCCGCGACGAAGCGCGGGTTCGGGTCGGCGTTCGATCCGATGGGGTGGCGGCCCATGTGCTCGACGCCGCCCGCGATGGCGAAGTCGTAGGCGCCGAAGCCGATGCCGGCGCCCACCTGAGTCACCGCCGTCATCGCACCGGCGCACATCCGCTCGATCGCGTAGCCGGGAACGGTCAGGGGGAGGCCGGCGAGGATGGCCGTGGTCCGGCCGAGCGTGAGGCCCTGGTCGCCGGTCTGCGAGGTCGCCGCGATCGCGACCTCATCGATCGCGGCGCCTGGCACCTGACCGTTTCGCTCGAGCAGGCCGATGATCGACTTCACGACGAGATCATCCGCTCGGGTGTTCCAGTACATGCCCTTCTCGCCGGCTCGCCCGAACGGGGTTCGCACGCCATCGACGAAGAAGACATCAGAGAGCTTGGCCACTCTGCCTCCTAGTTTGTGTGTTATCTCCAGACTAAGTGGCCGAGTTGTGTTGGATTCGCATCGGTTGGGATGTTTCTACGAAGCGTCGGGCTCGGCCTCGGGCGGTGTTTGAGCCGCCCGCACAAAAGCGTCGGCGATGAGCGCTGAGGTCTCGTCGATCTGCCAGTCGCGCGCACCGCGCGCCCGCAGCGCGTCGCCGATCCCCTCGGCCGTTGCAGGCTCCGGCGGCTCCCACGCCACGCGTCGCAGCAAGTCGGGCGTGAGCAGATTCTCGACAGGCATCTGCAACTCTTCCGCGCGCTTGGCGACGTCGGCGCGAGCAAGTTTCAGGCGAGCATCGGCGTCGGGATTCCGCTCCGCCCAGGCGCGATGGGGAGGAAGCGAATCGCTGGGCACGCGCTCGACGGGCAGCTCGGCGGCGCCCCGGCCTTCGACGATCGCCCGCCACCACCGATCCAGCTGCGTGCGGCTCGCCCGTCCGGTGAACTCCTTGATTCCGGCGAGCTGCTGCTTGCTCTGCGGAGAGGCGAGGACCGCGGCGATGAGCGCACGGTCGGGGAGCAGCCGGCCGGGAGCGGTGTCTTCGCTCCGCGCGTAGTCGTCGCGGGCGAGCCACAGCGACCTCGCCACCGCGAGATCGCGGCGCCCCCGCACCCTGTGCAGACCGCTGATCCGACGCCACGGCTCCGCCGGGGCCGGCTTCGGCGCACGGATGAGCTCCGCCGCGAACTCCTGCCGCGCGAACTTCTCCTTGCCGGATGCGGCGAGCTGCTCCGCCAGGCGGTCTCGCACATCGACGAGATGCAGCACGTCGAGGGCGGCGTACTCCAGCCATCCGGCCGGCAACGGGCGCGTCGACCAGTCATCGGCCGAGTGCGCCTTGGCGAGCGTGATGCCGAGGGTGGCCTCGACGACGGCGCCCAGCCCCACGCGCTCCATGCCGAGCAGCCTGGCGGCGAGCTCCGTGTCGAAGATGGTCTGCGGGTCGAGGCCGAGCTCGCGCAGCGAGGGAAGATCCTGGCTGGCGGCGTGGAAGACCCATTCGGCGTCTCCCAGCTTCCGCTGGATGGCCGTCACATCCGGAACCGCGATCGGGTCGATGAGCACGACCCCGGCATCCCGTCGATAGAACTGGATCAGATAGGCGCGCTGTGAGTAGCGGTAGCCGGACGCGCGTTCGACATCGACGGCGACGGGACCCGTGCCCGCGGCGAGGCGATCGATCGCTGCCTGGGCCTCGGGCGCACGATCGATCACGGTGTAGTCGGTCATGCACTCTCCCAGCGTCTGGCCCCGAGCACTTCGACGTCCTCCGATCCCGGCGGCAGCCCGGCCAGCATGCACACCAGCTCGGCCCACGCTTCGACGTGCGCGTCGAGATCGTCTTCGGGCGACCAGGATGCACGCAGCTCGATCTGGGCGCCTGCGCCCTCGGGAGCCAGCGAGCCGAACCCCTTCGAGAGCATCTTCGTCGCCGTGCCCGATGCCGAGTGGTACGGGGCGCCCCGCGACTCCAGCGCGTCGATCAGCCACGACCAGGCGACGTCGGCGAGCAGCGGATCGGTGCCGATCTCGTTCTCGAGCGGTGCCTGGGCGAACGCCACGATTCGCCAGGCGCCATCCCACGCGTCCGGCTCGGCTGGATCGTGCAGCAGCACGAGTCGACCGGTGCCGTACGGCGATTCGCCATGCTCATCCGGTCGCACGTCCGCGGCCAGCGCAAGGCTGAACGGGGCGAGCCCCTGCGGGGCGGAGATCGGATGCACGACCAGATCGTGGCGGAACGACAGTGCGGAGATGCTCTTCTCCGCGGCGGCGAATGCGCCTCTGGTCGGGTCGTCCTTCACCTCGCCAGACTAGAGTGGGAGGGCAATGTTCATCCCCAGGCGCGCCGCACCATCCTTCGCTCGATCCGCCGCTCGCTCGACGGCGATCGCAGGGGCAGCGGCCTTCGCCGTCGCGGGTGCTCTCGGCTCGCTTGCGCTGCTTCTCGCCCGTGCCGTCGTGACACCTCCCTCGCGTCTCATCACCGACGTGAAGGTGCTCGGCATCGACACCGTCGCACAGACGATCACGCTCTCGCGCACCCCGGACACCGTCCTCCCGGGACGGTACGGGCTGTTCACGACCGGCACGACCGACTTCCTGAAGATCGGAGCGGTGCTGGGGGAGAGCGATGGGCAGGTGCGCAGGAAGCTGCTCACCCGGGTCGACGGCGCCACACACATCGGCGAGCGCGCCCGGTTCAGCGGCTGGTACTGGCACAACGCCGCGGAGCTGCACATCCCGTATTCGAACGAGGTCGTGCCGACGCCGCTCGGCCCGGCGCCCGCCTGGCTGTTCCCCGGCGAAGGGCCGAACGCGTCGACCTGGGTGATCGCGACGCACGGGCGGGGCACGCGACGCGCGGAGACGCTGCGGGCAGTGCCCGTGCTGCACGACGAGGGTGTGAGCGTGCTGTGCGTGTCGTACCGCAACGACGGCGACGCACCTCGGAGCCGCAGCGGGAAGTACGCGCTGGGGGCGACCGAATGGCGCGATGTCGAGGCGGCCGTCGTCTGGGCGCTGCGACGCGGTGCCGAGCGCATCGTGCTCATGGGTTTCTCGATGGGGGGAGCGATCAGCCTGCAAGAGGTGCTCAACACCGCGCACCGGGAGGCGATCGTCGGTGTGATGCTCGACTCGCCCGTCGTCGACTGGCGTCCCGTGGTGGAGTATCAGGCGCGGGAGGTGAAGCTACCCGGCGCCGTGATCGACGCCGGACTGAGCGCGGTCGGGCAGGGCTGGAGCGCCGGTTCGATGCACAGGGGCGATCGCGTCTCGTTCGATGCGCTCGACATCGTCTCGCGCGCCGACGAGCTGACCGTGCCCATCCTGCTCATGCACAGCGATGACGACGGGTACGTGCCGTCAGGGCCGTCTCATGCGCTCGCCGAGGCCCGGCCCGACATCGTCACGATGGAGACCTTCCACACGGCGCGCCACGTCAAGCTGTGGAACTACGACGAGTCGCGCTGGAACACGGCCATTCGTGAATGGATGCACGCGCACGTACTCTGAACGTCATGAGGTCGAGACGCGGCGCTGCACGCGGGTCAGCATGCCCGCCATGCCGTTGAGGCGAAGCGGTGAGACCACGTCTGCGAGGCCGAGCCGCTGCGGATAGTCGGCGGGAACGGCGCGAACCTCGTCGACGGACAGGCCGGTGAGCCCCTGGACGAGGATGCTCGCGAAGCCCCTGGTCGTCGGCGCGGCTTGCGGAACGGTCGCGTGCATTGTGGCGATTCCGCCCTCCACCTCGACCGCGATGAACACCGGCGACCGGCACTCGGTGACGCGTTCGGTGAGCTCAGGATGGTCGACGTAGCGCTGCGGAAGCGCGGGAAGCTCGTCGCCGATCTCGGCGAGCAGCTCCAGCCGATCGGAACCGGGCAGCGCCAGCAGCTCGTCCCGGAATGAGGCGAGCGAGGGAGGAAGCTGGTGGTCGGACATCTCAGCCAGGCTACGCCGGTATCGTTGAGGAGGCCTTCCCAGCAGACCGGAGAGACATGACCGAGATCGTCCACCTCGTCGAGCGTCAGCCGCAGCTGAGCGGCGAGGAGATGCTGCAGAACATGGTGCCTCCTCCGCAGTTCCGCAGTGCGACCTTCGAGTCGTACCGGACGGACGACGCGTACCCGTCGCAGGCGGAGGCCAAGGCGCAGCTGGAGCAGTTCTCGACGGGTGGCATCGCGCTGAAGCGCGGTGGGCTGTTCTCGCGCAAGCCGAAGACGCCGCAGGCGAAGCCGGGCGTCTACCTCGACGGCGGGTTCGGCGTCGGCAAGACCCACCTGCTGGCGGCGATCTATCATGCCGTGCCCGTCAGGCGGAAGTACTTCGGCTCGTTCATCGAGTACACGGCGCTCGTCGGCGCCCTCGGCTACCACCAGACGGTGGAGCTGCTGCGCGGCAGCGCACTGCTGTGCATCGACGAGTTCGAGCTGGACGACCCGGGCGACACCATGGTGATGACCCGGCTGCTCGCCGAACTCATCTCCAGTGGCACGCGGCTCGCCGCCACGAGCAACACTCCGCCGAACGCCCTGGGCGAGGGGCGCTTCGCGGCCCAGGACTTCCTGCGCGAGATCCATGCGATGAGCGATAGCTTCGAGACGATCCGCATCGACGGGGTCGACTACCGGCAGCGATCGATCGACGGCGAGGCGGTCGTGCTCGATGACGCAGCCTACGCGGCTGCGCTGGAGAGCGTGCCGACGGCGTCGGACGACTCCTTCGACGACCTCATCCGCCATCTGGCGCAGGTGCATCCTTCGCGGTACATCCGTCTCATCGACGGGGTGGATGCCGTGGGACTGCGCGGTGTGCACGTGCTGAGCGACCAGTCGCAGGCGCTGCGCTTCGTGGCGTTCGTCGACCGGGTGTACGACGCGCAGCTGCCCATTCGCGCGACAGGTGAGCCACTCAGCAGCGTGTTCGCCGAAGACATGCTGGCCGGCGGGTACCGCAAGAAGTATCTGCGGGCGATCTCGCGCCTGAACGCATCCACCGCGGCCTGATCGGATCCACGGCGCCCGCACCGTACCGGGAAACATGATCTTCACGCCACGCCCACACCTGTAACATGCGCGAAACAGGAGGCGCACAGGTGAGGTAACGCGCCATCGACAGCATAGGGGTAACCCGGTCGAGCGCACCATATCGACCTGCCTCAGCCGGTTTCTTTCCACCCGATCTGGAGAAACACATGGATGCTGGAAACCTTGCCTGGTCGGTCGCCGCGACCGCCCTCGTTCTCTTTATGACCCCCGGGGTCGCCTTCTTCTACGGCGGCCTCGTCAAAGCCAAGAGCGTCGTCAGCATGATGATGATGAGCTTCGGTGCCCTGGGCCTCGTTAGCGTGCTCTGGGTGCTGTACGGCTTCAACATGAGCGCCGTCTCAAGCACCTGGGCCTTCGCAGGAAACCCGTTCAGCGACTTCGGCCTCGGCTCCGCTGACAGTGACACGCTCGTCGGCGTCACCTACGGCGCGACGTTCGCCATCATCACCGTCGCACTCATCTCGGGCGCGATCGCCGACCGTGCCAAGTTCGGATCGTGGATGATCTTCGCGGGCGTCTGGGCGACGATCGTCTACTTCCCCGTTGCGGCCTGGGTCTGGGGCGGTGGCTGGATCTACAACCTCGGCTCGAGCTTCGGCTTCGATGAGACCGTCATCGACTACGCCGGTGGCACCGCGGTGCACATCAACGCCGGTGCGGCGGCGCTCGCACTCTCGATCGTGCTCGGCAAGCGCGTCGGCTTCCAGAAGGGCATCAACAAGCCGCACAACGTGCCGCTGGTGCTGCTGGGAGCGTCCATCCTGTGGTTCGGATGGTTCGGATTCAACGCCGGCGCCGAGGGAACCTTCAACCTGCTCGGCACGCCCGACTCGTCGGTCGGTCTCATCGTCGTCAACACGCTCGGTGCCACGGCAGCGGCCATTCTCGGTTGGCTGATCGTCGAGAAGATCAAGGACGGCAAGGCGACCTCGGTCGGTGCGGCCTCCGGTGCGGTGGCGGGCCTCGTCGCCATCACCCCCTCGTGTGCGAACCTTTCGCCGGTGTGGGCGATCGTGCTCGGCATCATCGCTGGCGCCGTGTGCGCCCTGGCGATCGAGCTGAAGTGGAAGCTCGGCTTCGATGACGCGCTCGACGTGGTCGGCGTGCACCTCGTCGGCGGCATCATCGGAACGCTCTACCTCGGCTTCTTCGCCATCGACACGGGCCTGTTCCTCGGTGGCGGCGTGCACCAGCTGGTGCTGCAGTTCATCGCGGCGGTCGGCGTGCTGATCTACTCGTTCGTCGTCGCCTTCGTGATCGGCTTCGCGATCGAGAAGACGCTCGGCTTCCGTGTGAAGAACGAGGATGAGATCGCGGGCGTCGACACCGCTGTGCACGGCGAGGAAGGCTACGCCCTCGAGGAGGTCTGATCCTCACTCGTCCCTTCGCGGATACACGAAGCGCCCTCGGCTGCGGCCGGGGGCGCTTCGCCGATAGGGTTGAGGGATGGCACGCGGGGGAGCACTCGGAACGATCGCCGGGATGGCGCGGGACGTCTTGACGAGGTCGCTCAAGAAGCGCACGGCAGGGCAGAAGTCGCGCATGGCGGATGC
>JASGDS010000110.1:0-15706 GCA_047607025.1 Microbacterium sp.
CACCCCAGTCGATCCTGCGGCGGGGGAGCCTCACGGCCGCCCCCGCCAAGGTGTCACGCGTCGATGTCATGCGCCGACGTCAGCCCTGCTCGGCCTGCGCCTGGATCTCGGCGAGCACGTCCGCTGCGTCATCCGTGGCGATCTTGCCGAACAGCGACTTGAAGGCACTGTCGGCCGCCGACCAGTTGGCGTTCGTCGACGGGTAGAACTGCGCGTCCGGCAGCACGTCGAGGAACGGCTTCAGCGTCTCGTCGTCGGCCATCGCATCCGCCCCCGACTGGGTCGTCGGCAGGAAGCCCTCCGCGGTCACCCACGTCGTGTAGACGTCACTCGAGAAGGTGTAGTCGAGGAACTTCGTGATGGCCTCCTGCTTGTCGCCATCGTTCTTGAACGCCATCAGCTGGTCGGCGACGCCGAGCGTGAACGCCGAGCCGTCCTTCGTGGGAATGGGCGCGATCGAGTAGTCGAGGTCGGGGTTGCTCTCGGCGATCTGGCTGACGGTCGGCGGAAGCCCGATCTGCATGCCGATCTTGCCCTGCACGAAGATGTCCATGAGCGGCGAGCGGTCGGTCGAACCGGGGTCGGCCTCGGTCGCACCCGCGTCGATCATCTTCTTGATCTGCTCGGCACCCGCGAGGTTCGACGGGTCATCGATCGTGAGGGTCGTCTCGTCGCCGAACGTTCCGCCACCGCCCCAGAGCCACACGGCGGCCTCGGCCTGCGCCTCCTCGCTGCCGAGCGGCATGCCGTATCCGGCGATGCCGTCGCCGAGCGCCGAGATCTTCGTGGCGGCATCGAGCAGCTCATCCCAGGTGGTGGGGATGGCATCGACGCCTGCCTGCTCGAGCAGGTCGTTGTTGACGAACAGGGCGCGCGCCGAGGCGATCCACGGCAGCGCGTAGGTGGTGCCATCCAGCTGCTCGTTCGCGAGGAACGAGTCCTGGAAGTCGGAGTAGGTGTCTGCGCTGACGACGTCCTCCGCCTTGTAGAGCAGGTCGTCGCTCGCGAAGCCGGCGAACGGACCGCCGTTGTAGATGTCGGGAGCGTCATCCGATTGGATCTTGGTGGAGATGACCGATTCGAGGTTGTCCCACGACTGCACCTCGAGGTTCACCGTGATGTCCTTGTTCTCGGACTCGAAGCCGGTGATGATGTCCTCCCACAGACCCTGGGTCTTGTCGGAGTAGCTGGGCACGAGCAGGTCGATGCTCGTCGAGCCCGCCGCGTCGCCGTCGCCCGACGTGTCGTCGCTGCCGCCGCCGAAGCCGCACGACGCGAGCACGAGCGGCACGGTTGCGACGAGCGCAGCCGCGCCCGTGATTCGCAGGGATCGCTTCATGGTTTCCTCTTTCCTGACGGTGATCCTGTGTGAAGGTGATAGATCTTGCAGACTTTCGATCAGTTCATGTCGCTGTTGCGTCGATCATGTCCTGCCACGATGGCCACGTCAAGCGGTGAAACGATGCTGTCAAATGACGAAACATCATCGAAACGCACCGTTGACTAACTTTGCTCAGTCACTAAAGTAACGACTGAGACAGGCCCGCGCCAGACCCTCCTGAGAAAGGAGTCGATCCCGTGATCAGAGCCCGCACGTACCAGAACTCGTCCGGCACGACCATCCGCAAGGGCAATCTGACGACGGTGCTGCAGCGCGTTCTCGACGACAGCGGTGAGGCGACCCGCGCATCGATCGCCCGCGGCACGGGGCTCACGAGCGCCACGGTCTCATCCCTCGTCGCCGAGCTCATCGAGACGGGGTATGTCGAGGAGACGGGGCGCACGGCCTCGAACGGCGGCAAGCCGGCGACGCGGCTGCAGGTGAACGCCGACGCGCACGGCATCGTCGTGCTGGTCGCGCGGCCCCACCTCGTGCGCAGCGCGATCGTCGGTCTGGATGGCCGTGTCGTCTCGCGCAGCGAGCATCGCGCGGGCGGGGGGCTCACCCCGCAGCGGCTGGTCGAGACGGCGGCGTCCTCGATCGCGAAGGCGCGGCGGAACGTGCTGGCCATCGGCGTGCAGGCGCCTGGCATCTGCGGCGATGGTCGCGTGCGGGAGAGCGTGCAGCTCGGCTGGCACGACGAGGAGGTGCAGCAGCCCGTAGCCTCAGCGGCGGGTGTTCCGGCGCACCTCATCAACGATGCCGATGCCGAGGCGCTGGCCGAGCTCATCCCGTCGCCGTCTGGCGACCATCTCTACCTGCATCTCGGGCAGGGCGTCGGAGCCGCGATCGTGCATGCGGGCTCGCTGTTCCAGGGCACGACGGGGCGCGCGGGCGAGGTCGGCCATCTGCGCGTTGACGACGGCGGAACCCCCTGTCGCTGCGGCAGCAGCGGCTGCCTCGAGGCGACGGCATCGATGACGGCAATGCTCGGCGATGGGTTCAACGACGAGCTGTCGAGTCGCAGTGTGAAGCGACTGGCCGCGGCGGATGGTGCGACGGCGCGCATCACGATCGGCATCCGATCGCTGGCGCGCGCCATCCGGATGATGTGCGCCACCCTCGACATCACCGATGTCGTCGTCGGCGGCGCGGCGAGCGCGCTCGGCGCAGACTTCTTCACCCGACTGCAGCACGAGATCGACGAGCATCAGCCACGGGGCACGCGCGAGATCGCAGTGCGCAGCGCGACCAACCGAGACCCGTTTCTCGGCCCGGCGCAGCACGCCCTGATGGCGCAGCTGGGCGTGCACTGGCGTCACGTCGATAGCCTCGACGGGTGAGCATTCCCACTGAATCCGCCGCCGTGCCGCCGCGCATGCGCGAGCTCGCCGCGGGGGCCGGGCTCACCGCCGTGTGGGAGAACGGCATCGGCGGGCTGACCTTCCACACCGACGACGGGCGGTTCATCAAGTGGGGGCCCGTGCATGCCGAGACGAGCATGCGCGCAGAAGCCGAGCGGATGGCGTGGGCAGGCCGCTTCCATCCGGTGCCGCGCGTGCTGGCGCAGGGCGAGGCGGATGGCGAGGAGTGGCTGGTGACGGCCGCGGTGTCCGGCCTCAGCGCGGTAGCGCCCCGCTGGGTCGCCGATCCTCTGACGGCAGTGCGGGCCGTCGGCGCGGGGCTGCGAGCGCTGCACGACGCGCTGCCCGTGGCCGAGTGCCCATGGTCGTGGAGCGTGACCGACCGAATTGCGAACGCCGCCGCGCGCGGAATCGATGTGCCCCGCGAGCTGCGGCAGGGGCCATCCGTCGACCTGCTCGTCGTGTGTCACGGCGACGCCTGCTGTCCCAACACGCTCGTCGATGACGACGGCCGGTGGACGGCGCATGTCGATCTCGGCGCGCTGGGCGTCGCCGACCGCTGGGCCGACATCGCAGTGGCGTGCATGAGCACCGAGTGGAACTACGGCCCAGGGTGGGAGGACGCCCTGCTCGACGCCTACGGTCTCCCCCGCGACCCCGAGCGCATGGCTTATTACCAGCAGCTCTGGAACGCGACCTGACTGCCGACCAAGAGGCCGGAAAAGGTAGCGTATATATTCCGGGAAAGGTAGTGTATCTACTCCGTAAATGGTAGCGTATATGCATCGGAACAAGAACGGCGAACACATGAGCTACCTCAGCCGCACGGTCGATCTCGAGCTCGATGAGCTGATCGACATCGCGCCAGCCATCGCTCTGAATGGCCCGAAGGGCGTCGGAAAGACCGATACGGCCCTGCGTCGCTCAGACACCCCTTACCTTCTTGATGCCCCCGCCCAGCGTGACATCGTACGGGCAGACTTCGAACTATCGTCGATGCCTGCCGGAACGGTACTGCTCGACGAGTGGCAGAAACTTCCTCAAGTCTGGGACTCCGTACGGCGCCAGGTCGATGCCGGCGCACCCGCCGGAAGGTTTCTGTTGACTGGTTCAGCGACACCGACGGACGCGGCAGGGACGCACAGTGGCGCCGGTCGGATTCTCTCGCTCCGCATGCGCCCCATGGGACTCCACGAACGCGCCATCGTGACTCCGACAGTCTCACTGTCTTCGATGCTCGAAGGCAACGCTGCTGTCGAGGGCACCTCACCCTTCTCACTCGCTGACTATGCCGCGGCCATTGTCGACAGTGGTCTGCCCGGCGTCATGACGGCACAGCCACGCCTGCGAAGACGCCTGCTCGATGCATACCTTCAACGCATCATTGATCGGGATCTTCCCGACCAAGGGTTCACTGTTCGCCGGCCGGAGACTCTCCGGCGTTGGCTGTCCGCATACGCCGCCGCCTCGTCGACCACGACCGCGTACTCTCGGCTTCTCGACGCAACGACCGGCGGTGATGGAACGCAGCCAGCCAAATCAACGACGATCTCTTATCGAGATCACCTCAGTCAACTGTGGCTGCTCGACCCTGTTCCAGGCTGGCTGCCCGCGAACAATCCACTCGGCAGACTGCAACAGGCCCCGAAGCATCAGCTCGCCGATCCTGCCCTCGCCGCAAGACTGCTCAACCTTTCGGCGACCTCGCTTCTCAGCCCGGCCGGGGCACACATGGCGGGCCCCCTGTTCGAATCACTCGTCGCACTCGGCGTACGCGTGATGGCGCAGGCGGCGGAGGCCCGCGTCAGTCACCTACGCCTTGAGGGCGGCAGCCGGGAGATCGACCTCGTCGTCGAGGGAGCCGACGGCCAGATTCTCGGTATCGAGGTCAAGCTCGCGCCGGATGTGACGACGAAGGACGTCCGCCACCTCGCCTGGTTGCGAGAGCGTATGCCAGATCGAGTCGTCGATCTGGTTGCGGTGACGACGGGGCGCACGGCCTATCGGCGACCGGACGGCATCGCTGTCGTCCCTCTCGCACTTCTGGGACCATAAGCTCTACTCGACAGTGATCTCAATCTTCGCGAGGATCTCCCCGCCCGAGACGAGGGCGTAGGCTCCTTCGATTCCCTCGGACACGTCGAGTTCGACGGTGGCTGTCGCCGTCGCCTTGTCGACATCCGCGTCGGCCGTGGCGACGGCGTCGGTCGGATGGTCGTACGGGGCGAGCGAGACCTCGACCGTCGACATGGCCCCATTGCCCGCCGCTTCCCCTTGGTCAGTGCACGTCGCAACGGCGTTCTCGACGGTCAGCTCCACGGTCTCCCCCGCGACAACCGACTCCGGAGCATCTGTGATGCTCAGCGCCGCACAGGATGTCTCACCCGCAGCGCAGGAGCAGAGCGTGAGTGCGAGCAGCATCGCCACCGATGCCGGGACCGCGCCTCGCGGAGCCGTCATCATGTCAGAGCTTCGGGATTGCCGTCCTCATCTGACTCCATCAGGTCGAGGAGTGCCGCGTTGTCGTTGAGGTCGACGCCTAGCCTGACTCCGCCTTCACCGGTTGCCGGCGCGAGGTTCAACTCGTCGCGACCCCGTTTCGTCTCCCCGAATGGCTCGCGCATGTCTCACACCATACGCGCATCGATGAGGACAAGGCAGCCTTCTCAAGAGACGTGGGATGCCGCCTGAGCGTTTCGACGATTCCGGAAAAGGTTGCGTAGCCGCGTCGATGAGCGGCCGCGGATGTTGAGCCGGTGGCCGTCGTGCCCGGGGGAATCAGGAGGAGAAATCGCCCTCGGCAGGACCATCCGCGTTGGCAAGTCCTTCTGAAGCCTCATCGTCCGTTTGAAGGGTCGATCGGTCCGGAATCGACCGCACAGATACTGCCGGGGAACACTCAGTTTCAAGGGTGGATCGGGGCTTTTCGGGCCGGTGAATGTCGGACCCCCTCGGCAGAATTGAAGGATGACCATGACCCGCACGACGAATGATCCGAAGGCGTCCCGCCTGTCGGCGTCAGATCGTGTGCACGTGGACAACCTGCTGACGGTGATCGCGGCATGTGATCAGTCGATTGCGATCACGCAGACGACCCGGATGGAAGCCATCGCCGACCTGCAGGCGATCGCCGACCTCCAGGTCGAACTCGACGTCGAGTCCGGCGGTGAGGGGTCGGACATGCCTGTCCGGTCGATGGCGGAAGAGCTCGCCGCCACCACCCACGTCTCCTCACGCACCGCGCGGAATCAGCCCTTCGACAGGCTCAGGTTCGACAGGCAGGGTGCGGAGCTTGAAGACCAGGATTCCGACGAGGTGCTTGAAGGCCCGCTCATGCTTATGCGGGAAGCGCTCCGCCTGCTCTTTCGACAGGTGAGGCTCGCTGGCGGATTCGATCCACAGTCCGGCCTGGGCGAACGTGTTCAGAAGGCTCGACATCGTGTAGCGCTGCTTGGTCAGCGTGACGTCGCTGTTCCAGCCGCTGACGGTTGAGAACATCTCGGTGGAGAAGTATTCGTCGCCGACGAGGGTGCCGTTCTCGTCCGCGCGCTCCAAGGCGTACCGCAGCGGCTGCGTACGGGTCAGCAGGATGAAGCCGTCGTCAGTCAGCATCGATCTGGCTTTCGCGAGGATGCCGACCGGGTCCTGGGCGTAGCCGAAGGACTGCAGGAAGAGAATGCGGTCGAACTTCTTCTCGACCACGTCCGGCAGCGTGTGGAAGTCATTGAAGTCGGCCTGGATGAGCGTCAGCCCAGGAGGCGGCTCTTCGATGAACGCACCTCCGAGATCGATCCCGATGCCCTCGGCAGCGCCATCCCGCACCAGCTCGGCGAGCTTGACCCCGCTGCCGCATCCCAGATCGAGAATGCGCAGTCCCTCGACGCTTCCGAGCATCTCGCGCTGGGCCGGCCACTCGACGAGTGTGTCCAGCGAGTCCTCGCGAGCGCGGGCCCTCTCGTAGTCCGGCGCAAGGCGGTGCCACGGATCACTCGCGTTGCCCTGCGACGAGGTCATGGCTTCACTCGGCGCGGGAGATGCGGATCATCTCGTCACGGGGGACGACCTTGATGCGGGCGCGATCGTGGGGGGCGCCGAGGGCGATCTCGTGCTCGTCGAGCAGGTGCCATCCTTCGACATCGGTCCAGGCGATGCCGCGCTCTTCGAGCAGGGCAGGGATGGCGTCTTCCGAGGGCTCGGCGGGCGTCCACCACAATCCCTCATCGGCGATGAGGTGCTGGATGGTCTCCATCGCGTCGGACTTCGTGTGGCCGATGAGTCCGACGGGCCCGCGCTTGATCCAGCCGGTCGCATACAGTCCCGGGATCTGCGCGCCATCGGCGCCGATGACCTGCCCCTCGTGGTTCGGGATGACACCGCGGTCGGTGTCGAAGGGGATCTCCTCCAGCGGCGAGCCGAAGTAACCGACGGCGCGATAGAACTGCTGCATCGGCACCTGACGCAGCTCGCCGGTTCCGACGACGCGACCCTGACCATCCGGCGCGGTGCGCTCGTATTCGAGGGCGGCGACCCGGCCCGCATCGTCGGTGATGAGCCTGGTGGGCTTCGCGAAGAAGTGCAGGTGCAGGCGGCGCGAGGCGGTGCCGTCGAGCCCAGGCCTGGTGCGCCACTCCTGCAGGATGCGGTCGATGACCTTCACCTGCTTGTTCGTGGCGATCGCCTCACGCGCGGCGTCGTCGTAATCGAAGTCCTCGTCGGAGACGACCACGTCGACGTCGCGCAGTTCGCCGAGCTCGCGCAGTTCGAGCGGCGTGAACTTGACGCTCGTCGGCCCTCGCCGCCCGAACACGTGCACGTCGGTGACGGGCGACGCCTCGAGCACCTCGTAGACGTTGGCCGGCACCTCGGTCGGCAGCAGGTCCTCGGCGTGCTTGGCGAGGATGCGCGAGATGTCGAGCGCGACATTGCCGTTGCCGACCACTCCGACGCTCGTCGCATCGAGGGTCCAGGTGCGGGGCACATCCGGATGGCCGTCGAACCAGCTGACGAAGTCGGCCGCACCGAACGAGCCCGCGGCGTCGATGCCTGCAATGTCGAGGTCGGCGTCGCGCACGGCGCCGGTCGCGAAGATCACCGCGTTGTAGTGGCGCTTCAGGTCGTCGAGGGTGAGGTCGGTGCCGAAGCGCACGTTGCCGAACAGGCGGATGTCCCCGCGGTCGAGCACCTCGCGCAGGGCCCCGATGACACCTTTGATGCGCGGATGGTCGGGCGCGACCCCGTAGCGCACGAGCCCGTAGGGCGCGGGAAGGTGCTCGAACAGGTCGATCGACACATCGAAGCTGCGCTCGGCCCTCAGCAGGATGTCCGCCGCGTAGATGCCGGCGGGGCCCGCTCCGATGATCGCCAGACGCAGCTTGGTCATGCGTGTCTCTCCCTCTGCCCCGTATATTCCCGGAGCGGCATACATCACTTCGTGCGAACGGCCAGGCTCTCGGCGAACTTCACCAGCGCCTGCTTGACGGCGCCTCGCGGCAGCACCTCGAGGTGCGCGATCGCCCGATCCGTGTAGCCGCGCGAGAGCTCGACGGTCTCGGCCGTGACCTCGTGGTCGCGCAGGCGCGTGATCGCACCATCCAGGATGGCGGGATCCGCGCCATCCTCGATGCGGGCGACGCCCCGATCGATCTCATTCTTCAGCGCGAGGGATGCCGCATCCTCCCTGCGCTGCAGCAGCAGGTACGGCATCGTCTTGACGCCTGCGCGCAGGTCGGTGCCCGGCACCTTGCCGGTGTCATCCGGATGGTCGGAGAGGTCGATGACGTCGTCGGCGAGCTGGAAGGAGACGCCGACCGCCTCGCCGAAGGCGCGCAGCGGCTCGCGGTAGGCCTTCTCCGCGCCCGAGAAGAAGGCACCCGCGCGCGCGGCAGCCGCGATGAGCGAGCCCGTCTTGTCGGCCAGCACCTGCAGGTAGAAGCCGATCTCGTCGTCGCCCGGCTGCGGTCCGACGGTCTCGTGGATCTGCCCCATGACGAGGCGTTCGAAGGTCTCGGCCTGAATCTTCATGGCCTCGACGCCGTTGCGCGCCAGGATGGTCGACGCGCGGCTCAGCAGCAGGTCGCCGGTGAGAATCGCGACGCTTCTGCCCCACACCTGGTGCGCGGCCGCCACCCCGCGGCGACGATCCGCGCCATCCATCACGTCATCGTGATAGAGCGAGCCGAGGTGCATCAGCTCGAGGGCCTTGGCCGCATCGATCACGGGCTGCGTCGCCCCGTCGCCCAGCTGCGCGGTCAGCAGCACGAGCATGGGGCGCACCCGCTTGCCGCCCGCCTCGTAGAGATAGCGGCTGGTCGCGTCGACGAGCGGATCGGCGGATGCAAGTTCTTCGCCCAGCTGCGTCTCGACGAGCTCGAGACCGGCCTCGATCTTCGCGGCCATCGCGCGCGCAGCCGGCCCGACGAACACCCGTTCGCTCAGACCGAATCTGCTCGCCAACTGCGAACCAGCCGCCCTCGAAGTCACGCCCTCCAGCCTACCTGGCGCGTCATGCCGACGGCTTGACGGCCCGGTGCAGGGCGACCATGCCGAAGCTGAGGTTGCGGTACGACACCTCGGTCCATCCCGCCTCGCGGATCCATCCGGCGAGCGTGCGCTGGTCTGGCCAGTCGCGGATCGACTCATTGAGGTAGTCGTAGGCCTCGGGATTCGAGCCGAACACCCGCGCGACGCGCGGCAGCACCTGCCCGTTGTAGAAGCGGTAGAAGCCCTTCACCGCGCGGCTGGGCGGTGTGGAGAACTCGTTGATGACCATCCGGCCACCCGGCTTCGTCACCCGCAGCAGCTCGGCGATCGCGGTCTTCGGTCGGTTGACATTGCGCAGCCCGTACGACATCGTGACGGCGTCGAAGGCGTCATCGTCGAACGGCAGCGCCGTGGCATCGGCCTGCACCCACTCGATATTGCGGATGTCGCCGTGCCGCCTACGGGCCTCGGCCAGCATGCCGGGCGAGAAGTCGGCGCCCGTGACCCGCGCACCGCTGCGCGCGAGCGACGCCGTGGACGACCCGGTGCCGCAGGCGAGATCGAGGATGTGCTCGCCCGGCTTCGGCGCGACCGCGCGGGTCGTCGCAGCGCGCCACAGCGCGTCGTTGCCGACCGTCATCGCCACGTTCGTCACGTCATAGCGCTTCGCGACCTGATCGAACATCCCCGCCACCCTGCCCGGGTCCTTGCCCAGGTCGGCGCGGCCCAGTTCGCTGTCGCTCGTCACCTGTCCAGCCTACGGTCCCCCGCTCCCCGGTTCCTGAGCCTGTCGGTTCCTGAGCCTGTCGAAGGGCCGCCCGGTTCCTGAGCCTGTCGGTTCCTGAGCCTGTCGGTTCCTGAGCCTGTCGAAGGGCCGCCCTTAAACTGATGAGGTGTCAGATCCGCTCGTCCTCCCCCGCCTCATCGCGGTGACGAGAGAGATGACGACACCGGAAGACCTGCTCGCACACACCGCGCCATCCGACCCGCTCGTCTGGCTGCGTCGGGGCGAGGGGATGGTCGGTCTCGGCGAGACGCTGCGGCTGGATGTCGGCGAGGACGGTCGCCTCGACGCGCTCGCCGACCTGTGGCGGGCACTGGGCGCAGGCGCCGAGGTCGACGACCTGGTCGGCCTGCCAGGAACGGGCCTCGTCGCCTTCGGCGCGTTCGCCTTCGACGAGACGAGCGCGAGCCCATCGACGCTCGTCATCCCCCGCATCGTCGTCGGTCGCCGCGCGGGCAGGGCGTGGGTGACGCGCATCCGCATCGAGGGGATGGCGGATGCCGAACCGGCCGAGACGTCGTACGGCCCGCCCTGGTCGGCCGCCCTCGGTCCCGGCCTGCTGGATGCCGCCGCGCACGGCGACGCGGTGCGCGCCACCCTCGCGACGATCGCGGAGGGCGAGGCGCAGAAGATCGTCATCTCCCGGGACATCACGGGAACCCTGCCCGAGGATGCCGACCTGCGACGCCTCGTGCGCGCGCTCGCCGAGAGCTACCCCGACACGTGGACGTTCGCCGTCGACGGACTCATCGGCGCCAGCCCCGAGACCCTCGTCACGGTGCGATCGGGCGAGGTCACCGCGCGCGTGCTGGCCGGCACCCGGCCCCGCGGCGCGAACGCCGATGAGGATGTCGCGCTCACGAGCGAGTTGGCGACGAGCACCAAAGACCTCGACGAGCACCGGTATGCCGTGCAGAGCGTGCTCGACGCGCTGGCGCCGCACACCTCTGCTCTGGCCGCTGCCGAGGCTCCCTTCACGCTGAAGCTGCCGAACCTGTGGCATCTTGCGACGGATGTCGAGGGCGTGCTGCTGGATGGCGATTCCGCTCTCGACATGGTGCGGGCGCTGCACCCGACAGCGGCGGTCGCCGGCACCCCGCGGGATGCCGCCGTGGCGGCCATCCGGCGCATCGAACCCTTCGATCGCGGCCGCTATGCGGGTCCGGTCGGCTGGATCGACCACCGCGGCGATGGCGAGTGGGCGATCGCGCTGCGCTGCGCGCAGGTGGGGCCGGCAGCGGATGGCGTGCGCCCCGTGACCGCGCACGCCGGCGGCGGCATCGTGGCCGGCAGCGAGCCAGAAGCGGAGCTGCTGGAGACCCGCGTCAAGTTCCGCCCGATCGTCGACGCCCTGGCCTGAGGTCGCTCAGCCGGCGGTTCGCGCGAGCTGGGCGCCCGCCGCACGCAGATGGGGAAGCGGGTCGGCCATGGCGACCTCGGCCGAGCCCGCGAGGTCGGCGAGCGAGACGGCGCCGGCGAGATCGTCGACGGATGCCTGAATGCGGCCGGCGACGACGGCGACGGGCACCGAGGATGCCGCGGCGAGAGAGGCGACGTGTGCCGGGGCTTTGCCGGAGGCCGACTGCGCATCGTACGAGCCCTCGCCCGTGATGACGAGGTCGGCGCCCGCAATGGCGTCGGCGACGCCGGTGAGCTCGGCCACGCGCACGGCGCCGGGCACGAGTTCGGCACCCCACACGAGCAGCCCGTAGCCGGTTCCGCCCGCGGCTCCCGCCCCTGGCGCCTCGGGATCGGCGGTGCGCGCGACCTCGGCCTGCACGCTGTCGCCGGTCACACCCTGCACGACCGAGACCAGCCGTGCGAGCCCGGCATCGGCACGGGCGACGCCGTCGGCATCCAGGCCTTTCTGCGGACCGAAGACGGCGGCCGCGCCATCCGGACCCGTGAGCGGATTGGTGACGTCGCTCAGCACCTGCACGCCGAGCGCGGGCAGTGGCTTCAGGGCGGCGAGCGAGATCTTGGCGACGTCGTCGAGGCCGGACGCTCCCGGCGCGATCGAGGTGTCGAAGGCGTCGCTGAAGCGCGCGCCGAGGGCGGTCAGCATGCCTGTGCCCCCGTCGGTCGAGGCGCTCGACCCGATGCCGACGACCACCTGCGAGACGCCAGCCGCGAGCGCGGCGGCGATCGCCTGGCCGAAGCCGAGCGACGACGCCTCCCACGGCCGCAGGTTCACGCCGAGCAGCTCGATGCCGCTCGTCGAGGCGAACTCCACCACGGCGATGCCGCCCGGCGCATCGTCGGTGGCGGGCAGCTTCAGCCAGAAGGAGTCCACGGCGAAGCCGCTCGGGCCGGTGACTCGCACGGGCACGCGCACCGCGTCTGGGATGGCCTCGGCGAACGCGTCGAGGGTGCCCTCGCCGCCATCCGCCATCGGCCGCAGCACCAGCTCGTCGTCCGGCCGCACCGACGCCCACCCCTCGGCGATCATCGCCGCGACGTCGGCCGCCGTCGCCGAGCCCTTGAAACTGTCCGGTGCAATCACCACGCGCATCCTTCCATCCTCCCACTGCGGAGTTGCTACGATGGCGCTGGACGCCGGGAGGAGTGACGCCCTCCGCGATGCGGCAGCCCGCGCGTTCGGCGACACCGACGAGAGGCCGCTCCACGACAGGGACGGCGAAGGTGTGGTGGCACCGCGATCTGGCCCCCGCCCACACCTCCAGGGCTTTCATCTCTGGAGGTCGCAATGACACTGCAACGCACCCTGTCCACCCAGCTCTCCGAGGCTCAGCCCGGCAGTACCGTCACCCTCATGGGTCACGTCCACCGGCGCCGCGAACTGGCGAAGGTCGCCTTCCTCGTGCTGCGCGACCGCACGGGCACCGCTCAGATCGTGCTGCGCCCCGCCGAGATTCCGGATGGCGGCCTGCCGCCGGAAGAGACGGTCATCCGCGTGACGGGCATCGCGTCGGCGAACCCGCAGGCACCTGGTGGTGTCGAGGTGACCGAGCCTGTGATCGAGCTGCTGAGCGACCCCGCCGAGGCGCCGCCCGTGGAGCTGTGGCGCCCGACGCTCGACGCCACGCTGCCGACGCTGCTCGACCATGCCGCCGTCACCTGGCGGCATCCGGCGCAGCGGGCCGCGTGGCAGATCACCGCGGCCAGCCTGCGTGGCTTCCGTCGGGTGCTCGACGGTTCCGGGTTCACCGAGGTGCACACGCCGAAGCTCGTGGGCAGCGTGACCGAGTCGGGTGCGAACGTGTTCCCTGTCGACTTCTTCGGGCGGCAGGCCTACCTCGCGCAGAGCCCGCAGTTCTACAAGCAGCAGCTCGTGGGCGTGTTCGAGCGGGTCTACGAGATCGGGCACGCGTTCCGCGCCGAGCCGCACGACACCGTCCGCCACCTGGCCGAATACGTGTCGCTCGACGTCGAACTGGGCTTCATCGACTCGCATCGCGACGTGCTCGCGGTGCTCGGCGAGGTGCTGCGCGAGATGACCTCGGCCATCCGTGACGAGGCGGCAGACGCGGTGGCGCTGCGGGGCGTGCAGCTCCCCGTCATCCCCGACGACATCCCCGTCATCCACTTCCGCGACGCGCTGGCGCGCGTGGGGGCGCCAGACGACGAACCCGACCTCGCGCCCGCGCATGAGCGCGCACTCGGCGAGTGGGCGAAGGCGGAGTTCGGCAGCGACGTTCTCGCGGTCGAGGGCTATCCGATGCGCAAGCGGCCGTTCTACACGCATCCGCAGCCGGACGACGACAGGTACAGCGCGAGCTTCGACCTGCTCTTCCGCGGCCTCGAACTGGTCACGGGCGGCCAGCGCCTGCACCGCTACGACGACTACGTCCGCGCGATCACGGTCCGCGGCGAACAGCCATCCGCCTACGCCACGTATCTCGAGGCCTTCGCCCACGGCATGCCGCCCCACGGCGGCTTCGCGATCGGTCTCGAGCGCTGGGTGTCGCGGCTCGTCGGCGCCGCCAACGTGCGCGAGGTGACCCTCTTCCCGCGCGACCTGCACCGCCTGACGCCGTAGCTGACAGCCGGCGGGTGGAGGATGGAGGGATGGCCCGACGCAAGACTCCGGATGGCCCTCGCGCCTCCTTCCGCCAGCTGCTCCCCTATCTCACCGAGCACCGGGGCGTGCTCGGCGCTGTCATCGTGCTCAGCGTGCTGGCCGCTGTCACCTCGCTCATCCAGCCGCTGCTCGTCGGTCGACTCATCACAGCCGTGCAGGCGGGGGATGGCCTGGGCCTCCTCGTCTGGCTGCTGGTGGCGCTGGTCATCGTCTCGAGCCTCGTCTCGGGCATCCAGCACTACCTGCTGCAGCGGATGGGCACAGCGGTGGTCGCCTCGAGCAGGCAGCAGCTCGTCGCACGCATCCTGCATCTGCCGATCGCCGAGTTCGACGCGAGGCGCACGGGCGACCTTGTCTCGCGGGTCGGCTCGGACACGACGATGCTGTACGCGGTGCTCACCAGGGGGCTCGCCGACTCGGTCGGCAGCGTGCTGCTGCTTCTCGGCGCGCTCATCGCGATGCTCGTGATCGACCCCGTGCTCCTGCTCATCATCGTGGTCGTCGTCGGCGTCTCGATCGGTTTCGTCGGGGTGCTGAGCGGGCGCATCCGCGTGCAGTCGGCTGCACAGCAGCAGAAGGTCGGCGAGCTCGCGAGCGGTGTCGAACGTGCGGTCTCATCGGTGCGCACCGTGCGGGCGTCAGGGGCGACCGAACGCGAGACGGCCGCGATCACGAGCCTCGTCGATGAGTCGTACGGCATCGGCGTGCGCATCGCGAAGGTGTCTGCGCTCGTCGTTCCCGTGGCCGGCATCGCGCTGCAGCTGTCGCTGCTGGCCGTGCTCGGCGTCGGCGGCTACCGCGTCGCGACAGGCGCGATCGATGTGGCCAAACTCGTCACCTTCGTCATGTTCCTCTTCATGCTCGTCATGCCGCTCGGCACGATCTTCGGCGCCCTCACCTCGGTCAATGAAGCGCTCGGCGCGCTCGGCCGCATCCAGGAGGTGCTCGACCTGCCGACCGAGACGCAGGATGACCGCCCCGTCGCGAACGACGCGCCGCCCGCGGACGCACCGGCGATCGAGTTCCGCGACGTGCGCTTCCGGTATCCAGAGGCGGCTGTGCGCGCCCGCGAAGCCGCCCGGGCGCAGGCGCGCAGCCTGCGGGCCGAGGCTCACCTCGACGCCGCCGACGACGCCCAGGCCACGGGCGAGGTGCTGCACGGCGTCTCATTCACCGTGCCCCGCGGCGCGCGCGTCGCGCTCGTCGGGCCGAGCGGCGCGGGCAAGAGCACGATCCTCAGCCTCATCGAGCGCTTCTACGATCCGACGGGAGGGGCCATCCTGCTCGACGGGCAGGATGTGCGCAGCTACGCCCGCGACGAGCTGCGCGCCCGGTTCGGCTATGTCGAGCAGGATGCGCCCACGCTCGCCGGAACGCTGGCCGACAATCTGCGTCTCGCCTCGCCCGACGCATCGGATGCCGACTGCGAACGGGCGCTGCGCGAGGTGAACCTGGGCGACGTGCTGGGCCGGTCGCCGCTCGGCCTCGATACCCCCGTCGGCGAGAACGGTGTGATGCTCTCGGGCGGCGAGCGCCAGCGGCTCGCGATCGCGCGCGCCCTGTTGACCGGTGCGCCCATCCTGCTGCTCGATGAGTCGACCTCGTCACTGGATGGCCGCAACGAGCAGCGCATGCGCGAGGCGATCGATCAGGCA
>JASGDS010000111.1:0-3334 GCA_047607025.1 Microbacterium sp.
AACCGGACAGCCCAGCAACCGGACAGCCCAGCAACCGGACAGCCCAGCAACCGGACAGCCCAGCAACCGGAGGGCTCACCAGCCGGAGCGCTCAGGAGGCGAGAGCCGCCTCGGGCGCCGCCTGCGTCGTCAGCGAGATGACGCCGTAGTCCCAGCCGCGGCGGCGGTAGACCACCGAGGGCTGGTCGGTGCGCGCGTCGACGAAGAGGAAGAAGTCGTGGCCGACCAGCTCCATCCGATCGACCGCCTCCTCGACCGTCATCCACTCGGCGTCGAACTCCTTCGTGCGGATGACGACGGGCGTGTAGGCCTCTTCGTTCTCCTCTTCGGCGACGACCGGGATGTTGCCTGTCGAGACCGCGCGCAGGGTCTCGACCGACACGGGCTGCACGTCGAGCCCCGTCAGCTCACCCGCGTCCTTCGCGAACCGCGCGGTGCGCGGGTGCTGGCGCGCGGAGATCTTCTTGTCCTTCGCCCGCCTGACCTGCTCGGAGAGTTTCTCGAGCGCGGCGTCGAGCGCCGCGAACTTGTCCGGATCGTGGGCCTCCGCCCGAATCACGGGACCCCGCCAGAACACCGTGACCTCAACCGTCTCCTCTTCGATCCGACCCGCGCGATGCGCCTGATGCGTGACCTTGACTTCGAGCCGTTCCGCTCGGGGAGAGATCGCAGCGAGCTTCGCCGCCTTCTCTTCGACCACGGTACGGAATCGATCGGAGATGCTGACCCCCACGCCAACGATGTTCGTGTCCATCTCTGCCTCCACTTCGGTCTGGTCCGACCTAGCGGCGGACCATTGGTCGCCATTGGTTCCCCCACCGTACCGCGCGTCCACCGACATGTCACGGACTATTTCGGAAGCGATTGAAATGGATCCCTGTAGGGTTCGCTGTGACGTTTCGGGGTGCGTGCGAGGGCGACGGCGCCGACCACGTTCGCCCCTGCCGAGGCGAGCGCGCGCTGCGCCTCGCGGATGGTCGCGCCGGTCGTGACGATGTCATCGACGACCACGACATCGACGCCGTCGAGCGCACGCGCGGCCCGCAGCGCGCCATCCAGATTCGCGGCCCGCTCGTCGGCGCCCAGCGCCCGCTGGTCGCTCGGCGTGCGCACCCACCGCAGGCTTCTCGTGGGGGCCACTCCCGCCAGGTGCATGAGCTGCTCCACCGGCCGAAAGCCTCGGCGACGCAGCGACGCCGCCTGGTCGGGAACGGGAACGGCCAGGGCGAGCACCCGGGTGCGCACTGCGCACGCGACGAGCGCTTCGCGCAGCGCAGGCGCGAAAGCACGGGCGAGCTGCGGGCGCGGGTCGCTCTTGAACCGCCGCAGGGCGGAGGCGGTCACGCCCTCGAAGCGCAGCGCCGTCGTCACGGGGGCGAGGCCGCCCACCTCATGCGTGACCGGATGTGCGACGATCTCGCCTCGACACAGATCGCACAGCGACGTGCCTGGCGCCGAGCACCCCGCGCAGGCGACGGGCAGCAGCAGCGCCGCGGCGTCGCGCACGGCGCCCGCCCAGCTCGCGGGCGAATGGAGGGAGAGGCTCATGCCTCCCATGCTGACGCCGCGACCGGCACCGTGACGAAGAGATTTCGAGCTGTGGAGACGACACGCCGCGTTCGGCGCCCTGTGAGCGGGAGGTCGGTGTCAATTCGGCTGCCCGAGCTGCCCCGCGAGCACGAGAACATCGTTCGCGGCCACCGCCCAGCGCTGCCCTCCTCGCAGCAGATTGAGGTCGCCATCCTTCGTCAGAACGCGCGCGGTCACATCGCTGCCGCCCGAGTCGATCGCCTCCGCGTCGTCGGGCGCCGCCAGCTTCTGCGCCGGCTCGCCCACCGCCTGCTGCCACAGGAGCATGCTGCTCGAGCCCGTGACGATCATGCCGAGCGATTCGTCGATCAGCCACGACAGCGTCACGCCCGTGCCGCTGAGCTGCGCCACGCGCACGGGGGTGCCGAGCGAGACGGGTTCGCCGTTCTCGTCGCGCTCGATGACCGAGGCGATCACCCAGGAGTCGTCGCCGCTCGTGACGATGGCCGCGATGCGCGCGCCGTCGCGCGACACATCGATCGCGGTGACCTTCGAGTACTCGCCCCACGCTCCCGACATGTCGGTGGAGCGGATCTGGCTGTCCCAGGCGCTGATCTTCGATGGCGACCCGCCCGCAACCGTCCAGACGTAGCCGAAGGGGTCGAGCGCAGGCTCGATCGAATCGTCCACCGGCACCTCGTAGGGGCCGTCCTGCGCCGAGACCAGCTCGATCTTCCCGTTCGTCTGCTGCGTCACCGCCGACTGCTGATCGGGCGCGAGCGTGATGCTCGTGATCGCGCTCGCCGCCTGCAGCTCGGTCACGCGATCGCTGATGCCGTCGATCTCGGTGAGAGACCCACCGGAGTAGAACCCGAAGCCGTCATCGGTCAGCACAAGAGGACGCGCGTCGACATCGGTGGATGCCACCTCTACCGCCCCCGAGGACACACTGGTGCCGTCGATCGTCAGCTGCACGCTGTGCACATCGGCATCCGCGAGGCTGCGCTGCAGCTGCGCGAGCATTCGCCGCTGCGTCGTGGTCTGGATGGCAGCGCCCGAGGCGGAGATGTCGACGTTCGCGGCTCCCGCCGCATCGACATTCACGGTCGTCGACACCTCCAGATCGCCGGTGAAGGCGGTGTGCACGCCGTTCGCCAGCCACTCGCTCGGCCCGCCCTGCACCAGCTCCTTCGCGATGCGCGTGAGCGTGTTCGGACCGGTGAGCAGCCAGCGGGCATCCGGCACGAGGTAGGTCCAGGTCGAGTCGAAGTAGTAGAGGTCGTGCTCCGCGTACAGCTCTTCGAAGTACGGCTCGTCGATCACGACGCCATCGGGGGCAGAGGTGATGCGCCACTGCCCGTCGTCGTCCTGCGCGAGCGTGAAGTCGAGGTCCTGCGTCTCCTCCTCGACGACCCGATAGCGGCCATCCTGATCGAGGCTCGCCTCCGGCCGCACGGTCACGGTGATCGACGCGGTGCCGTCGTCGTTCATCGTCGGCTCGGGGAAGGTGCGCTGACCGCTGGAGTCGATGAGGGCGGAGGCGGATGGCGACCACGACTCGACGAGATCGCCCGTCAGGTATTCGCGGGCGGCCGCCCAGTTGTTCGCCGTTCCGTACGACGCGGTGAGGAATCCGCGCACGATCTCCTCCGGCGACGCGTCGGGGGTGGGCGGCTCGGCGACATAGGGGTTGACGACGGGGTCCTCATCCGACTCGTTCGGATCGAGTCCGTAGTTCACCGGCCCGCTCGTGGGCAGCCCCGCGCACGCGGCGAGCAGCACGACGAGGGCCGCCGCGCTCACC
>JASGDS010000112.1:0-7277 GCA_047607025.1 Microbacterium sp.
GGGTCGCGGCGAGGCAGATGCCAGCGCGGTAGTTGCGGGCGAGTTTGTCTGAGCGCATCGCGATACCGCGCCACTGCTTGAGCCTGTTGAAGCAGCGTTCGACGACGTTGCGGCCCTTGTAGCGTTCCTGCTGCTGGTCGCCGAAGTCGATCGGCCGGCCCGGCTTCTTGCGACGGTGCGCGATCTGGTCATCGCGTTCAGGGATCGTCGCTGCGATCCCGCGTTCCCGCAGCCATGCCCGGTTGGCCTTCGACGGGTATCCCTTGTCCGCGAGCACGCGATCCGGCCTCGTCCGTGGTCTGCCCTTCCCGACGCGGGGCACGCGGATGTCCTCGAGTACCGCGGTCATCATCGTGGTGTCGTTCACATTCCCGCCGGTGACCATCATCCCCAGCGGCCTGCCGCGACCATCGCAGGCCAGGTGCAGCTTCGTGGTCAACCCGCCGCGGGATCGGCCGATCGCATGATCAGGCGGCTCGACCTGCGGATTCTTGTGATTCGGCACAGCCCCCTGTGTCCCGAGCAAGGGTCGCACCGTGCTGATGCACGCGAGCGATGGTGGAGTCGATCGAGACGACCCAGTCGATCTTCCCGGCCGCGTCGGCGTGCTTCTGCACCTCTGCGAGGAGCTGCTCCCAGGTGCCGTCCTCAGCCCACCGGTTGAACCGCTTGTAGATCGAGTTCCACTTCCCGAACCGCTCCGGCACGTCCCGCCACGGAGCACCGGTGCGGTACTTCCACGCCATCCCCTCCACCGCGAGCCGATGATCCGTCCACGGCCGCGACCTCCCGGTCACCGTCGGCATCAACGGTTCCATCACCGACCACACCTCGTCAGAGATCTCCTGCCGCATCACCGTTCAAGACTCACCCATGCGAAGACGAAACCACTTGATCAACACGCCCTAGCCACCCGATACCGGGAGCAGGGCACGACGACGGGTGGCGACCGCTGCCCGGTCAGCGGGATGTGAGGGATTCGAGGAAACGGGCGATCACGGTGGTCTCGGTGGGGGTGAAGGCGGAGAGCACTTCGCTGAGATGGTCGGACTGTCGCCGGTACTCCGAGGTGACGGCGGCCAGGCGGTCGTGGTCGATCTCGACCGTGACGCTGCGGCGGTCGGTGGGTGACTCGCGCCGACTAACGTAGCCCGCTTCCTCCAGCCTCCGCACGATCCGTGAGACCGATGTTCGCGGCGTCCGCATCGCATCGGCGAGAGCTGAAGGTGTCAGCTGCCCTCCTGCCATAGCCAGCAGATTAAGGACCTGTAGGTCGATGACGTGCAGGCCGAGTCGATCGGCGACCTGATGATTGCAGAGGGCGCCGCCGGTGATCAGCGCACGGATACCCCACTCGATCCGCTGGTGGTCGGTCATCGGCGGCCCTTCTCTCAGGTAGTGCTAGATTGACACTATCCCATTTTGGCACTACTTTGATGAATATGTCTAGTCCAGCACGTCCCCCGTCCGAGCGGTGGACGCTGAACCGCCGGAGCTTCCTGGGGCTGGTTGCCGCAGGTTCGGCTGTGCTGCTGTTGCCCTCGTGCACGTCGGGCGGGACGGCATCCTCGCCGGATCGACCGTGGAAGCCGCTGAACCCGCTGCGGATACCCGATGAGCTTCACCCCGAGGGCGGAGTGTTCGCGCTGACCGTGCAGAAGGGCACCACCGAAATCCTGCCGGGCACGACGACACCCACCTGGGGCGTGAACGGGCCGTTCCTCGGGCCGACGCTGCGGATGCGCAGCAACGAGCCGGTGCGGATGTCGGTGACCAACGGCGTCGATGAGACCACGACGATGCACTGGCACGGCATGCACCTGCCCGCGATGATGGACGGCGGCCCGCACCAGCCCATCGAGCCGGGGAAGACCTGGACGCCGTCGTGGACGATGAAGAACACCGCCTCGACGCTCTGGTACCACCCGCATCCGCACGGCGACACCGCGCAGCAGGTGTTCAACGGCGTCGCTGGCATGATCATCGTCGACGACGACCACGCCGACTCCTTGCCGCTGCCGCACGAGTACGGCGTGGACGACATCCCGTGCATCCTGATGGATCGCACGATCACCGATGACGGTCGGATGCCCTTCGACACCGAACCGAACTTCGGGCAGATGGGCACTGAGATGCTGGTCAACGGCACGATGGGCGCCTACCTCGACACGACCCGGACCACCGTGCGGTTCCGGTTCCTCAACGGCTCAAATGCTCGCCTATACCACCTCGGCTTCGCCGACGATCGCGAGTTCACCCTGATCGCCGGCGATCAGGGGATCGTCCCCGAACCGGTGCGCCTGTCACGGTTCGCGCTCGGCCCTGCCGAGCGTGCCGAGATCATCGTCCAGTTCCAGCCCGGCGAGACCGTGCGGATGAACACCACAGCCGGATCGGCGCGTATCGACCAGGGCGACTTCACGATCATGGAGATTCGCGTCCAAGGCGACGCCGAACCCGGCGTCTGCCAACGCGACCGTCCGGCACTTCAAACTGCAAGGCCACGACGCGATCAACGGGCAGGAAATGGACATGTCCCGCATCGATGAGGTCGTACCCGCCGGGGCCTTGGAAATATGGGAGGTCGAGAACACGGTCTACGCCCACAACTTCCACATCCACGGGTGCGAGTTCACCATCCTCGACCGGAACGGGAAGCCGTGCGAGAAGTGGGAGACCGCCCGCAAGGACACGGTGCATCTGCCCGAGAAGACGGCGGTTCGTCTCGCCGTCCAGTTCGGCACCGATACCGACCCGATGAGCCCGTACATGTATCACTGCCACATCCTGCGGCACGAAGACGCCGGGATGATGGGCCAGTTCGTCGTCGTGACACCCGGCACCGAAGATTCCGTACCACGCACCCTCGACGGGCACGGGCATGGAGCATAATCCGCCTCGCGCACGAAACCGCGGGGCCGCATCGATCAACGACACGCAACCATGTCCTAGGTACCCAATACCCTCGTTGTGAGGCCTCCCCCGGTGGAGGGGAGCAAGAAACAGACGGAGCGGTCATGTACATCAGAAGCGTCACAGTCGAGAATGTGAAGAGCTTTCGCAAGAAGCACCGATTCGACCTGAAATCGGGAGTGAACTTCTTCGTCGGCGACAACAACAGCGGCAAGTCGACGGTGCTCGAGGCGCTTCTGTTCATGTTCGAGGGACCTTCGGCCACGAAGTGGACGCCGGATAAGTTCTATTGCTCCTACTCGACCGAACCGACGAGGGTCGAAGTCGACATCGCAGATGGCGTCGATGACTTGGTCGCGCAGGAGAAGTTCAAAGTGCTCAGAGACTTCGTCTTCGACGATGCCGGCCAGAGGGTCCTTCGCTTAGAGCGGAGCAGCGAGTCCCGCACTGTGGAACAGGGCGGCAAGAAGAAGACCGTCGAAGTCAAGGCCGTGTGCTTCTGGCACCCCGAGCGCCAGCAGTTCGAGAACGTCACTGGCATCGACGCCAGGGTGAAGGCGATCTTCGACTTCGAGGCAGTCTGGGCCGACGCCCAACCCGGTGACCATATCGACTTCACCGGCACCAAGACGCTCGGGCGGTTACTTGATTCCTCCTTCAAGCGCTTCGTCCAGACAGAGCGTTGGAGGACTCTTGCTGACGCACACAAGAAAGCATTCTCCCCCGAGGAGGAAGACTCCTTCCTCGCGGAAACCAAAACACTCGCGGACGGCATTAAGACCCTCGTTGACGAGCAGTATGGCCAGGCCGACTACCGATTCGACTTCGGACTCCCTGATGCCGCCGTATTTATGAAGCAGGGCCGATTGCATGTCGACGACGGAGCGGGCGAAACCCCGGTCGACGGCAAGGGAACCGGCATGCAGCGCGCAATCGCCCTAGCGATTATCCAACTCTACGCGCGTTCAACGGCGCTCCATAACGAGAGCAACCCGGCTCCCCTCGTCCTCATGCTCGACGAACCCGAGACTTGGCTACATCCGAGCGCACAACTCAAGCTCGGCGAGGCCCTCAGCAAGATAGGCGAGCGCGAGCAGGTGTTCATCGTGACCCACTCACCCTACTTGATCCGGAAGTTCGATCCGCAGAGACACCTACTCACAGTCCTCGCAGGGCAGGGCGAAGAACGGCGCATCGACCGCTCGACCACGTTGGGGCTTTTCGACATGGGCGAACCCACGTGGGGCGAGATCAACTACCGTGCATTCGAGGTCTGCAGCAACGACTTCCACAATGAACTCTACGGACATGTACAGCGCCACATCGAAGCGCAGAAGACCGATGGCAGATTCGCCAAAGAGGACGAGGTCGATAAGTTCCTGGCGGAAAAGGGCATAGCTCAGACGAAAACCTGGGTCCGAACTACATCGATCCGCCATCAGGTGACACTGCCCGTGTACGTGCGGAACTCGATCCACCATCCCGAGAACACCGCAAATGCTCCCGTAACAGCTGCGGAGTTGAACGAGTCAACGAAGAACCTTGTGGCTGTCGTGGAGACGATCAACGCACTCTCGTAACCCCGCAGGACCGTGTCGCATCAACCCCGTGAAAGCAGAATCGAGTTGCAGACTCATGCCTTCAAAGACGAACATCGATCAAAATTTGCGCCCTCAGCAGCGTGTCATTTTGGGCGAACATCGATCGAAATATAGAGTCAAAGATATGCTCCTCGACACTTCGCGACCCATCGCTGTGGACCTCTTCGCCGGGGCCGGAGGCCTCTCCCTCGGGCTGGAGCAGGCGGGCTATGAGGTCGCCGCTGCCGTCGAGTTCGACCCCATCCACGCCGCTGTGCACGAGTTCAACTTCCCACAGGGCAAGACCTTCTGTATCGACGTGTCGAAGATCACTGGCAACGAAATCCGCGAGCAGTCGGAGATCGGTGACCGCGAGGTTCACCTTGTCGCAGGCGGACCCCCGTGCCAAGGCTTCTCGCTGATGGGGCGTCGTGCACTCGACGATCCGCGCAACGCGCTGCTCAAGGAGTTCGTGCGCCTCGTCCTCGAACTCAAGCCCCGCTACTTCCTGATGGAGAACGTCGCCGGCCTCATGGCGGGCAAACATCACCAACTGCTCGACGAGGTCATCGAGATGTTCGAGTTGAGCGATGAGTACAACATCGTCACACCCGTGAAGGTGCTCCAAGCAGCCGACTTCGGTACGCCCCAGTCGCGTCGCCGGATGATCCTCCTTGGCTCGCGCAAGGATGTCGCGATGCCGGCGTACCCCGAGGCCACGCACACGCCCCGGACGATCAAGGGCTTGGTGCCCAAGAGCGTGAAGCTCCCGCTCGGACCCAGCATCCATGAGGCCATCGGCGACCTTCCCGACGCCGACCAGTTCGAAGAGCTGCTGCACGACGACCACGTCGCTAATGTGACCTACGGGAAAGCGAGTGAGTACGCGGCTCTTCTGCGCGGCTCGAAGAAGGACCCAACGGACTTCTCACGCTCTCGCCCGCGGATCGCAGGCGAGATGACCTCATCGGCGCGCACCGTGCACACCAAAAGGTCCATTGATCGATTCCGAGACGCTACGCCTGGCACCACGGAGGCCGTAAGCCGGTTTCTCCGCCTGCACCCCGATGGCATCTGCAACACTCTCCGCGCTGGCACGGCATCAGACCGGGGCGCCTACACTGCACCTCGACCTATCCACCCCACGCTTCCGCGTGTGATAACTGTGCGCGAGGCAGCTCGCCTCCACGGCTATCCGGATTGGTTTCGCTTCCACGTCACCAAATGGAACGGCTTCCGCCAGATCGGAAACTCTGTTCCCGCTCGCCTCGGTCGCGCTGTGGGCGCTGCGATCCTCGAAGCCGACGCAGTGGTCCCTGCGAAAGGCAAGCCCATCAAGTTAGGCTCTACCGATCTGCTCTACATGACGGCGGGGCAGGCACACGAACACTTCGGACTCACCGAGCGCGTGATCCCGCAGCGCGACCGGAAGGTGGGCTAATGGCGCCGAACGACAGCTCGAACGGCGAGCAATCCAAGGAGAACCGCTACAAACAACTCGTCGGCTGGGTCTTCAGGAAACACTACGTTCCCGGCATGACACGCGTGCCTTGGGTGCGTGACGAACTCACCGAAGCGGCTGCAGCGCTCGGCATCGACCTGCCGAAGAACCTCGGCGACGTCCTCTATGCGATCCGCTATCGCACCAGTTTCCCCGCGGCTATGGTCGATGCCGCCCCCGATGGGATGGAGTGGGTGATTCGCTCTATTGGCCGCTCCAAGTACGCGTTCGACCTGATTCCCTTCCAGGTGCGCATCAAACCGAACCTTGCACTCACCGTAACGAAGATTCCTGACGCGACGCCTGAGATCATCGCAGCCTCCGCACTCGGCGACGAGCAGGCTCTACTCGCGCTTGTGCGCTACAACAGGCTTATCGACATCTTCCTGGGCGTTGCGTCGTACTCCCTGCAGAACCACCTCCGCACGACCGTCAAGGGCGTCGGTCAAGTCGAGGTCGACGAAGTTTATGTCGCCGTGGACAGGTACGGTCGGCAGTTCGTCCTCCCTGTCCAGGCCAAGGGCGGCAACGATGAGATCGGCATCACGCAGACAGAGCAGGATCTCGCCGTATGCGCCGAGAAGTGGCCACACATGGTCTGCCGACCAATCTCGGCGCAGTTCGCCTCAGATGGACGCATCGCGCTCTTCGAGCTTGCCCTGCAGGACGGCCAAGTAAGGGTACGCAGGGAGGCACATTACAAGCTCGTCCCGGCCAAGAACATCACGCCAGACGACCTCCTGGACTACGATCTCGCTGCGGGGCCAGAAACACCTAGCGGAACCGCCTGATCAATAGGTCATCGGCGGAATGAGAGAGGTAGTGGCATGGCGCCATGGAGGGCACAGGGGCGGTTGTCTCGTGGCTCCGGCCCGTTTTTAGGGGCCGTCCCGAAGTGATTTCGTGCAGACTGCCGGCACTCCTACGGGTCATGGCTGGCCGAGCAGGGCGTACCGCCGACCGAGGTCCGCGACCTGATATGGGCCACTCCTCGCTGCGCGCCGTGGAGCGGTACCTGCACACGACTGAGGTGCGGATGGATCGTGCTCGTACGGCGCTCGATGCGCGACGCGCGCAGGATTCGGGCGCACCACGGGCGCACGGGGATGCAACAGACGGCTCCTGAGCATCAGGCCACGAACGGCGAAACCCCCGGAATCCCAATGGATTCCGGGGGTTTTCTGGCTCTTCACAGTTGAGGGTGTAGTTGGGGTCTGAAGCCGCCGGTCTCGAGTAGGCTGCGGGCGACATAGTTGGTGAGGTTGCGAAATCCCAGGGCCGAA
>JASGDS010000113.1:0-8925 GCA_047607025.1 Microbacterium sp.
ATCAACCCGACCGGAACCGACCGGTACCAGACATCGAGCGCGGCGGACAGCAACTGGGCGGCGGAGAGCAGGAACGCCCCCGCGCACGCCGCCGAGACCAGGGAGATCCCGGGTGATCGGCTGACCCGGCGTCCGATCTGCGGGGCGGCCAGGGCGACGAAGCCGATCGGCCCGGCCGCGGCGGTGACGACGGCCGAGGCAGCGACGCCGAGTGCGAGCAGGACCACCCGAGTCCGGTCCGCGCTGATCCCGTGCGAGCGGGCGGCATCGTCGCCGAGCTCAAGCTGCCGCAGCGGCCGGGAGAAGACGCAGAGGAGCACCAAGACGACGATGCCCGCGACGAGAGCGGGGGCCAGGTTCGACCAGTCGGTGCGAGACAGCGAGCCGGCTCCCCAGAAGCCGGCGGCGACCAGATCGGACTGATCGGCCTGGGTGATGAGGTACGAGTTGACCGAACCGAGCAGGGCCGACGCGCCGATCCCGACGATGATCAGGCGGAAGCCATGCATGCCGCGCCGATACGACAGCAGCCAGACGGCGAGCGCGGTCAGCAGTCCGCCCGCAACGGCCGCCCCCGCGATCAACCAGTAGCCGGTGACGCCGAACAGCAGCATCGCGACGATCACCGCGGTGTACGAACCGGCATCGAAGCCGATCACGTCCGGGGAACCGAGCGGAGTGCGGGTGAGTGACTGGAATACCGCGCCCGCGACCCCCAGCAGGGCGCCGAACAGCAGCGCGGCCAGGGCGATCGGCATCCGCCATTCCAGGACGACCATGCGCTCTGCCGCGCTGCCCGCGCCGGCGAGGACGTCGAACACTGCCGACGGCTCCAGGGTGAAATCCCCGACCTCCAAAGACACGGTGGCGAAGAGCAGCGCCGCGACTCCCGATGTCACGTTCACCAGCACGGCGCGCAGTGGTAGGCGCAGCGCGACGCCATTCCGCCAGCGGAGGTCGAGGTGGGGGTAGCCGGTGTCGACAGCGGAGGCCGGGCCGCGTCCGCCGCTCACAGCCCGCTCACCTTCGTGCGACGCGCCAGGCCGATCAGCACCGGCGCCCCGATCACCGCGACGACCACGCCCACGGAGATTTCGCCCGGGTACAGCAGCAGCCGCCCGATCACGTCGGCGGCGAGCACGAGCACGGGAGAGAAGAGCACCGTGAAGCCGAGGATCCTGCGCTGGTCGGGGCCGGCGAACCAGCGCACGACGTGCGGGACCATTAGACCGACGAACGCGATGCCCCCGGTGAGGGCCGTCGCGCCGCCGGCGAGCAGGGTCACCGCGATCACCCCCATCGTCCGGGTCCGAGCGACGGGCGCGCCGAGGGAGGCCGCCAGATCGTCGCCGAGCGCGACGGCGTTCAGCGACCCCGAGATCAGGGTCGCCAGCAGCAGGCCCACGGCGAGGAAGGGCTGCACGGCCACGAGGCTCGCCTGGTCGATGTTTGCGATCGACCCGATGCTCCAGGTGCGCGCGGCCTGAAACGTATCCGGGCCCAGGAGGGCGAGGAAGGTCGCGAATCCGGTGAACACGGCCGACAGCGCGACGCCGGCGAGGACCAGCTGCGCCGGCGAAGCCGGTCCCCGTCCACTCGACCCGATGAGGTACACCAGGACGGTCGCTGCCACGGCCCCCGCGAACGCGAACCACACGTAGCCGGAGATCGCGGCGAGCCCGCTCATCCCGACGCCGATCGTGACGGCCAAGCCCGGTCCGGCGTTCACGCCGAGGATGCCCGGATCCGCCAACGGATTGCGCGTGATCGCGCTGGATCAGCGCTCCCGAGACGCCGAACGCGATCCCCGCGGCGGTGCGGGGCAGCCGGGGCTCCCACACGATGGCGGCGGCGTACGACCCGTCGGGGTGGCGGAGCGCGTACCAGATGCTGTCGGCGGGCACCGGGTGGGAGCCGATCAGGATGCTCGCGGCGATCGTCGCGAGCAATGCCAGCACTCCCACAGCCGCGCCGGCGGCTAGCCGCACGCTCGGGCCCCGGGTCTCGTGGAGCGGATCCAGCGTGACCCGGGGCCGGGGGTGTGCGTCATGAAAGCGGCGACTGCCCTTCGGCAGCGGCCTTGAGCAGGGCACATAGCTCTCCAGCATCCACGGCAGGCTGAGGACGGTCACGGCGCTGGTGGCGTACACCATGGGCGGATCGGTCAGCGCGACGTAGCCGCCCGCCTTGACCGCTGGGATCTCCGCGAACGGGGAGCTGCTCTCCAGCGACTGCTTGATGTCCTCACTGAGGTACCAGGACACCAGCACATCGGAGTCGATCGTCGCCAGGGTCTCCAGGCTGAACTGCACCGCGAACGACTCGGCCTCGGTGGGCACGCTCGGCGCGATCGTGAAGCCGAACTGCTCGAGCAGGGTGACGCGGGAATCAGTCGCGAGGTACTCGTTCAGGCCGTCCGTCGTCATGCCGGACACGAACGCGATCGTCTTTCCGGCGAATTCGGGGTTGTCCTGCTTGGTCTGGGCGATCAGGTCGTTCGTCTTCGTGACGAGCGCCTCGGCCTCTGCGCTCTTGCCCAGCGCCTCCCCGACGATCGTGGCCTGATCCTCCCAGCTGGTCAGCCACGGGTCGCCCGGATAGGCGACGGTCGGCGCGATGTCGGTGAGCTTGTCGTACTGCTCCTGCGTGAGGCCCGAGTTGACCGCGCGGATCACATCGGGCTCGAGCGCGAGGATGTCCTCGTACGGCACGTCGTCGGTGGTGTAGGTCAGCAGCTCGGGCGTCTGGTCGCCGATCAGCTCAGCGTCCCATGGCAGAATTCCGGTGTCGTCACCGGAGTCGCCGGTCATGTTCTGGATGCCGACGGGGACGACGCCGAGGGCTAGCGCGGCATCTTGGCTTCCCCACCCGATCGTGACAACCCGTTCCGGTTCCTCCTCGATCGTGACTGATCCCAGGGCCGAGTCGATCGTCACGGGGAACGCCGAAGAATCGCTCGAGGACGCCGGACGCGCTGGCGGTGATTGCGAGGGCCCTCGCGGACTACAAGGCTTGGGCGTGCTCCATCAATTCGCTCAGTTCGTACCAACGATTCTCGAGATCCGACAGCTCTGCCTCGAGAGTCGTGATGCGCTCCATCTCCCGCCCGAGCCCGACATAGTCAGACTGATCGTGCTCCGCAAGCGCCGTCCTGGCATCCTCGATCTGGGCGTGGAGCTTGCTCGTTCTCCGTTCGACCGACGCAAGCTCCTTCTGCGCAGACCGGATCTCCGCCCCGGACATGCCACCGGCGGTGCCAACTGGTTCTTGCCGTGCAGGCGCCGCGGCCATGGTCCCCGATACCTGGTCGGCCCGCAGGCCGAGGTATTCATCCACGCCGCCCGGCAGATGGCGGAGCCGACCGCGGAGGATCGCGTACTGCTGATCGGTGACCCGTTCAAGGAAGTACCGGTCGTGCGACACGACGATCAGCGTGCCCGGCCAGGTGTCGAGCAGATCTTCCATGGCCGCGAGCATGTCGGTGTCCATGTCGTTCGTCGGCTCGTCGAGGATGAGTACGTTCGGCTGATCGAGCAGTACGAGCAGCAGCTGCAGCCGACGCTGCTGGCCACCCGAGAGGTCCTTCACCGGTGTCGAGAGCTGCGCGCTCTGGAAGCCCAGGCGCTCCAGCAGCTGACCGGGCGTGAGGGTCTGGGCTTTCGAGCCGTTTCCGAACGTGTAGTCGGTGCGCAGCCGCGAGATGATGACGCGCACCGGGTCGTTCAGGTGTTCGTCGAGTTCGGCAAGGCGCTGGGTGAGCGTCGCGACCTTCACGGTCTTGCCGCGTTTCACGTGGCCGCTGGTCGCCTCGACCGAGCCGTCGACGAGGCCGAGGAGAGTTGATTTGCCGGCGCCGTTGACGCCCAGGATGCCGGTGCGCTCGCCGGGCGCGATGCGCCACTCGACATCGCGCAGCACCTCTGTGGCGCCGAAAGAGACTCCGGCGTCGAGCAGGTCGACGACATCCTTGCCCAAGCGCGAGACCGCCAGCGACTGCAGCTCGGTCTTGTCGCGGATCTCCGGCACATCGGCGATGAGCGCGTTGGCGGCATCGATGCGGAACTTCGGCTTCGAGGTGCGCGCCGGCGCGCCGCGGCGTAGCCAGGCCAGCTCCTTGCGGGCGAGGTTCTGGCGGCGCTGCTCGATCGCCTGTGCCTGACGGTCGCGCTCGACCCGTTGCAGGATATAGGCGGCGTAGCCGCCCTCGAAGGGCTCGACGATGCGGTCGTGCACCTCCCACGTCTTGGTGCAGACCTCGTCGAGCAGCCAGCGGTCGTGGGTGACGATGAGCAGCCCGCCCGCGTTCGGCGCCCACCGGCGCTTCAGGTGACCGGCGAGCCAGGTGATCGCCTCGACGTCGAGGTGGTTCGTCGGCTCGTCGAGCATGAGCACGTCCCAGTCGCCGACGAGCAGGGATGCCAGTGCCACGCGTCTGCGCTGGCCACCCGACAGCGAGTCGACAGGGCCATCCCAGTCGAGGTCGCCGACGAGCCCCGCGATGACCTCGCGCACACGCGGGTCGCCCGCCCACTCGTGCTCGGGCCGGTCGCCCACGATGGCCTGAGAGACTGAGTGCCCGTCATCGAGCGTGTCGGCCTGGTCGAGCACACCGACGTGCACGCCGCCGCGCACCGTGACGCGTCCGGCGTCGGGGGAGCAGAGCCCGGCGAGCATCCCCAGCAGCGAGGACTTGCCGTCGCCGTTGCGACCGACCACCCCGATGCGGTCGCCCTCGTCGATGCCGAGCGACACAGAATCGAAGACGATCCTTGTGGGGTATTCGAGGTGCAGGGACTCGGCCCCGAGAAGATGCGCCATGTTGTCTTCAGGATATCGGGCCGCGTTGAGAATCCTGCATCTGCTCCGGGGCACGAAAGCGGGGACCCCGGTTCTCCTCGACATGTCTTCGGGCTTATTGAAATGAAAAGAAGTGAAGTTCTTGAGATGTCCAAGTTTCATAAGAACACAGCGAGCGCGGGTTAACTGGTTCCACACCATCCAGGAGGCGACATGTCCGATGCGGCGCGCGACGCGTTCTTCGTGTCCGACAGTACGGGCATCACCGCAGAGACGCTCGGCAGCGCGCTGCTGGCGAACTTTCCTGGTCTCGTGTTCCGCAAGCACACGATTCCGTTCGTCGATACTGAGCAGGGCGCGCGGAATATCGCTGCGGCCATCCGGAGCACGATCGCCTCGGGTGCCGAGACGATCGTCTTCACGACGGTCAAGCGCCCGGTTCTGCGGCGCATCATCGAGGATGCCGGTGCCACCTGCATCGACCTGCTGGCGGGCCACCTGACCGAGCTGGAGCAGGCGCTCGGCACGACCGCGTCGGAGCAGCTCGGGCAGTACCACGGCGTGGGCGACATGCACCGCTACCTCGAGCGGATGCGCGCGGTGGAGTATGCGATCGAGCACGATGACGGGCAGAGCGCCAGGGCGCTCGACATCGCCGATGTCGTCATCATCGCGCCGTCTCGTTGCGGCAAGACGCCCACCACGATGTACCTCGCTCTGCAGTATGGACTGCTTGTGGCGAACTACCCGCTCACCGACGACGACTTTTCGATCGAGGGGCGTCGTGAGGGGGCGCTTCCTGCGCGTGTCGCGCCGTTCCGCGAGCGATGCTTCGGGCTGACGACCACGCCGCTGCGCCTCAGCCAGGTGCGCCATGAGCGGCGCCCCAATTCGGTGTACGCGAGCCTCGAGCAGTGCACGCTCGAGCTGCGTCGCGCCGAAGACCTGTACCGCCGCAATCAGGTGCCGTTCGTCAACTCGTCGGCCAAGAGTGTGGAAGAGATGTCGGCCGTGATCATGCAGTCGATGAAGCTGCGTGCGTGACCCGCACGCGAAAGGAGAGTCATGTCGAATGTGCTGTGGTTTCAGGGAATGGGCATGGATGATCTGCCGCAGGTGGGAGGCAAGAACGCCTCGCTCGGCGAGATGATCACGAACCTGTCTGCGGCGGGCGTGCGGGTGCCTGACGGCTTCGCGACGACGGCCGATGCCTATCGCTCCTTCCTTTCGCATGAGGGGCTTGACGAGCGCATTCGCGAGGCGGCATCAGCCATCGATGTGGACGACGTCGTGCAGCTGGCGCAGGTCGGCTCGCAGGTGCGCACGTGGATTGAGGAGCAGCCGTTCCCGGCGGACCTTGAGGCGGACATCCGTGCGGCGTTCGCGAAAATCGCCGCGGGAGATACGGCGGTGACCTGGGCCGTGCGATCATCGGCCACGGCCGAGGACCTGCCCGATGCGTCGTTCGCCGGGCAGCAGGAGACGTTCCTCAACATCGGCGGCATCGACAACATCCTCGCCGCGATCAAGCTGGTGTTCGCCTCGCTCTACAACGACCGGGCGATCGCGTACCGCGTGCACAACGGCTTCGACCACCACGACGTCGATCTGTCGGCGGGGGTGCAGCGGATGGTGCGCAGCGATATCGGAGCATCCGGCGTGATGTTCACGGTCGACACCGAGAGCGGGTTCGACCGGGCCGTGTTCGTGACCAGCTCGTACGGGCTCGGCGAGGCGGTCGTGCAGGGGGCGGTCAACCCCGACGAGTTCTACGTCTACAAGCCGGCCCTGCGCGAGCGGCGCCCGGCCATCCTGAAGCGCAATGTGGGCGAGAAGGCGATCGCCATGCGCTACGCCGACGGCGTGCACGTGGGCGGGTCGACGGCCTTCGTGGATGTGCCCGAGGAGGATCGTCGCCAGTTCTCGATAAGCGACGACGAGGTCGAGGAGCTCGCGCGTCACGCACTCGTCATCGAGGATCACTACGGGCGCCCCATGGACATCGAGTGGGGTCGGGACGGCGTCGACGGCAAGCTGTACATTCTGCAGGCGCGGCCAGAGACGGTCGTCTCGCGCGGCGACCAGAACGAGCGGCGCCGATTCGTGCTGAAGGGCACGAGCGACGTGCTCGCCACCGGCCGCGCGATCGGCCAGAGGATCGGTGCGGGCGAGGTGCGCGTGCTGCGCGACCTGGCGCACATGGATCAGTTCCGCGCGGGCGATGTGCTCGTCGCCGACATGACCGACCCCGACTGGGAACCGATCATGAAGAAGGCGGCGGCGATCGTCACGAACCGCGGCGGCCGCACGTGCCACGCCGCGATCATCGCGCGTGAGCTCGGCATCCCCGCCGTCGTGGGTACGGGCGACGCCACGCAGGTGCTGACCGATGGCACCGAGGTGACCGTGTCGTGCGCCGAGGGCGACGACGGCAACGTCTACGCGGGGCTGCTGGAGTTCGAGGAGAAGGTCACCCGTCTCAACGAGATGCCGGATGTTCCGGTGAAGATCATGATGAACGTCGGCACGCCCGATCAGGCGTTCAGCTTCTCGCGACTGCCGAACGCCGGCATCGGTCTCGCCCGTCTGGAGTTCGTCATCAACCGGCAGATCGGCATCCACCCCCGCGCGCTGCTCGCGTTCGACACTTCGACGGGCCCTTCGACAGGCCCTTCGACAGGCTCAGGACAGGCCGCAGGACAGGCCACAGGACAGGCCACAGGACAGGCCACAGGACAGGCCACAGTGACCGGGGACGACGGCCTGCGTGCCGAGATCGAGCGACGGACAGCGGCGTATGCCTCGCCGCGCGAGTTCTTCGTGAAGCGCGTCGCCGAGGGCATCTCGATGCTCGCCGCGGCGTTCGCGCCTGAGCCCGTCATCGTGCGCATGAGCGACTTCAAGTCGAACGAGTACGCCAATCTGCTGGGCGGCGAGCACTACGAGCCGGAGGAAGAGAACCCGATGATCGGATGGCGCGGCGCATCCCGCTACGTGTCGTCCGACTTCGCCGACTGCTTCGCGATGGAGTGCGAGGCGCTGAAGTTCGTGCGCGACGAGATGGGGCTGACGAACGTCAAGATCATGATCCCCTTCGTGCGCACGACGGGCGAGGGCCGTGCCGTGATCGAGAAGCTGCGTGAGAACTCGCTCGTGCAGGGCGAGAACGGTCTGCAGGTCATCATGATGTGCGAGATCCCCTCCAACGCGCTGCTCGCCGACGAGTTCCTCGACATCTTCGACGGCTTCTCGATCGGCTCCAACGACATGACGCAGCTGACGCTCGGGCTCGACCGAGACTCGGCGCTCGTCGCCTCATCGTTCGACGAACGCGACCCTGCGGTGCTGAAGCTGCTGGAACTGGCGATCGATGCCGCGACCCGCCGCGGCAAGTACGTCGGCATCTGCGGGCAGGGGCCGAGCGACCACCCCGACCTCGCGCAGTGGCTCGTCGATCACGGCATCGAGTCGGTCTCGCTCAACCCCGACACCGTGGTGGAGACGTGGCTGAGTCTCGCCGGCGCCACGTCTGAGTAAGATGTCGTTAACTGAAACTCAGCCTGAGGAGCTCGCTCGATGAAGATCGTCGTTCTGGTGAAGGAAGTGCCAGACACCTACGGAGATCGAAAGCTGAACCTGGAGACGGGACTCGCCGACCGCGACGCGTCCGACCGGGTGCTCGATGAGATCGGGGAGCGCGCGATCGAAGTGGCGCTCGCCCACGCCGACAAGAATCCAGACGTCGAGATCGCCCTGCTCTCGGTCGGGCCGGAGGCGGCCGTCACGTCCATCCGCAAGGGTCTTGCGATGGGCGCGGGCAGCGCCATTCACGTCGTCGACGAGGGTCTTGTCGGCGCCGACGTCACGCTGACCGCCGAGGTGCTCGCCGCCGCGCTGCGCAAGGCAGGCTTCGACCTCGTGATCGCCGGCAACCTGTCGACGGATGGCACGGGCGGGGTGGTTCCTGCCATCCTGGGCGAACTGCTCGGGGTGCCGGCCGCGACCGGCCTCAGCGAGCTCGAGATCACGGGAGACACTTCGACAGGCACTTCGACAAGCTCAGCGCAAGCAACAGCGACCATCAAGGGCGTGCGTGGCTCCGACGGGGCGACGGTGACCGTGTCTGCA
>JASGDS010000114.1:0-8260 GCA_047607025.1 Microbacterium sp.
CGCCGTGGGTGTTCGCCAGGCCGATGTGCCCGTTCCAGGCGCGTGGGCGGTTCGGCGTGTGCCAGGTGATGACGAATTCGAAGGTCGCGGTCTCACCGGCGGCGACCGTTCGCCGGCTGCAGACGCTTCCGACCGACTGTGTGATCTCGAAGGGGCTGCGCGCCTCGATCGCCGCCACCTGTTCCGCGGAGAACGTTCCGTCGATGTGTCCTTGGGCCGTGAACCGGTCCCAGAAGACCTGTGCGCCATCGCCCCAGGTGTTGGCCGGCCAGCGCGAGATCGTTGTGACAGCGGGGTCCGAACTGGCGAGCACCGCGGTCCCGAAGTCGACGTCGGCATCGTCGAGGTTGGTGCGGAAGGCGATCCCCGTGATGCCATCGGTGCTGACCTCGTGCACCGACGGCACCCCTTTGTAGCGAACCCCGTGGAACAGATCCCTGCCGTCGGTGGCGATGGGATTGGCGAGCAGGCCGGCGATGCTGACTTCGAGGGCATCTGCGCTGTGGTTCGTCACGGAATAGCGCCAGTAGGCCCCGGGTATGCCGGAGTCGTCGGCGTCCTGAGGAACGAACGGGTTGAACCCCTCCCACACGACCTCGACCGGCACCGCCGGGTCGGAGAATGCGATGCGGGCGAGGGGGTACTCCCCGACGAACTCGCTTGTCGCCATGCGGGGGAGTCCGGCAAGGTTGCCCTTCCGGTAGCCTGAGTCTCCCCCATACGGAGGCTGGATCGGCCCCTCCAGCACGCGAGCGGCGACGTCTCCCGTCTCGGTCGAGGTTCGGATCACGAAGAATGAGAGAGGGAGCCACGAGCCCTTGTCCGGGCGGTTGGAGATCTCCCAATCGCGCAGGTCGCCACGTGCGCCGACCGATATCGTCCCGGTCCCGATCCCGCCGAGCGGGAAGGCGGCGTACGCGGCCGGGCCCAGTGTGCGAGGGGTGCTGTTCATGAATGGACTCCTGACTGCATGAAATCCGCCACTTCGGCGGCGGTGGGGATGCTGGGAGATGCGCCGTGCCGCGTGACACTGAGGGCTGCCGCGTGCATGGCGCGCGCTACGGCGTCGTCCAGGGATGCGCCAGAGGCCAGCGCCGAGCCGAGGAAACCCGTGAACGTGTCGCCGGCGGCGGTCGTGTCGACGGCCTTGACGAGGACGGCCGGGTGCGAGGTCACCGAGTCGGCGTGGACGACGACGGAACCGCTCGCGCCCATTGTGATGATGGCCGTTCCCACGCCCCGTGCGCAGAACCACGCGCCGGCGGCTGCGGCCGATGCGGTGTCGACGACGTTGAGTCCGGTGAACCGCGATGCCTCTGATTCGTTCGGAGTCACCACGTCGACGAGTTCCCAGATTTCATCCGGCAATTCGACCCACGGTGCAGGATCGAGGATCACGAGCATCCCCAACTCGCGGGCGGTGCGCATCCCGCTTACCGCCGCCGCTATGGGGATCTCAAGCTGTGTGAGCAGGACACGTCGGTTCTCGTCCGAACGGCGCAGCGCGTCGTCGACGAACTCGGCGGTGAGCTGTGCGTTCGCGTTGGACACCATGACGATGTCGTTCTGCCCGTACCCATCGATGCGGATGTGCGCGAGGCCCGTTGGCCGTTCGTACACGGCGACGGTCGTGGTGTCGACGGAGGCGTGGCGCAGGCGCTCGACGACGAACGGCCCGAACATGTCGTCGCCCACTGCGCCCACCATGCTCACCATCGCGCCCGCGCGCGCGGCGGCAACGGCCTGGTTGGCGCCCTTGCCCCCCAGCGCGACGAATGACTCGGACCCGAACACGGTCTCGCCGCCGGCGGGTGGACGGGTTGCCACCGCCGACACGTCGACAGTGATGCTGCCGACGACCATGACCTGCGGCGCGTTCTGGCGGGTGGTCTGCATCTTCATTGGGCGCGCTCTTTCAGATCCTGCGGGCGATGGCGCTCATCGCGTGGTGTCGCAGTGGACGAGCGGATGACGAGGTCGACGGGCATGGTCAGAGAGCTGTACTCGCCGCGTTCCTCCATGCGGAGGCGTCGGATGAGCAGATCGGCGGCGAGTGCCCCCTGCTCGATCTCGTTGCGGCGGACGACTGTGAGGGGAGGATCGAGCAACGGGGCGAGCTGCTGGTCGTCGAAGCCGATGACGGAGAGGTCTCCGGGAACGCTCACGGCCATCTCGTGCAGGGCCGTCAGTGCTCCGGCCGTCATGAGGTTGTTGGAGATGATCACCGCGGTGGGGCGCTCTGTCAGGTCCCACAAGGCCATCATGCCGTCGTAACCACCGCGGATGCGGAAGTCCTCCATCACGTTGTACTCGCTGCGGATTTCGATGTGCCGTTCCCTGAGCGCCTGGTGGAAGGACTCGATGCGGGTTCGTCCCGGGGTGGAGTCTTCTGGGCCGTGGATCGCGGCGATCCGGGTGTGCCCGAGCCCGACCAGGTGGCCGACTGCCTGGCGCATGCCGGACTGATTGTCGGCCACGACCGAGTCGAAGGGATGCTCCGAACCGATCTCGCGGTCGATGAGGACGATCGGCATGTTGAGCCCGGCGAGGTGCTTATAGGACTCGTCCCCTTCCTTCACCGGACCGATGATCATGCCGTCAGATCGCGCCGCGAGCTCCTGGATGAGCGCGGCCTCCTTGACCGGGTCTTCGTCGCTGTTGCCGACGAGGACGAGAAGGCGCTCGTCACCCGCCCTGTTCTCGATGCCCTTGAGCACCGATGCGAAGAACGGGTTCGTCACATCTGGCACGATCAGCGCGATGCAGCTGTGCAGACCCGAGCGCAGCGAACGGGCCGCGTTGTTCGGCCGGTAGTGGAGATCGGCGATGGCTTCCGTGATCCGAGCGGTCGAGCGCACCGGATGCCCGCTCAGAAACCGCGAGACCGTCGCCGGTGAGACGCCGGCCCGGCGGGCGACATCCTGGATCGTGGTCATCGGACTCCCCTTATCAAATCGATTGCAGTTTACATCTTTGCGTCGAACGCGCAAGTGCGCAAGAAGATGCTTGACGGTTCCTAGTTCACTTGCTACGGTGGCGTTCAATCAAACTGAAAACGATTCGAGTTATTGACACAAATGAGGACCTTTGGAATGAACATCAAACGTCAGGTCACCGCGGGGATCGCCGTGTTCACCACGCTCGCCCTTCTCGTGGGCTGCTCGTCGAACGCGGATGACAGCACGGGCGGTTCCGATGGCACCGCCCAGGTGGTGCATTTCAGCGGAACGGATGCAGCCGAGTCGTACGACACGGTGATCGCTGACTTCGAGGAACTCCACCCCAACATCACGGTCGAGTACACGCAGATCCCGTTCGCCAGCTACAACTCCACGCTTCAGCAGCGACTGGAGGCGAACAATGAGGTCGATGTCTACCTCGTCGAGCAGGTCAATGCGATCCAGTACGCGGCGCAGGGCTATCTCGCCGACCAGAGTGCACTCGCCGATCAGGTCAAGGAGGTCGTCTCCGATCAGGTCTATGAGAGCGGAGTGTACGACGGCGCGCTCTATGCGCTGCCGATGTACATGTCGATGCAACTGATGTTCTACAACAAGACGCTCCTGGCGCAGGCCGGCATCGAAGCGCCTTCGATGGACCCCGCTGAGCGCCTGACGTGGCAACAGGTGACAGCGGATGCTGAGAAGGCGCAGCAGGCCGGCGCCCAGTACGGACTGATGATCGAGCAGCCCACCGCCTACTACCAGTTCCAGCCCATCGTGGAGTCCGCCGGCGGCACTGCCGGTATCAGTGGTGACGATGGGCTCACGGTTGATGTCGACACTCCCGAGTGGAACGAGGTCATGGAGTGGTATTCCGGCACGTTCGAGTCGGGGATCAACCCGCGCGGCATCGGGTTCGGTCAGAATGACGAGCTGTTCGCATCTGGCTCGGTCGCGTACATCGTTGCCGGCACCTGGGTTCTCCCCAGCTATGCCGACGGCACCGCCGACTGGGGCATCGCGCCCATGCCGTACTGGGAGGGTGGCGAGGCGAAGACCCCGAACATCAGCTGGAACATCGGCGTGAATCCCCAGTCGTCTGTGCTGGATGCTGCCCAGGAGTTCATGGAGTACGTCGCGCTGACGCCGGAAGGCAGCGCCGCCATGGGTATCGGCTCGGGAAACATCACCGCCAACAGTGAGGGTCGGGCTTCGATGCTTGAAGGTCTTGAGGACAAGGGTGGCGAGAACGCTGTCGGGGCCTAGGATCTCATCGAGTAAGAGATCTAAAACACAGAGAACTTGCATGCGACGAGCGTCGGATTCCCACAGTTCCAGACGGAGATGAACCTCGCCATCAGTGACATCGTCAATGGGGAGCCGGTTGCCGACCGACTGCAGCAAGCGCAGGAGACGATCCAAACGCAGTGGGAGAGCCTGTTGTGAGCGTCTCTGCGGACGAGCGCGCCCGGACCGCCGGTCCGGCGCACGCATCCCTCCCATCGGCTTCGGTACGGCGGGAGGGACCTCCCTCCCACCGTGCGCGCAGCGGACGCGTGCTCCTGGTCGCCCTCGCCTTCCTGTTCCCGGCGCTGTTTGCGTTGGGTGTGACACGGATCGCGCCTGCGGTGGTGATCCTCGTGCAGAGCCTTGAGCACACGACGATCCTCAACCCCACGCCGCAGTTCGTGGGTCTGCAGAACTACATCGATCTGTTCCAGGATCCGACTTTCTGGGGATCCGTCTGGGTGACGTTGCTGTTCTCGGCCGTCCTGAACCCGCTCATCATCGCCGTCGCCTTTCTCTTCGCGCTTCTCTACGTTCGCGCCACACGCTGGTCGCGTTTCTTCCGGGCACTCGTGATCATCCCTGTTGCGGTCCCCGCCGCGAGCGCAGCCATCATCTGGGGCGTGATCTACCAGCCTGACGGACTTGCGAACTCGATCCTGAGGGGGATGGGCCTGCCGGCTCAGCCATTCCTGTCGTCGCAGAGTCAGGCACTCATGTCGATCATCGTGATGATCGGCTGGATCGGTGTCGGATTCTGGATGCTCTTCCTGATCGCGGGGATCAACGAGATTCCAGAGGAACTATACGAGGCCTCGGCGATAGACGGCGCCGGCACGTGGCGCAAACACCTGTCGATCACGATGCCGCTCGTTCGGGGAACTCTCCTGTTCATGCTCGTCGCTGCCACGGGAGTGCATCTCGTGCTTTTCGCTCCCGTGCAGATCCTCACCAGCGGCGGGCCCAACGGGGCGACGAACCTCCTGATGTACGACATCTACACCCGCGCGTACACGCTTCGTGATACTCCGCACGCGCAGGCGGAGGTCGTCATTCTCGTGCTGCTCGCACTGCTGATCGTCTCCCTGCAGTTCCGTCTGATGAGAGGACGCCGCTGATGGCACGACAGGACACAGCCTTCGGGGCCATGAGCAAGCGCAGGCGGAGGCCCCGCGGCATCCCGGTGCGCATCGTCCAAGCACTCATGGGCGTGATCTTCATCCTTCCGGTCTGGTGGATCGTGGTGAACTCAACCCGGTCCTCCTCGCAGATCTTCGCCGATCTCAGTCCTCTGAGCCTGAAAGCGCTGTTGCCGACCGACTTCAAGTTCCAGACATACGTCGATGTTTTCCGCGTCGGATTCGGCGAGGCCACGATCAATTCGATAATCGTCGCGGCGGCGACCGTCTTTGTGGGGCTCATCGTGTGTGCCACTGCAGCTTTTGCGCTTTCGGCGATCAAGTTCCCTGGTCAGAACCTCGTCTTCGTCGTGGTGCTCATCAGCTTCCTCATCCCGTTCGACTCGATCGCGATCCCGCTGTCAGGCATCTTCAAGGATTGGGGACTGGTCAACACCTTCACCGGGCTGATCCTTCCCGGGCTTGGCAACGGCATGGCGATCCTGCTCATCCGTACCTTCTTCCTATCGATCCCGAGCGAGTTGGTCGAGGCGGCGCGGATCGATGGACTCGGCTGGTTCGGGATCTTCTGGCGGATCTACCTGCCCAACTCCATTCCGGTCCTGATGGGCGCTGGGCTGTCGCTGTTCCTCTTCCAATGGCAGGCGTACATTTGGCCTCTGCTCGTGGGCACGGACAGCGAGCACCTGCTGGCGCCGATCGCGCTGGCGAACTTGATGACGGCCACCGGCGGCGACTACGGCGTACTTCTCGCGGGAGCGACCGTTTTCATCGCGATTCCGACGATCGTGATCCTCGCCCTGCAGAAGTACTTCGTGCAGTCGGTCTCGTCGAGCGGGATCAAATGACTGAGGAGTCGCGGCCGGGTTCTTGACCGCCACGCGACGCCTGTCCGCCGTCTATTGAGCGAGCATCCGCAGGAGGCTGACCGCGTCTTGCCTCACCAGAGAGACGCTATTCAAACGGCACGGCGCGGTGACGAAAGCGTCCTATCGATCGCCCAGCGGTTCGGCGTGCATCGGGCGACGGTTTGGGAGAAGACGAGATAAGCTCATTCCCGCTATCGAAGACCAGCAGGACCGTCTCAAGAAGACGGCCACGCGTATCGAACCCGAGCCGGAGCTGTCGGGCCGGACTGTCATCGTCAAGTTCCTCTCGATCCAGGTCGCCCACGGTGCAGCCTGGATCGCGTCCTCAGGGTCGATCCCATGCTTCAACGCCGACGGGTAAACTCTCACGCGGAAGCCAACGCCTCGCGGATCACCTCGGAACGAGACTTCCCCTCCCGCTCTGCGCGGGCATCGAGGGCAGCGATCTCGTCCGCGGTGAGGCGCAGCGCGATGACCTGGGATGGCTCGGCACCGCGGCCGGGCCGTCCACGGCCCCGCTTCTTCAACGCCGCGATGTCGTATCCGACCTCGGCTTCATCCGCCCAGGCTGCGATCTGCTCCTCGGTGACGGGAGCACCGTTGATCGTCTCATGCTCTTCCACGCCAATAATGTTATACGAAAATATGGCGGCCGACCAGCACGGGTCGGACTCCATGACCGTGAGGTTCGAGATGACGAACGATGCCACGACAGACCCTGACCAGGAGATGGCCGACCTCATGGCCAACCGCGCGAAGCTCGAAGCAGAGAGCGACAAGCTGCTCGCCGCGCACTTCGCCGACGCCATCGAACTCTATGAGAACAGGCGACAGTCGGTCGAGAGGCTCGTTTCCGCGTGGAATCAGGGGTCTGGGGTCGCCGTCGAGCCCATCAGCCAGCTCGACGATCCACTCATTGCGGCGTCGGCAGAGCCAAGGAGACGCGCCCGAACACGGCTGACTGACGAGGAAGTGGACGCTATGCGAACAGCCCGCGCCAAGGGCGTCAGCGTCATCGCGTTGGCGAAGCAGTTCGACGTGCATCGTGGCACGGTCTGGGCGAAGACCGGTAGCGCTTGAGGCGCGTGCCCGTAGCTACTGGTTGTCGGAGTAGTCGTAGGTGTCACGCACTGAACCCGGGGCAATTCATAGTGCATCTGTATGAGTTCGATCGGAAGCTGCGGACCCTCATCCATGACGGCATCGAGCGCGTCGAGGTCGCGCTGCGCAGTCATCTGAGCTACCGGATCGACTCGATCGGCCCGCTCGCTTATCGTGACGCCACCGCGTTCCGACCCACCTTCGACCACAGTGCGTGGCTAACCACGGCCGGCATGCGGACCGCTCGCGCTCGGCGGCACAGTGAGCCGATCCGGCACCACGAGGAGAAGCGCAACGGGGAATTGCCGATCTGGGTGCTTACGGAGGTTCTCGATTTCGCCGACATCTCAAAGCTCTACGACGGACTCCTCGCGCGGGACCAGTGGACGATCACCCAACAGCTCGGCGTGATCGTCGATGACTCAGGAGGAGATCGCTCGCAAGCACGGTATCCACATCCAGACCGTGCGCAAGAGGCTCAAGGCCGCCGGCGTGGTGACACGCTCACACGACGCTCCTTCGTGCGATCCGACACGCAGACGCCACAACAGCGGATGAAAATCACCATCACGCACCACGAAACGAGTGATTCATGTACATCGATCACCATGACGCACCAAACTGCAGATAATCCTGACCGGGCATTTTCTTTAAGCCCTGGTTCGTCGGGAATCTCACTCGGAGTCGGATCGAGCGGCAAGCAGGTCCGCGACGGTCGAATGCTACTGGATGTAGTCGCGAGGCTGCGGGTCGGGTCAGTGCGACCGCCTACCACCGCATGGCAGGATGGTCGCATCCGATCCCGGAAGCCGGGGCACATCGAGAGGGGCTGAGCATGAGCATGGTCGATCCGGCGGAGGTCCGTCGGCAGCGCGAGGCCGCGCGGCAGGGTACGCGGGGCTCGTTGGTCCGGGTCGTGATC
>JASGDS010000115.1:0-3416 GCA_047607025.1 Microbacterium sp.
CCGACGCTTCTATGTTTGTCAAGTGGGGGTTTGGTTGAGGGTTCGCCAGATTTCTCGGGCGATGTAGCGGCGGAGGCATCGGCGGATGTCGCGGTCGGTTTTGCCTTGGGCGCGGCGGCGTGTGATGTAGGTGTGGGTGTCGGGGTGGGTGCGCCATCGGGTGAGGACGATGGTGTGGATGGCGCGGTTGAGGCGTCGGTCGCCGCCGCGGTTGAGTCGGTGTCGGGTTTGGTTGTTGCCTGATTGGGCGGGGATGGGGCAGGCTCCGGCGATTTTCGCGAAGGCCGCGTCGGTGTGGATGCGTCCGGGGTGTGACCAGACGGTCAAGATCACGGCTGCGGTGATGGGTCCGACGCCATGGAGGTCGAGCAGTTCGGGTGCGGTGGCTTTGACGATGGCGGTGATGAGGGTCTTGTTGTCAGCCAGTTCGGTTTCGAGACCCCGGATTGCCCGTGCGTGTCGGATGCAGGTGGCGCGGATGACGGCGGTGTGGGTGTCGTCGGTTGGTCGGGTGCGCCAGGTCGCGATGGTGTCGATCTGTGTGGGTGTCAACGCTTTGCGGGCGTCGATGCTGAGGTCATGGGCGCGCAGTAGCGCGGTGAGCGCGTTGATCAGCGCGAGTCGTTGACTGTTGAGCATGTCCCGCAGGCTTGTCAGCGTCTGCAGAGCGGCCCGGTCACCACGAGCGCGGATGTCACGTAGCTGGTCGAGTCGCTCGCTGCGGGCCTGGCGTGCCGCAGCGAGCGCGTCGGTGGCGTCGGTTTTGCCTGTAGAGCGTTTGCGGTCGGGTGTGGGGGCTTCGACTACCCGGTAGCCGGCAGCGGACAGACGGCCCGTGAGGACGGCCCCGTAGGAGCCAGTCCCCTCCACCGAAACCAGGGTGTGGCCCAGGTCACCGCAGGTACGGTGCCCGATCCACTCGACCGCCCGGTCCAGACCAGCGTTACTGGTCGGGAAGTTCTGGGCGTCGAGAAGTCTTCCGGTGTGGCACTCGATGACCGCGTAACTGTGATGCCGGGCATGGGTGTCCACACCCACCACGAACGAGTACACGTCTGCGACGATGTCCATACGATGCTCCTTCACTCTTGGGGGACGTCGCGGGATCGGCGTCGGCCCGGGAGTGAAGTCACCACGAGGCAGTCCTGTAATGGGTCACAACCACTACCGGTTGGACATGCTTCTCATCAAGCCATCATGGTGGGCCAGGGCCGACACCGATCCCACCGCCCGACACTCCAGACAAGTCGGATTCAAGACACGCCCCAACCCAGAAAGAAGAAACGGTCAGGTCCCTGAAGGGTCACAAACCACCAGACGGAAACACCGGCATCATGCCCCGGCCAGCCAGTCCCAGACCAGCCACCACCCACACTTACAGGTCCCTGAGGTGCGAGGCCGCCTGCGGCCGAGCCTCGAAGGGCGAGGCCTGCGGTGGTGGTCCCTTCGAGGTGTGCTGCGCGGGTCCTGAGGTGCCGCGAGGAACGAGCGGCCTCGAAGGGCGCACCTCAGGGACCGGGCGACGGCACACAACCCGAATACATCAGCACCTGGTCAGGTCAGGGCGCGGATGACGAGGTCGGCGAGCAGGCGGCCCTGACGAGTGAGAACGAGGCGCTCACCGGCCTTTTCGAGCAGGCCGTCGTCGATCAGGTGCTCGTGCGGCGGCAGACCTGAAGGGTCCAGTCCCGAGCGCAGCCGCGCCCGCAGCATGACCTCCTCCAGGCGGGCGGCTCCGGCATCGATGACCTCCGACCCCGCCTCGACGGACTCCCCGGCCGCCAAACGCCGGGCGTAGGCCGCCGGATGCTTGACGTTCCACCAGCGACGCCCCCAGAGATACGAATGAGCACCAGGTCCCACCCCCCACCACTCGCCGCCGGTCCAATACAGGACGTTGTGGCGGCACTGCGCCGCCTCGCCCGTCGCCCAGTTCGACAGCTCGTACCAGCCGAGTCCCGCCGCCTCGAACATCTCATCGGCGAGCACATACTTGTCGGCCGTCTCGTCGTCGTCGGGCATGACGACCTCGCCACGCGCGACCTTGCGGGCGAACGCCGTGCCCTCCTCCACGATGAGGGCGTAGGCGCTCACGTGGTCCGGTTCGAGGGCGACGGCCTGCTCGACGGTGCGCCGCCAGTCGTCCATCGATTCGGTCGGCGAGCCGTAGATGAGATCGACGCTGACCTGTTCGAACCCGGCCTCGCGCGCCCACCGCACCGCGTCCGGCACCCGTGCCGGATCGTGGGTGCGGTCCAGCACCCGCAGCACATGCGGCACGGCGGACTGCACGCCGAAGGAGATCCGGGTGAAGCCGCCCTCGCGCAGCGTCGCCAGCGAGGCCGGATCGACGCTGTCGGGGTTGGCCTCGGTCGTGACCTCCGCGCCGGGGGCCAGCCCCCACGCCTTATCGACGGCAGCGAGAATGCGCACCAGGTCAGCGGCGGCCAACTGGGTCGGCGTGCCGCCGCCCAAGAACACCGTCTCGACCGTCTGCGGCCCGGTGACCTCGGCGGCCCGGCGGATCTCGGCGATGGCCGAATCGGCGTAGGAGGCCCGGGTGGCCCCCTCGCCCAGTTCGTCGGCGGTGTAGGTGTTGAAGTCGCAGTAGCCGCAGCGCACCGAGCAGAACGGGACGTGAACGTACACGCCGAAGCCGGACCGCGCAGGTGTCGTCACGTCAGCGGCCACGACGACACCTTAGAACGTGCGCGGATAGGCGGAACCTGGTCATTGAGGTGCGAGCGCAGTACACCTCGAAATGACCCACCCACGGCAGGCTTCGAGGCTCCGGCCGCAAGCGGCCTACGCACCTCAGCCAGCGCCTATCCGTGCATCCTCTTATGCTGGGCGTCTTTGCCCCACCGGAACGGAGAGAACGTTGTCCCGTTATCCCCTGTCCCTGCCCGGCTTCGAGTCCCAGCGCGTCGAGTTGGACCCGCGATTGATCCGTTCCCCGCGTCTTCTCGTGGACGACGTGCCGGCACCCCGCGTGAAGGGCAGGGGGCCGTTTCGCTTCACCCTCCGGCGCGACGACGGCGGGCAGACCGAGGCGCGACTCAAGAAGGTGGCCCTCGCGGACGTTCCCCTCGTGATCGTCGATGACGTCGAGTACCGGGTCGTCCCGCCGCTGTCCGCACTCCAGCTGATCTGGTCGTTCCTGCCGTTCGTGTTGATCGTCGGTGCCGCCGCCGGTGGCATGGTGGGCGGCGCTCTGGGCGGCCTGGGCACCTTCGTGGGCATCACCGCCAACCTGCGACTCTTCCGTCTCGTGCCCTCGACACCGCTCGCGTGGCTGGCCACCGCCGGTGTCAACCTCGCCGCGTTCCTCTACCTGCTGGCCCTCCTCGTGCTCGCTCACCACCTCAGGAACTGACCCACCGACGCCGAGGGGCCGCCACCAGTTTCCTGGTGGC
>JASGDS010000116.1:0-6339 GCA_047607025.1 Microbacterium sp.
GCACGAGTGAGCAAGCAGACGTTGTATCGATGGTGGCCATCCAAATCGATGATCGTGCTGGAGGCGGTGCTGGAAGGATACGAGCCTCCGGTGCCCTCGACCGTCGTGGTCACCAGCGACCGGGAGGCGGACATCGATGCCTGGATTCAGAGGTCGATCGATTCCCTGTCCGACCCGACGACAGCCACAGCAGTGCGAGCCCTGCTCGGTGCCCTGGCCACGGACACGGAAGCGGGACGCCGCTACCAGAGCCGGACGTTGGCGACCGCGCGGGCAGCCGTGGTCGGCTTGCTGTCTCGACAGGCGGACCCGGATAGCGCGCACGGCCAGGATGCCCTCCGCACCGCGGACGCCGCCATCTCGGCCCTGATGTTCTGGGTGCTCATCGGCGAACGGCTCGGCGACCACCACCGAGAGGCTCTCCGCCTCCTCCTGCATGCCTCCCCGGATCCTGAACGCGCTGCTCGCCTGCATCTTTGAAGCGGCGGCACGCGGATCTGGGTATGCGGTGCGAGGGTTCCGATCATGCCCGCCTGCCTTCCGGAGAGTGAGAACCCTTTCCATTAGTATAGCAATATTGCAATGTGTTTATATTTATGATGGGATGGAAGACATGGACATGGTACCGGGGCTGGCAGCTGCGGCACAGCTGTTCAAGGTCCTCGGCAGTGAGCCGCGACTGGGATTGCTGCACGTGCTCGGGCAGGAGCCGCGCACCGTCGGTGCCCTGGTGGAGGCCACGAGCATGTCGCAGCCGCTGGTTTCTCAGCACCTGCGGACGCTCCGCCAGGCGGGCCTGGTGACCTCGAGTCGTAGCCGCAACGAAGTCACCTACCAGCTGGCGGATCTGCACGTCTCGCACGTGATCGCCGACGCGCTCGCCCACGTCCAAGAGCCTGCCGCAGCCCCGTCTGCGGACACGGACCCATCCGAACCGGAACACTAAGGAGTCACCATGACCATCACCGACGTCCACGCGGAGCACAGCATCGCGGAGCACGAGCACGGCGCCGACTGCGGCCACGAGGCCGTGCAGCACGGCGACCACGTCGACTACGTGCACGGCACGCACCACCACGCCCTGCATGGCGACCACTACGACGAGCACTGACCCGCTCGCCGAGGCAGAGGGGTGCGCCGCGTCTGCGGTGCACCCCTTCGTGATCTCCGCCCGTCACTCGCGGCGGTCGGTGACCCTCACCCACGCCGGGAACGGGTCGGGGAATGCCGCCCACGCCGCCGGTCCGGCGGCGAGCTCGGCGTCGGTGAGTGCGGCCTCGTCGAGTGCGGCGACCAGGCCGTCGTGATCGAGGTCGAGCCCGACGAACGCAAGATCCTGCCCGAGCGCCAGCAGCTCGTCTCCATCCTCGATCCGATCATCGATCGCGAGCGGGCTCAGGGAGATCACCCGGCCGACATGCTCCCACTGGGCCACGACGCTGGCACGGGTGGCGAGCCGGCAGAACCCGGCCGAGCGCACGACGGTTCCGAACTCGCCGGGTTCGATCCGGTCGTCCAGAAGCTGCTTGAGCCGTCCCGGATGCAGCGGGCGGACCTCCTCATAGTGCAGCGCGCTGACGCGCGAGTCGGTCATGTACGGATCGAAGTCGCCGTTGAGCAGGCACACCCACCCCGGACGATCCTGTTCGACCGAGTACCGCTCGCCCGGGTCGAGGCGCTCGATCGTGTCCTGGTGCAGGCGCAGTCGCGCGTGCGGGCTCAGATGGTTCAGCAGCGCCATCGTGACCGCGAGATCGGGCGGGGTCAGCGCCTTCCAGTTCACCAGCACGATCGTCGAGGCGTACTCGATCTGGGTGACGGTGAGCTGCGCCCTCACGGCCAATGGCGCCGCAACTCCGCTCTCGGCGTCGCGCAGCGGTAGGCAGTCGTCTCGGTGCAGATCGTCCAGTAGGTGGGCGGCATCCACCACGCACACCAGTGCGAGCAGCCGAGTGCGGTCGTCGAAATCGACGAACGCGCCGATCAGCTCGGTCGCGACCACCTCGTCAGGCAGCTCCACGACTGCACCTGCTCCCGGATCGGCCCAGGATGCGAGCACTGCGGCCTCCTGCACAGGATCGGGGGATCCGGCCAGACGGGCAGCGGAGAAGAATGCCCGATTCGTCGCCTTCGCCAGCCGCTTCGCGTGGCTCGACCGTTCTGGCCCGCACGCTCCGACGACCGCGATCACGCCTACTGCATCCACCCGTTGTTCCTCGTTCCGCTTGCTACCGGTATGCTCGCTAATGATAACTGTTCTCATATAGGAGTTGCCATGAAGGTCCGCGCCTCACTCAAGTCGCTGAAGAACCAGCCCGGTGCGCAGGTCGTGCGCCGTCGCGGCAGGGTCTACGTCATCAACAAGCTCAACCCGCGCTTCAAGGGTCGCCAGGGCTGACCCCCGCTCGCAACCACCCCCGAGGAGATCCGATGCCCGACGCCACCCAGCTTGCCCGCTTCGAGAACGGGCAGGGGTTCATCGCCGCCCTGGATCAGAGCGGCGGCAGCACACCGAAGGCCCTCGCCCTGTACGGAATCGACGAGTCGCAGTACACCACCGAGGCCGAGATGTTCGACCTCATCCACGCGGCCCGCACTCGGGTCATCACGAGCCCTGCCTTCACGAGCGACCGAATCCTCGGTGCGATCCTGTTCGAAGGAACCCTCGACCGCGAGATCGAGGGCCGCGGCGTAGCCGAGTATCTGCGGGGCGTCAAGGGGATCATCCCGTTCCTCAAGATCGACCAGGGCCTGCAGGCCGAGCAGGCAGGTGTGCGGCCGATGCGGGAGATCCCCGATCTCGACGGGCTCCTTGCGCGCGCTGCAGCGCGCGGGATCTTCGGCACCAAGGAGCGATCAGTCATCCATGCGGCGAACCCGGCCGGCATCGAGCTGGCTGTGACTCAGCAGTTCCGCATCGCCGAGCACGTCCTCGCCGCGGGGCTCGTCCCGATTCTCGAACCCGAGGTCGACATCCACGCTCCGGACAAGCTCGATGCGGAGGCGCTCCTGAAGGCCGAGCTGCTGCGCCAGCTGGACGGACTCGCCGGCTCCGAGAAGGTCGCGGTCAAGGTCACCATCCCCAGCCTCGACGGCTTCTACACCGACCTCATCGCCCATCCCCGTATCGCCCGGGTCGTCGCCCTGTCGGGCGGGTACGACCGCGACGAGGCCAACACCCGCCTGGCCCGCAACCCCGGCCTGATCGCGAGCTTCAGCCGCGCCCTGCTCGACGGGCTCACCGCCCAGCAGAACGAGGAGGAGTTCGACCGCACCCTGGATGCCTCGATCGAGTCCATCTACCGGGCCTCGATCACCTGACGGGCATCCGGGTCTGCTGTCGGTTGAGTTGAGTCGGGAGTTTATGCCGCCAAGTCGACGGTCTCCATCATCATGAACTCGAACTCGACGGGGGTCAGTTTCCCGAGTCTGCGCTGTCTTCGTTTGCGGTGGTGCCTCGCTTCGATCCAGTCAGCCCGTGACGCTGCAGAGCCCTCACGAACTTGCGTGATCTGAACTGGGCGAGTTCAACCGGTCGCCGTGTACCGCAACACCGGTCGGGCTCCCGCGGTGGGCGACGGCCATCTCCAGCACGTCGACGGCCAGCCGTGCCTTCATGCGCGAGTCGATCGCGTACCCGACGAACGACATGGACACTGACATGCTCGCGGCCATGGAGGATCTGCTCGACCCCTGGCCTGACAGACGGCACCGACATACCTGAAGCTGCGTGCGGTTCAGGAGGAGGAATCAGGTTCAGGAGGAGCCTCAGCCCCGAAATCTCCTTCTCAACCGCCATCCTCCTCACTTTCCGGCGCCGATCGCCGGGCGGCGGAGAAGGAGCTGGCCGCCTCGACGCCGAGAATCGCGCCGACGATGATGACCACGGCGTACGCGGACATCGTGATGGCCGCCATGACGCTGAACTCGCGCCGCGTCGCGTCCGCGCCGTAGCCGCTGACGGTGTTCCGCCGGATGTCCAACTGCGGTCGGCGGATGTGCAGGTGGACGAAGATGCCGAACCGGATGACGATGAGAGCCATCGCGATAATGAGTGGGATGGCCGTTGTGACGTTGTGACGTTCTCCTGATTCCTTGAGGTCCATGGGACAAGATAGTGACACTATCCGAGGATGTCATCGTGGATGGTGATCCGCCGATCCGCTCTCCAAGGAGACACGACCGTGAAGCTTCAAGAGCTCGCCGAACGCAGCGATACGCCCACGAGCACCATCAAGTACTACCTGCGCGAGAAGCTGCTCGAACCCGGTGTCAAGCGCAACGCCACGACGGCGTCGTATGACCAGTCGCACCTTGACCGGCTGGCTCTCATCGCGACACTGCGGCAGGCGATCGGCCTCTCGATCGAGCAGGTGCGCACGGTCATCGACGCCGTCAGGGCCGACGATCCCGTCTCGCTCATGGGCGTCGTGCAGGAGGCGGTGCTCGGCATCGACGAACCGCAGGGAGCTCCCGCGGCCTCGCGCGACGGACAGGTCACGAGCACCGAGGTGATCGAGGCGATGGGATGGTCGGCGACCGCCTCCGTGGCCTGCGCCCAACTCGATCAGCACCTCGACACGCTCGCGCGCTGGGGCATCCCCTCGGATCTCGACACCATCCTGGCCTACGCCCGCGCCGCCGACGATGTCGCACGCTTCGAGTTGAATCGCCCGCGCACCCTGTCGAGCGACGCGCTCACGTCGGCGATCAGCCCCGACCGTCTCGCCACCTTCGTCGCCCGCGGCGTCTACGCCGATTCGAGGCTGCTGCCCATGCTTCTCGCCATCGCTCAGGGATCCTACGCGTCGACGACACCCCTGTCCTGAACGACGCCGCTGTGCTACAGTCGGAGTCGCTCGGTGGGAGCGCTCTCACGCCTGCGCCCTCGCTCTCTCCCATCACTGTCGATCCCGAGGAGTCGTCGATGACTGCCAGCCCGTCCCATCCACGTCGTCGGCACAGAGCCCCCGCCATCGCGGCGCTCACCGCGAGCGCCGCCGTCCTGCTCGCGCTCGGGTCGTCGGCCGCGCTGGCCGCCGATGACGATTCTGATTCATCCACCGGCCTGCCCGGGTCGACACTCTTCGTCGACCATGAGAGCACCACCTGGCAGGCTGCGGCCACGCTCGACGGCCAGGCCAAGGAGGATGCGGAGCTTCTGGGCTCATACTCCTCCGCGACCTGGCTCTCCGGTGGCACACCGGAGGAGGCGGAAGCGACCGCCGACCGCGTCGTCACCGCGGCCGCCGAGCGCGGCGAGATGCCCGTGCTCGTCGCCTACGACATTCCGTACCGCGACTGCGTGCAGTATTCGGCCGGCGGCGCACCCGACTCCGCCGACTATCAGGAGTGGATCGACGCCATCGTCGACGGCATCGAGGGGCGCCCTGCCACTGTCATCCTCGAGCCGGATGGCCTCGGCATTATCCCCCACTACGTCGCATTCGACGGCCAGGCCGACTGGTGCCAGCCCGCAGAGCTCGATCCGACCGAGGCTCCCGCCGACCGCTTCCAGCAGTTGAACGACGCGGTCGATTCCTTCAAGGCATCCCCGAACACGAGCGTCTACCTCGACGGCACGAGCTCGGCCTGGCTGGGCGTCGCTGACATCGCCAACCGCCTGTATCAGGCGGGCGTGGAGCGCGCCGACGGCTTCTTCCTCAACGTCTCGAACTACCAGTACACCGAGAACCTTCGCTACTTCGGCAACTGGATCACCGAGTGCCTGGCGTACGCGACCGAGGTCGACCCTGGCAACTGGGCGGCCTGCCGCAACCAGTACGTCGGCGCGCCGGACGGCGGCGCGCTCTCGCAGTATGTGCGCTGGTTCGACAGCTCCGTATCGGGTGAGACCGGCGACTCGACCGGCGACGTCAGCGCGCTGAACGCCTACTACGCCGACCTCTTGTCGGGCTCCGGGGTCACGCCTTCCGCCCATTACGTCATCGACACCTCGCGCAATGCGAACGGCCCCTGGCAGTACCCGGTCGGCATCTACGGCTCTCAGCACGAGGACTGGTGCAACCCGCCGGACCGCGGCGCGGGCGTGCGCCCGACGACCGTCGACACCGGATCGCCCTACGCTGACGCCCTGCTCTGGGTGAAGACGCCGGGTGAGTCGGACGGCAAGTGCTACCGCAACACGGATGGCCCTCAGGACCCGGAGCGCGGTATGGAGGACCCCGACGCCGGTCAGTGGTTCGTCGAGCAGGCCCGAGAGCTGGTCACGCTGGCCGACCCGGAGCTGGTCATGCCGACCACCGACCCGACACCGACGGCCACGCCGACCGAGACCGCGACGGCCACGTCCACACCGACGGCGACACCCTCGCCGAC
>JASGDS010000117.1:0-2564 GCA_047607025.1 Microbacterium sp.
CCTCCGCGACGTGACGGTCGACGACCTCGGTCGGGCACAGGACGTCCTCGACGACGTGACCTTCCGTCGAGTGCGGCATGTCGTCACCGAGAACCAGCGCGTGCTCGACACCGTCGAGACGGTGCGGGCGAATGGCCCGCGAGCGATCGGTGCGCTGCTGCTGGCCTCCCACGTGTCGATGCGCGACGACTTCGAGATCTCGGTGCCCGAGCTCGACACCGCGGTGGAGACGGCGATGGACGCGGGCGCCATCGGCGCGAGGATGACCGGTGGCGGCTTCGGCGGCGCGGCGATCGCTCTCGTCGAGAAGGATGCCGTGGAGCCGACCGTCCAGGCCGTCGAGAAGGCGTTCGCCTCGCGCGGGTTCGCCGCCCCGGGCTGCTTCACGGTGACGCCGTCGGAGGGCGCCCGCCGCGACGCGTGACGGCGTCACTCCCCCGAGAATCCATCCGTGCCCCGAAACCCCCGCGATCCGCGGCGTTCTCGGGGCACGGATGGATTCTCGCTGCTTCGGGGCGGGGAGAGTGGAGAGGGTGGGGCGGGCAGGATGAGGGGGCCGGCGGCGAGCGCCGACCCCCCGGATGCCGCGGCTACGTGGTGAGCTCTGGTGCGGGCTCGGTGGGAACCGAGGCCTGCACGGCGATCTTGCGGGGCTTCGCCCTCTCGCTGACCGGGATGATGACGCTCAGGACCCCGTTGTCGTAGCTGGCGGAGATGCCCTCGGTGTCGATGCCCTGGCCCAGCGTGAGCTGGCGCAGGTACGAACCGTGCGGGCGCTCTCGGGTGATCCACTTCACGCCGTCGTTGGTGCGCGGCGTGCGCTCGGCGCGGATGGTCAGCAGCTGGCCGTCGACGTCGATGTCGACGCTGCCGGGGTCGACGCCCGGCATGTCGGCGCTCAGCACGTAGTGGTCTCCCTCACGGTGAAGATCCATCGGCATGTGCGGGGCCAGCTTGCTGGTCAGCTCCGTCGTCATGCGGTCGAACTCACGGAGCGGGTCGAAGAACATTGCCATGATGATCATCCTCCTCTTGTCCTCGGCGATGTTCGCTAGTTGAGCCTTATAGGCTCAACTTCGATATTAGCACTCTCAATACGAGAGTGCTAATGATTTCCCGAGGCGGTGTCACCGCCCTTCGTGTGCCCCGTTCCGTCGTTCCGCGGCGCAGTGAACGAGGGAACGGGGCACACGAGACGCGGAAGGGCAGGGTTGAATGGAGGCATGACGCTCCCCACGGCACGGCGGCTCGCCGAGGATCTCGCGGCCGCGCGCTTCCGGTCGGAGGCCCTGCGCGCGATGTGGGGCGTCGAGGCCGACGACGCCATCGGGCGGGGCCTGCGCGCTGCGGCGCTGCGGGCCATCCGCGACCGCTCGGACGGCCTGGCCGTGCTCGCGCGCCTGCTGGTCTTCGGGCAGACGCAGCCCGTGTCGGATGTCGACGCAGCGCTGCCGGGAACGGGTGCCGCAGGCCTCGCCGAGCTGGAGCTCGCCGGGATCGAGGACGGAATGGTCGTGCCGCGTGCCGTCGTGCGCCCGCAGTCATTCCACGATGGGCGCGGCCCGGGCGAGTGGATCGTCGCCAGCGATCTCGACGAGCTCGCCTCGCCCGGGCCGCTGCCCGCCGACCACGTGCTGGGCGTCGGCGGCGCATCGCTCACCCTCGCTGGGCTGCAGCTGCCGACGCTCGCAGTCTCGGTGCTCGACCTCGGAACGGGGTGCGGCGTGCAGGCGCTGCGCGCCCTGCGCTACGCCGATCGCGTCGTCGCCACGGACGTCTCGGCCCGGGCGTTGCGGTTCGCTGCGCTCAACGCCGAGCTGAACGCCGCGAGCCGCCTCGAGCTGCGCGAGGGATCGCTGTTCGATCCGGTCGCAGGCGAGCGTTTCGATCGCATCGTGTCGAATCCGCCGTTCGTCATCACGCCGCGCGCCCAGGGGATTCCCGAGTACGAATACCGTGACGGCGGGATGGTCGGCGACGCGCTGGTCGCCGAGGTGGTCGCCGCTATCGGCACCCATCTGAACCCGGGCGGCGTGGCCCAGCTGCTCGGGAACTGGGAGTCGAGGGACGGCATTGACGGCCTCGACCGGGTGCGCGCTTGGGTCGAGGCCTCGGATATTCCGCTGGAGGCATGGGTGATCGAGCGCGAGTCGCTCGACCCGATCGCCTATGCCGGGATGTGGATTCGCGACGGCGGCACGGTGCCCGGAACCCCCGCGCACGACGCGCTGCTTGACGCCTGGCTCGACGACTTCGCCACCCGTGGCGTCACGGCGATCGGATTCGGCTATCTGCTGCTGCGTCGCCCGGCGGGCGCGCCAACGCTCTCGCGATACGAGCGCCTGCCTCAGCCACTGCCATCCGAGGGTGCGCTCGGTGCGCATCTCGCCGCCGTGCTGGCCGTGCACGACCGGATGGCCGCGCTGACCGACGCCGAACTGCTGCGCGAGCACCTGCGCGTGGCACCCGATGTCACCGAGCAGCGGCACTATCTGCCCGGCGCCGATGAATCCCGCGAGCGCGGGGTCGGCCTGCACCGAGCGTGCGAAGCCGCCGCCCTGACG
>JASGDS010000118.1:0-3456 GCA_047607025.1 Microbacterium sp.
CGCCCAGCTGGTACTCGACCTGCGCCTGCAGCGTCGCGGCGTCGACATCCATCGGCTCGCGCCCGAAACTGTCGTAGTCGCGATACCCGGGGTGCGCACCGATCGTGACGCCGTTCGACACGGCGGCAGCAAGCGTCGACCGGATGCCCTCAGGGCTGCCGGCGTGGAACCCGCAGCTGACATTCGCGCTCGAGACCACGCGCAGCATCGCCTCATCGTCAGCGACCATCCGGTCGGGGGCGTTCTCCCCCAGATCCGAATTCAGATCGATGGACGTCATGATGCCTCCGATGTCAACGAACGCAAAGAGGGGCTTCATCGTGACGATACCCGCCGGTCAGCCCGGTTGCCGTCGCGCTCTCTGCGACGATACGCGGTTCCGGTCGCACTTCTTGCGGCCTCGATGCCCGAAAAGCGACAGATAGTGCGACGGGAACGACGGACGTCATGGCGTCTCGAAGCGCCGCCAGAGGGCATCGGCCTGGTCAAGCGTGTACGCCAGGCTGCCCGAAGTGTCGATCATGATGTCGGCGATGGCGCGACGCTCGGCATCCGAAACCTGGTTGGCGAGGCGCGCGTCCGCCTCGGCAGGGGTCATCCCTCGCTCATCGATCAGGCGCTGGCGGCGGATGGCGGCGGGCGCGTCGGCGACGACGATCGCGTCCCACGCGTCTCCCGAGCGTGCCTCGACGAGCAGCGGCAGGTCATAGACGACGAGCGCGGTGGGGTCGGCCTCGATCGCGGCACGGAAGCGGCGCTGCGACTCCTCCTTCACGGCCGGGTGCACGATCGAATTGAGCCGGGCGAGTGCGTCCTTGTCGGCGAACACGATGCCGCCGAGGGCCGCGCGGTCGAGCGAGCCATCCTCGCGCAGGATCTGCGGGCCGAACTCCTCGGCCATCCGTGCCAGCACCGGCTGGCCTGGCGCCTGCAGCTCATGCACCAGGGCGTCGGCATCGACGATGACCGCTCCGTGCTCGGCGAGCCGACGCGAGATCGTCGACTTCCCCGACGCGATGCCGCCGGTCAGCGCGATGATGGGCATGACCTCACCGTACCCGTCAGTCCTGCTGCGACGCGAACAGCTCGGCGAACCGTCCGCCAGCCGCCTGCAGCTGGTCATAGGTGCCCGACTCGACGATGCGCCCCTCATCCACGACGTAGCTGCGGTCGACGCCCTTGAGGGTCCATGCGCGGTGCGAGACGAACAGGGTGATACGGTCGGATGCCGATCCGCGCAGCTCGCCGAGGATCTGCGCCTCCGCTTCGGCATCGATCGCGCTGGTCGGCTCGTCGAGGATCCAGATGCCCGCGTTGCGCAGCGCGAGGCGCGCAAGCGCGAGCCGCTGCCACTGTCCGCCCGAGAGGCCTGGCCCGCCCCACTGCTCCCCCAGCTGTGTGTCGAGGCCATCCGGCAGCGCCCCCACGAAGCCATCGGCGCGCGCGGTGCGCAGGGCCTCCCACAGCCGGTCGTCATCGACCTCGGCGGCGCCCGCACCGAGCAGCAGGTTCTCGCGCACGGTCAGTTCGTAGCGCCCGAACTCCTGCGAGAGCAGGCCGATGGCGCCATGGCGCTCGTCGAAGCTCTGCGAGGTGACATCCACACCGTCGAAGCGGATGGTGCCGCTCGTCACGTCAGCGAGTCCCATGATGCCGCGGATGAGCGTGGTCTTTCCCGCCCCGTTCGGGCCGACGACTGCGACCACCTCGCCGCGGGATGCCCGGATGCTCGCGCCGTGCAGCACGGGTTCTTCGCTCGACGAATAGCTAACGCTGAGGTCGTCGACGACGAGTTCGGAGACGGGGATGCGCTCGGGCGGCGCTCCGCCATCCGGGCGCATCTCGGTGAACGCACGAAAGCGCCGGATGGCGTTCGCTCCCGTCAGCAGGCTGCCGATGACGAAGCCGACCGAACTCGTTGCGGTGATGCCCGACAGCATTCCGACCGCGCTTCCGGCGATCAGCGCAGCGCTCGCGTCACTGCGGATCAGGGCGATGAACGCCCCGACGAGCAGCGCGCAGCACACGACCGCGGCCATCGCGTCACTCGCAAGACCCGATCTTTCGAGGCGCATGAGGGCACGACGCGAGTCGCTTCGCGCACGATAAGCAGACGCCGCAACGCGCGATCTCGCGTCGAGCGTCGCCAATTCCATCGCCGTCGTCTGATAGATCAGCTGATCATCGCGATAGGCACCGACGCGCGCGGCCTCCGAGATCTTCGGCCATTGGATGCTTTCACGAGAGGCGTACCAGCTCGAAGCGAGAGTCATGGGCGCCAGACATGCCAGCATGAGCAGGGCCGCGACGACACTGATCCTGCCGATTGTGATCGTGAGCCCTGCGGCGACCACCACCGCGAAGGCGGCCGACATCACGGACACGGGCTGCATCTGCAGACGCCCCTCGACGACATCGTCCCTCGAAGCGCGCGATCGGCTCTGCACCGTCAGGTCGCCGATGTCGGACGGCTGCAGCCTCGAGAGCGTCGCCGACAGCATCCGCTGCAGTTCCGGCTGAATCTCCACCTGAATCATGCGCTGCAGCGCATACATCACCTGTTGAATGCCGAGGTATCCACCGACTGTGACACCGGAGAGCACCGCAGCCGTCGTCGCGGCTGCGACATCGCCGTCGAGCACCCCCTGTGACATCCGCTCGATCAGCAGCACCTGCAAGCTCGGCACGACACCGAGCAGAACCGTGATCAGCACCGTCAACGACATCAGCCACGGGGCGACGCGGAAGGCCAGACGGATCGACCACCAGGAGTCGCGGATCTTCACCCCGAAAGGCTACGGCAGGCGAACCGGCCGAACAAAGAGATGAGGACCCCGGCGCAATGCCGGGGCCCTCGTCCTCTCCAACGGATCTCTCTCTCCCATCGACCCGGTACCCCGAGGCTAAGCGCCCACTCTCGACACCACCCCATGCGGCCCTATGGGTTCCCTGGGAGGTTCAGCGGCTCGTGATCTGACGCTTGGAACTGATCACACCGGTGTCGAAACCGGCGAGGTGCAGACCGCCGTGGAAGCGCGCGTGTTCGATCTTCACGCAGCGGTCCATGACGACGTCGAGACCTGCGGCTTCGGCGATCGCCGCTGCCTCCTCGTTCCACGAGCCGAGCTGCAGCCAGAGGGTCTTCGCGCCCACATCGATCGCCTCCTGCGCGACGCCGGGCAGGTCGTCGTGCTTGCGGAACACGTCGACCAGGTCGGGCACGACGGGCAGATCGGCCAGCGAAGCGTATGCCGGCCGACCCAGGATGGTCGTCTCGCGCGGGTTCACGAAGTACACGTCGTACGGCGAGCTCGAGAGCAGGTAGGTGCCGACGAAGTAGCTCGCCCGCGCGGGGTTGTTCGACGCGCCGACGATCGCGATCGACTTCGTGCGGCGCAGGATGGCGTACCGCTGCTGCTGGCTGGGTCCGACCCAGGTTCTCTCGGGGTGCTTCAC
>JASGDS010000119.1:0-8599 GCA_047607025.1 Microbacterium sp.
ACCTCGTGTTCGGTTCGAACTCCGAGCTGCGTGCGCTCGCGGAGGTGTACGCCTCGGACGACGCGCAGGAGACGTTCGTGCGCGACTTCGTGAAGGCCTGGGCGAAGGTCACCGAGCTCGACCGCTTCGACCTGCGCTGAGACCACTGCACCCCCGCGACCCGCCGCGGGGGTGCAGTGCCTTCTGCACTGCGGGGGGCTTCTGGAGGTGCCGAGGGCACTGCGCGTCGCCGCTGCCCTGCGAGCTGCAGTGCCTTGTGTACCTCGCGGCACCCGTGGCGGTGCTTTACGCACTGCGCCTCGGTGCGTGGGGCCCTTTTCGTCATCAGCTTCGTGCTGCGAGGTGCGCCAGTCGCAGCCCCGGAGGTGCAGTGCCTTGTGCATCTTGGCGGGCTCCTGGAGGTGCCGAGGGCACTGCGCCTCGCCGCTGCCCTGCGAGCTGCAGTGCCTTGTGTACCTCGCGGCGCCCGTGGCGGTGCTTTTCGCACTGCGCTTCGGTTCGTCATGAGCTTCGCAGACCTTGAGGTGCCGACGGCGCTGCACCCAGGTGGGGTTACAGGAGGCCGGCCTTCTTCAGGGCGAGGTAGCGGTCGGCGATGCGCGGTGGCAGATCCTCCGGCGTGTCGGTGACGGCGTCTGCCCCCGCGCGCTCGATCGCCCGTGCGACACGGGATGCCGCGGCGAGCGACGCCTCGGCCGATGCCGCGCGGTAGGCGTCGAAGGTCGACCCGCGTGAGGTCGCGGCGTCGGCGAGCGCGCCGTCGGTGGCCGTTCCCACGATCACGACCGTGCCGTGGCCGGTGACGGATGGCAGCACGCCGAGGAAGCCGCGTGAAGCGTCGAGCGACTCCTGGGCGGTGAGCAGCACGAGCAGCGACGGATGAGGCCAGAGCCGGCGTGCCTGATTCAGCGCCGCATCCCAGTCGGTGTCGATGAGCTGCGCCTCGACGGGCGCGAGCGCGTCGACGAGTGCCGGCACGAGGGCGGGGCCATCCACCCCCGAGACGCGCGCTCGCACCACTCGATCGAAGGCGACGAGATGCACGTGGTCACCCGCCCGGTGTGCGAGCGCGGCCAGCAGCAGCGCCGACTCGAACGACGCCTCGAGCCGGGTCGAGTCGCCCACCCGCGCGGCCGCCGTGCGCCCGGTGTCGATCACGATGACCACGTGTCGGTCGCGCTCGGGCCGCCAGGTGCGCAGCATGACGTTCGTCGAGCGCGCGGTCGCGCGCCAGTCGATCGAGCGCACGTCGTCGCCGCGCACATACTCGCGCAGCGAGTCAAACTCGGTGCCCTGCCCGCGCACCTGCAGGCTGGTGTTGCCGTCGAGTTCGCGCAGCCGTATCACGCGGCTCGCGAGGTGCCTGCGCGAGGTGAACGGCGGCAGAACCCGGATGGCGTCAGGCGCCTCGAGCGTGCGCTGGCGGCCGGCGAGACCGAGGGGACCGGCGATGCGCACGGCGACGAACGCCGTTCGCAGCTCCCCACGGCGCCTCGGGTGCAGCGCGAAGCGGTAGGCGCGCGATTCGCCCGCGGGCACATCCACGCGCAGTCGAGAGGGCTCGTTGCCCGCGGTCGGCTGCCATCCGTCGCGCACCCTGGCACGCACCCTGCGCTCGGAGAGGTTGATGAGGCGCAGCTTCGCCGTCACCTGCTGTCCGAGTCGCACGCGCACCGGCAGCTCCCGCTCGATCTGCAGCACCTGCGGCCGCACCGCGAGCAGCACGTCCAGCGTGATCAGCGCACCGCACAGCAGCAGCCAGACGACGAACACCCCCCAGGCGTTCACCCCGGCCGCGTTCAGCGCGATGACGGGCACCGCGCCGAGCGCGATCGCGATCGCCGCCCTTCCGGTCAGGAACATCCGGGTGCCTCAGAGCGGAACGGGCGTCTGCTGCAGCGCCTGCGTCAGCACCGTCGAGGCCGTCACGCCTTCGATCTCGGCGTCCGGTCGCAGCTGGATGCGGTGGCGCCACGTCGGCACGACCATCGCCTGCACGTGGTCGGGGGTGACGGCGGGGTATCCGCCGAGCCACGCCCACGCCGCAGCAGCCGCCAGCAGCGCGGTTGCCGCACGGGGCGATGCACCCAGCTGCACGGAAGGGCTCTGCCTGGTGGCGCGGGCGAGGTCGACGATGTAGGCGAGCACTTCGTCCGTCGCGCGCACCGCGTCGACCGCCTGCTGCGCGGCGAGGATGTCGGCGGGCACGATGACCGCCTGCAGTTGGTCGAGCGCGCGCGGCGAGAAGCCGTCGGCGTGGCGCCGCAGCACCTGCACCTCGGTGTCGCGCTCGGGCACGGAGACGACGAGCTTGAGCAGAAACCGGTCGAGCTGCGCCTCGGGCAGGATGTAGGTGCCCTCCTGCTCGATCGGGTTCTGCGTCGCCGCGACGAGGAACGGGTCGGGCAGGGGCCTCGTGACGCCATCCGCCGACACCTGCCGCTCCTCCATGGCCTCCAGCAGCGCCGCCTGCGTCTTCGGGGGCGTGCGGTTGATCTCGTCGGCGAGCAGGATGTTCGTGAACACGGGCCCCTCACGGAACTCGAACTCGCCCGAGCGTGCGTCGTAGATGAGCGAGCCTGACACGTCGCCAGGCATGAGGTCGGGCGTGAACTGTACGCGCTTCGTGTCGAGGCCGAGGCAGCGGCTGAAGGCGCGCACGAGCAGCGTCTTCGCCACGCCCGGCACACCCTCCAGCAGCACGTGCCCGCGCGCGAGCAGTGCGATGAGCAGCCCGGTGACGGCGCCATCCTGGCCGACGACCGCCTTGCCGATCTCCTGCCGCAGTCGCAGCATTCCCTCTCGCAGCCGGGCGTCGTCTGCTGCCGGGGTCGGGGTGGGGTCGCTCATTGCGGATTCCTCTCCGTGCGGATGGCCGCATCGACGGCCGCTTCCAGGTCTCGCAGACGCTCGGTGAACTGCGCGAGCGTCGCATCGTCGGTCGGGGTGGCGAGCAGGATCTCGTGCACCTGCGAACCGCGCACGCCCAGTCGGATGGCCGCGGCATCCGCCACCTCCTGCGGGGTCGCGGTGCGGGCGAGCGCGAGGCGCTTCGCCATGCGGGAGGCCGCGCCGCGGCGCAGCAGCTCGGCGGCGTGCGCGGGATCGTTCGACTTCGCGTAGAGGCGCGCGCGCCCCTCCATCGTCTCCGTGGCGCGCACGGTCACGGGCAGCGTCTCCGGCACGAGCGGCCCGAACCGGCGACCGCGCCAGACGCCGGCTGCCGCGGCGGCGAACCCCGCCAGCAGCAGCACGGGCGTCACCCATCCCGGCGTCAGGTCGCCGATCGTGTCCGGCGACTTCCACTGCGCCTCCGACGCCTTCGGCAGGTACCAGACGACCTCAGCGTTCGTGCCGAGCAGGCCGAGGCCGAGCGCGGCGTTGCCGTTCTGGGCGACCCACGCGTTCGTGAACAGGGTCGTTCCGTCGACCGCGGTGATGGTGTGGCCATCCGTCGTCAGCTGCAGCAGTCCGGCGGATGACGCATCGCCGTAGCAGGCGGTGACGCCATCGCCCGCGGTGAACAGCGAGCCGGGGGCGACCTTCCCCGCGGCGTCAGGCACGGCGAGGTCGCACTGCGGCGACACGGCAGCCCCGCTGCCGTAGCCCGCGAAGGACGAGTCATTCAGCAGCAGGCGCAGGTCGCGTGAGGTCGGGTCGAGCAGCACCGTGTCGCCCGCGGCATCGACGAGGGTCTGCACGTCGTCGTCCTGCAGCGGCGAGGTGGAGCCGATCGCCAGCGTCGCGCCGTCGTTCAGCGCGTCGAGCGCGTCCTCCTTGGTGTCGGCGACCGTCACGGTGATGCCTCCGCGCTCGTCGAGCAGGTTGGTGAGCGCGCGCGCTCCGATCTGCGCGGGGCTGTCGGGGCTGAGCGTCACCGGCTGCGACCAGCTGCGCACCGTGATGAGCGACAGGATGGCGGTGACGGCGATGACACCGGCGATGAGCGCGACCCATCCCCAGCGGGCGCGCCTGCGCGTCTTCTGCTCCTCTTCGACCGTCGTCACGCCTGTGCCATCTCCACGGGCCGCGGTGCGCGCAGCGGTCGGGTCGCCTGCAGCTCGGCGTCGGTCGCGGAGATCAGCTGATAGCCCTGCGCGGTGGCCGGGCGGCGCACATAGCGCACGTCGTCGAACACCGCCGAGCACTGCGCCAGTGCCGCGGCCTTGTCGGGGAAGGGGCGGGTTGCTTCGCGCGCCAGCTGCTGCGAGGTCATACCGGGAGGAGTGTCGACGACGTCGCGTTCGGCGAGCGAACGTGCGAGCGCCCGGAAGCCATCGATGATCGCCCGCTCCCAGTCGCCGGCCGCTGCCGCCGCCTGCGACGAGGCGCGCAGTTCGGCCGCCGTGCGTTCGTCGTCATCGCCGAACAGCAGAGCGCCGCGCGGTTCCGCGGTGTGGGAGAGCCGCGGTCTGCCCCAGACGAGGAACGCCAGCACGATGACAAGGATGATGACGGCGACGATGATCCCGGTGAGAACGGGGCTCCATCCGTCACCGAGGTCTGGGTTGAACAGCCGGGAGAGGAAATCGGCGATCGCTCCGCTGATGCGATCGATGAGCGTGGGCTTCGACGCCTGGTAGATCGGGTCGGAGAGCTCGTCCTTCGCCCACTCGCGCGCCTCGTCTCCATCCGGGATAAAGGGGATGGCGTCGACGAGCCGGATGGCGCCGGCGTGGAGCAGCGGGATCATGCCGGCGGATTCTGGGGAGGCTGCTGCGGAGGATGAGGCTGCGGCTGCTGCCCATACTGCGGCGCCGGGTACTGCTGCTGCTGCGGGTACTGCGCCTGCGGGTACTGCGGCGGATACTGCTGCCCGTACGCCGGCTGACCGTACGGCGGCTGCCCGTATGGCTGCCCGTACGCCGGGTACTGCGGCTGCCCATACGACTGCTGCCCGGGATAGACGGGGGCGGCGAAGCCCTGCGGCGGCACCTGCCACGGCTCTGGCTCGCGCTGCGGCGGCGTTGCCGCGGGGTCGTAGGCGTAGGGGTCGAAGTCGATCGGGGCGCCCATGTCGCGCCGGTCCACGTACTCCTGCATGCGCAGGTCGATGCCCTCCGTCACCATCCGTGCGTTCAGGTACACCAGAACGGCCGAGGTCGAGGTGACGACGGTGGAGATCGAGGCCACCACGACGCTGGCCGCCTCGCCGATCGCCGCTGTTCCGAGTGAGGCGATGAGCCCGCCCGTCTCGTCGCCTGTCGGCGCCAGCACCGACCCCAGCACACCGCCGAACAGCGAGAACGGCAGCGCGATGATGTACGAGACGGTTGCCATGATCGACGAGATGAGAATCCACACACCGAAGGTCGACCAGAAGCGGCGCCTCGTGAGCTGCCATGACCGGCGCACGCCCCCGAAGAGGGTCTGATGCTCCAGCAGGATGGCGCTCGGTACGAGATACAGCTTGGTCGTCAGCCAGCAGATGAGCACCGTCAAGCCGGCGACGGCGATCACGATGAACACGATGCCGAGCGGCAGCACGGCGTACGTGAGCGCGGCAGCGATGCCCCCGATCACGGCGAGGCCCCCGATCACGGCGATCACGACGAGCACGTTGTAGCCGAACACGCGCCAGAAGCCGCGCTTCACCCGCCCGAAGATCGCCGAGAGCTTCGCCCGCTCTCCGAGCGCGGCGAACGACACCTCGCCGATCACGACGGCCTGCACGAGCACGCTCACGGCCGATGCCAGCATGGAGACGACGATCGTCGTGGCGCCGATCATCACGAGCGATCCCGCCATGATCTGGTCGTAATCGTCCGACCACGCATCGACCGTGTCGAGACGGGAGAGCGACTTCACCGACACGAGGCCGACGATGACGATCGCGATCGCGCTGGTGATCACCTGCATGCCCATCGCGAAGCCGAGCAGCACCTTCGGGTTGCCGCGCAGCGCGGCGAAGGATTTGCCGAGGATGGTCCCGAATCCGAATGGCTGCAGCGGGATGAGTCCGCCCCGTGGTGCGGGCGTCCACTCCTGGCTCGCCGTCCCGTACGGATCGGAGTAGCCGCCCTGCGCTGTGCTGTAGGTCATCGTGCCCCCTTGGCTTTCATCCTGTCAGACGTTCGCCCCGCTCGGCCATGGTCGGGAGCTATTCGGTGCATGTCGTCTAGGCTTGCGTGCATGAGTGCGCGCATCCTCGTCGTCGATGACGACACCGCCCTGGCGGAGATGATCGGCATCGTGCTTCGCACGGAGGGCTTCGATGTGGCGTTCTGTGCGGATGGCGCGGCGGCGATGGATGCCTGGCGCAGCGCACGATCCGACCTGGTACTGCTCGATCTGATGCTGCCGGGCAAGGATGGCATTCAGATCTGCACCGAGATCCGCGCGGAATCGGGCGTGCCCGTCATCATGCTGACCGCCCGCAGCGATACGACAGACGTCGTCGCAGGCCTCGAGGCGGGGGCGGATGACTACATCGTCAAGCCGTTCAACCCGAAGGAGCTCGTCGCGCGCATCAAGACGCGACTGCGCCCAGCGCAGAGCACCTCCCACGATGTGCTGCGCGTGGGAGATCTGACCGTCGATGTCGCCGCCCACGAGGTGCTCCGGGGCTCTGTAGCCATTTCGCTCACTCCGCTCGAGTTCGAGCTGCTCGTCGCTCTCGCGCAGAAGCCGCAGCAGGTGTTCTCGCGCGAGGCGCTGCTGGAGCAGGTGTGGGGCTACCACTATAAGGCGGACACGCGTCTGGTCAACGTGCACGTGCAGCGCCTGCGGGCGAAGATCGAGATCGATCCGGACAACCCGAAGATCGTCACGACCGTGCGCGGCGTCGGCTACCGCGCGGGCAGCGCGCAGTAGGCGAGCATGGCTCTGGCCACCGGCCGCATCCCCACCAGCCGCCCAGGATCGTGGTTCGCCGCACTGCGCCGCATGTGGACGAGGTCGCTGAGATTTCGCACGACTCTGCTCACGGGTGCGCTCTCGGCACTCGCGATCGCGATCGCGTGCATCTCGATGGCGCTGGCCATCCACAATGAGCTTTTCGGCTCGCGCCTGACCCAGGTTCTGGAGCAGGCGCAGCGCGGCGTCGAGGGTGCGCAGGAGGTGCTCGACGACGCCGACTACGCCAGCGACAGCGCAGGCCTGCAGTCGCTCATCATCCAGGCGCGGGAGCAGCTGCGCACGCAGGCGGGCACCACCTACCTGTCGTACAGCCGCATCTCGGATGACCCCTCGTCGATCGCTCCTCCCGATCTGGCCTTCGCGCTCGCCGACAGCGACGACCTCGTCTCGGATGGTCTGGCCGAGCAGGTGCGCGGCTCTGCGGATGGCCAGTGGTGGCAGTCGATCGCGCTGCGCACCGATGCGAGAAGCGCCGCGGTGCCCGCGATCGTCGTCGGGCAGCAGCTCGACGTGCAGGGGGCGGGCCCCTACGAGGTCTATCTCATCTACAGCCTGCAGGACACCGACGAGACGCTGCGGTTCGTGCAGGGCACGCTGTGGATCACCGGTCTCGTGCTCGTCGTGCTCGTCGCACTCATCTCGTGGCTCGTGCTGCGCAGCGTCACAAGGCCCATCATCGAGACCAGCCAGACCAGTGCCCGCTTCGCCGCGGGCGAGCTCGATGTGCGCGTGCCGGTGCGCGGTGAAGACGAGATCGCGTCGCTCGGCCGGTCGTTCAACGGGATGGCGGACAGCATCGAATCGCAGATCACGGAGCTCGCCGAGCTGTCGCAGGTGCAGCAGCGGTTCGTGTCCGACGTCTCGCACGAGCTGCGCACGCCGCTGACGACCATCCGGCTGGCCAGCGAGATGCTCGCCGACCAGCGCGAGGATTTCGACGAGTTGACCGCTCGCACGACCGAGCTGCTGCACACGCAGGTGGGCAGGTTCGAGCAGCTGCTCACCGACCTGCTGGAGATCAGCCGCTACGACGCGGGGTCGGTGCAGCTCGAACTGGAGCCGACGCCGCTCGCGGCGCTCGCCGAGGACGTGGTGGCCTCGATGGCGCCCATCGCCGCGAACCACGGCACCGCGCTTCGGCTGATCACGCCTGGCGGGCACTCGCCCGTCGATGTGGACCCTCGACGCATCAGGCGCATCCTGCGCAACCTCATCGGCAACGCGATCGAGCACGGCGAGGGGAAGCCCATCGTCATCACGGTGGACTCCGACGGCCAGGCGGCGGCGGTCGCGGTGCGCGACTTCGGCATCGGCATGACCGCCGAGCAGGCCGAGCACGTGTTCGACCGGTTCTGGCGCGCCGACCCGTCGCGCAAGCGCACGCTCGGCGGCACGGGCCTCGGCCTCGCGATCGCGCTCGGCGACGCGAAGCTGCACGGCGGCACGCTCGAGGTGTGGTCGAAACCGGGGGAGGGGGCGAACTTCGTGCTCTCGATTCCCCGCGGAGAGGGCGACGGGCGGGTGCACTCGCCGATCGCGCTCGAACCGCGCGATGCGCTGGCCGACCTGCCGATCACGCAGCCGATCGACATCATCACGCCCGAGGTCGAGATCGCGGTGCAGCCGGACGACGAGGGCGAGGAGACGTCATGATGCGCAGAACGCTGCGGCGTGCGCTCACGGCGGTGAGCGCGGCGGCCCTCGTCGTGCTGCTCGCCGCGTGCGCGGGGCTGCCCACGAG
>JASGDS010000120.1:0-13805 GCA_047607025.1 Microbacterium sp.
GAGCGTCGCCGCGAGTTCTACCAGACCCTCGACTACTGAGGCTCTCGATGGCGATCGCGACGACCAACCCGTACACGGGGCAGGTGGAGAAGACGTTCGGCTCCTCCGGCGTCTGGTACGCCTGGTAGTAGAGGTTGCCCGGCTCCTCGCGCGAAGCCGGCGAGAGCTTCTCGAGAGCCGACCGGACCGTCTCCTCCTCGCCGGGCTTCGCGATCCAGGTGGCAGAGAGAACGATGGCCATGATGATTCCTTTCTGGTGGTTCAGCCGAGCTTCTTGCGGCGGCCGAGGTACGTCGACAGGGCGACGGCGGTGATCAGCGCAACGCCGTTGAAGACGTTGGTCGTCCATCCGGCGTATCCCATGAAGGTGAGGCCGGTGACGGACACCGACAGCAGGATGCCGGCGATGACGGCGCCCCACACGTTGAAGAAGCCGGGAGTGATGGCGGTGGCGCTGAGGAAGATGAACGTGATGCCCTTGAACAGCAGCGATCCGCCGTCGCTCGCGGTGGCGCTGCCGACCTGGGCGAGCTGCACGATGCCAGCGAGCGACGCGATGAAGCTCGCCACGGCGAACGACCACCACAGGTTGCGGTCGACACGGATGCCCACAAGGCGTGCCGACGGAGTCGATGATCCCATGCCGTACAGCGATCGGCCGAACGGGGTGTGGGTGAGCACATACCAGACGACGAGCGCGACGAGCAGCACAGCATAGACGGGAACCGGGAGCTTCAGGAACTTGGTGGTCGCGAACTTCAGGATGATGGATCCGGCGGGTGACGACAGTCGCTGACCGCCCGTCCACAGCATCGAGATGCCGTAGAGGAACAGCGACATTCCGAGTGTGGTCACGAAGGGATTCATCTTCAGCTTCGTGACGAAGAAGCCGTTGACGATCCCGATGACGGGCGAAAGCACGACGGGCACCAGGATGGCCAGCCACACCGGCCAGCCGAAGCCGTTGACGGTGGTGTCCATGAGCCTGGCGGCGAACACGCAGGTGATCGCGGCGGTCGCGCCGACCGAGAAGTCCATGTATCCCGCCGCGAAGGGGAAGAGCGCGGCGAGGGCGACCATGAGCGCGCAGAGCATGTTGGTGAGCACCGTGTTGAGGCTCGACACCGTCAGGAACTGCGTCGAGGTGCCTGGATAGAACGAGAAGAACGCGATCACCGCGAGCGCGATGACGACGAGCGCGTACTTCTCGAAGAATGCGGTGACGCGTGAGGGCTGCTTCGCGACGACGACGGTGTCGGTCGGAGGTGTCGGGGCGGTGGTGGTCATGACGTCGTCGTCCCTTCCATTTCGGGTTCGTAGATGGTGCGGCGCGTGCCAGGCTCACGCAGCACGAGCGAGACGAGGCCATCCACGTCGGTCTCGCCGGCGAGCACCTCGCCCGTGATGCGGCCGCGCGCAAGAATGAGCACGCGGTCGCACAGGGCGTGCAGTTCGCTCATGTCGCTCGACGCGACGATGACGGTGCATGCCTCACGTGCGGCGGCTCGGATGATCTCGTAGATGTCGGCGCGACTCATCACGTCGACGCCCTGGGTGGGCTCGTCCAGCAGAAGCAGCCGTGGATTCCGCTGCAGCCAGCGCGCGATGATGACCTTCTGCTGGTTTCCGCCGGACATCGAGCTGAACAGTGCATCGGCGCCCTGCACCTTCACACCGAGGCTCGTGATCAGACCGTCTGCCGCCTTGCGCTCACGGCCCCGCGGCATCCGGCCGCCGGTGAAGTGCTCACTGAGCATGGCCATGGCGAGGTTGTCGCTGACGGTGAGCTCCATGAACGCTGCCTCACGCACGCGGTTCTCGGGCACCATCCCGACGCCCGTGCTCATCGCCTGCGCGACATCGCGCGGGGCGTACGGTTCACCCTCGAACGTCACCACGCCTGATTCTGGCCGGTGCACGCCGAACAGCGCCTGCAGCAGCGAGGAGCGCCCGGAGCCCTGCAGGCCCGCAATTCCGACAATCTCGCCCTGGTGGGCCGTGAACGTCACGTCGCGCAGCGGGCCGGAGGAGAGGTTCTGCACCTCGAGCACCACCGCCCCCTTCGTGTGCGCACGCTCGCCCGTCGGGGCGAGCGCGACGCTGAGTCCGCCCGCCATGAGCGAGATCAGCTCGTCCTCCGTCGGATGCGCATCGACGAGCGTTCCCACCACCTTGCCGTCGCGGAACACCGTGAAGTCATGGGCGACGTCCAACACCTCCTGCAGACGGTGGCTGACCATGACGACGGTCTGGCCGCGGTCGGCGAGGCGCCGCACCTTGCCCAGCAGCAGCGCCGATTCGACGGCGGCGAGGGAGGCGGTCGGCTCGTCGAGGATGAGGATGCGGCGTTCGCCGTCTGTGCTGCCGCGCAGTGCGCGGGCGATCGCCACCATGGTGCGATCGGACGGCCGCAGCTCGGCGACCGAGCGGTGCGGGTCGACCATGAGACCGTACTCGGCGAGGGTATCCGCCACCTCGTCAGCGAGCGCGCGCCAGCGGATGTTGCCGAAGCGGGTGCGGGGGTAGCCGGTGTCGAGGCCGAAGTTCTCGGCGATGGAGAGCTGTTCGAACAGTCCGAGGTCCTGGTGCACGAAGCGGAGCCCGGCGTCGTGGGCGTCCTGCGCGCTCCAGCTGCGCAGATCGTGGCGTTCGCCGCCGATCTCCAGCTCGCCGCCGTCGGCGGAGTACACACCGGCGAGGATCTTGATCGACGTGCTCTTGCCCGAGCCGTTGCCACCCAGCAGCGCATGCACCGTGCCCGGCCGCACCGCGAGCGACGCGCGGCGCAACGCGCGCGTGCCACCGAACTGCTTCTCCACGTCGTGGAGGTGCAGCACGTACTCCGCTGCTGACTGCTCGCTGGTCACGGATGCGACTCCTTCGTCTGGGCTCCAGCCGGGGCCACTTGAATGCAACCACGTCTGCTGCGGCGGCGGAACGTCGCCCACGTGATGCCTGTCATCGTCAGAGCGTGTTCAGATCAGAGACATCGAAAAGGATGGGCGGGGCCACCCGAGGTGACCCCGCCCATCCGTGAGTCCGTCGGATCAGTTCACGCCCCACGCGGTCTCGAACGCCGTCTTGAAGTCGACGTCGCCCTGGTAGTCGCCGGACGAAGGCATGTTGTGGTCGGCGTCGATGAGTGTGATCGGCTCACCGATGTAGGCCGGGTCCTCGCCCGCCATCACACGGATGGCGGTGTCGATCGAGCCCCAGGCACCCCACTCGCTCGCGTAGCCGACCGTGGCGTCGAAACCGCTGTCGCCGGCCTGGATGAGCGCGAGCGCCGACTCGTCGCCGGAGCGGCCGATGATCAGCAGCTGGTCGTCGAGACCGGCCGAGACGATGGCCTGCGAGAGCCCGCCGGTGAGGTAGGCGTCGACGGGGATGATGAGCGCGTTGGCCTCGGGGTGGGCCAGCAGCTCGGTCAGCACCTTCTGCACGTAGGAGCCATCACCGTTCTCCTCGTCGCTCACCTCCACGGTGTCGACGACGGCGGTGGATGAGTCGAGGCCCAGGCTGTCGAGCTCGGCGGCGAAGCCGTCGACGAGGTACTGGCCCCAGGGGCCGCCCGTTGCGTTGACGACGACGGCCTTCAGGTCATCACCGATCTTGCCGTAGGCGTAGTCCGCCTGCAGCTTGGCCTGTTCGGCCCAGATGCCCGTGTCGGGGTCTTCGCCCTCGAGCCAGTAGCGGATCGAGTCCCACTGCTGTGGGTCGCAGTTGTCGACACCGCCGCCGCCGATGATCGTCACCCCGGCCGCGGCCGCTTCGGTGAAGGCGGTCTGCGCGGCGATGCACGGGAAGCCGATCGGCACGATGACATCGGCGCCGGCCGAGACGGCCTGGCTGACGGCGTCGGCGAAGCCCGTGCCGCCGGAGTTGAGGTTGCCGTCGGCGATCGTCGCGGTCCATCCGGCCGCCTCGGCCGCCTCGACCATGGCGGCCGCCGGCACGTGACAGCTGGGAACGGCTTCACCGCAGCTGATGACATAGAACGAGTCGCCCGCTTCGACGTCGACGGAGGCGAGATCGGACAGATCGCTGCCCATGCCCGCGTATGCGGCATCCAGCGCGGCCTGCTGCGCGTCGCTGACTTCGGAGGTATCCGAGGTCGCATCGTCTGTGGCGTCGTCACCGTCGCTGGAACACGCCCCCAGACCCAGGGCGAGCACGGCTGCCATGGCCGCGAAACCCAGTCTGCTGATTTTCTTCACAAGACACTCCTGGTGTGTCGAGGCGAGCGCCTGTCGGCATCCTCACCGAATTCGTGCTGGCTTCTTCGCCAGTGGGCATAAGCACACCATCGACGGACCCTGTCGGGAAGACGAGTAGGTCGATTACTGGCATCGCCGCGCGCGATAGTGATGCCCGTCTTCGCCTTTCATGCCGATCGGATGCCAGGTATCACCGCGCAGGACATCCAGCGCAAAGAGATGTGGGGGCGGAGATCGACCATGTCGGAACGCTTCGCAATCGCGTGATCTCTGGGAGCGACCGGCACGGAGCACCTGCGCCCGAGCGCGTGGACTGGTCGTGACGACAGCGTCGGCTCGGGCAGACGCGCCTCGCGCCGAAGAGGCGATGCCTTCAAGCGCGAACACAGCGCGGCATTGGCTCGATGTTCGCTCAGCCGAGGACCGATCGGCCCCCGTCGACGACGAGGTTGACGCCAGTGATCCATGCGGCCTCCTCCGATGCGAGGAAGAGTGCGGCGTTCACGATGTCCTCCGGGGCACCAGGTCGCCCGAGCGGGATGCGTGCGATGTCGCGTTGAAACGGCTCTGGCCCCGACTCGACGAGCCATGCGGTCGATGGCGTGACCGTGAAGCCGGGGCTCACGCAGACGACGCGAATGCCGTGCGGTCCGCCCTCGACCGCCAGCTGCTGGGTGAGGTTGATGACACCGGCCTTGGCTGTGCCGTGCGCGTTCTGCGCCATGAACTCGACGCCGCGCGTGCCGGCGATCGAGCCGACGTTGACGACGACTCCCCCGCCTCGCGCCTTCAGGTGCGGCCAGGCAGCACGGGTCGCATAGAACACGAGGTTGAGCTCATTGTCGATGACGAAGTCCCAATCTTCGATGGCGATCTCGTCAATAGGGCCGAAGCGCGGTGACGAGGCGTTGTTGTAGAGGATGTCGATGCCGCCGTGCACCTCTGCGGCTGCGTCGACCCACGCCGCCGCGGCATCGGCATTCGACAGCTCGACGGGGGCGAAGCTCGTGATCTCACCACCCGCATCGCGCACGAGGCGAACGGTCTCGTCCGCGCCCGCGGGAAACAGGTCGCAGCCGACGACCTTCGCCCCCTCGACCGCGAAGCGCACGGCCGCGGCCCTGCCCATCCCGCCGCCGATACCGGTGATGAGCGCAACCCTGCCGTCGAGCCTGCCCATCACTCGTGCCTGACCGCGATCTGCTCGGGTTCGAGCTGGATGGCCCATCCCTCGATCGTGCCTGCGTTCTCGTACTCTTCGATCTGGAGGATCTGCCTGCCGCGCTCGACCGTGGCCTGCATGGGCGAGGTGACGAAGGCATAGAGGCTCAGCCATGCCTGCTCGGGATACGCGATCCCCTCGAGCACGAGCACGTTCGCGTCGACGACGCCGCGCGTCAGGGCGGCGGCGCGCGGCGAGATCGCGGTGACCGCCCTGGCACCGTTGACCTTGTTCGCGGCGACCGCTCCCGCGAAACCGTCTTCCGTCACGACGACGCCGAACGCGTCGATCGCGGCATCCTGGTCTTCGACGACCGCCCTGCCCACCGCGATGGCGAAGATCGGGTAGTCGTCGCCCTCGTCGTACTCATCTGCGCCGTGCCAGACGACCTCGAAGCCCGTCTCCGCCGCGCGCCGCTCGAGCGTTCGACCCAGCTCGTAGCCGCCATGGTCGGCGGCGAGGTGAATGCGTGTCATGGCGATCTCCCCGTTCAGACCGGAGGGGCCACGAACAGGCCCTTGTCGATGTCGTTGAACGATTCGCGGGCGACGAGTTCGCTCATCTCCGCGGCCGTGCCCCACTGGTCCTGAGTCGAGAGCTGCGAGATGTCATGGCGCCCCGCCTGCCAGGAGTCATCGTCGAGGATGGCCAGCTCGGTCGTGTACTCGATCGTGTTGCCCGCGGGGTCGAGGAAGTATGCGAAGGTGTTGTCGCCGGCGTTGTGTCGACCCGGTCCCCACACCATCCGTGCACCGGAGCGCAGAATCTTGCCCGCACCGCGCATCCACTCCTCGATGCCCCGCATCTCGAAGGAGAGGTGGTGCAGTGAGTGATGGGGGCCCATCGCGACCGCGATCGAGTGATGGTTCTCGTTGCAGCGCAGGAAGTGCATCATGTCGGTGCCATCCGGCCGGATGAGCGAGTCGGAGATCGTGAAGTCGAGGTGATCGACATACCAGGCGGCGGTCGTCGCGAGATCGGGCGTGTTGAACACCAGGTGCGAGAGCTTCACGGGAATCGGCTCGCGCTCGCGCACCTTGCGCGGCGCGCGAGTCTCGTAGCCGGTGGAGAACTCGAGCGCCCGGCCGTCGCCGTCGAAGGCGCGGAAGCCGTAGCCGCCGCTGAAGCCGGTGAGCGCCTGCGGCGCGTGGATGATCCGCACGCCTTCGCCGCGCAGCCTGTCGTGCAGGGCGTGGATGTCGTCCACGCTGCGCACGCCGAAGCCGGCGAGGTCGATGCGCTTCTCCGCCTCGCGCAGCCGCAAGATGAACGGCTCGGGTGAGCCGACGGCGGCGAGGTGGGTGAGGCCATTCTCGGACGCCACCTCGGTCAGGCCCCAGTGCTTGATGAAGAAGTTCCGCTCTTCCTCAAAGTTCGGGATCGCCAATGCCGCATAGCGCAGATGCGAGACGAGCCGCTGAGTCATCTTCGACCTCAATTCCAATTGCGTGACGTCACAGACGTTCTGACCCGAGCCTAGGGCGGGCCAGAATTCAGCGGAATCGAGAATGATGGATACCTTGCATCGCCATGGCCGACGCAGAACAGGTCATAGTCAGGCGGTCATGCGCACAAGTAACATCGGCAACATGTCCTCCGGCAGTTATGACCTGAACCTGCTCCTGCCGCTGCGCGCGCTCCTGGAAGAGGCGAACGTCACGCACGCGGGGCAGCGGGTCAATTTGGGGCAGTCTTCGATGAGCGCCGCCCTCTCCCGGCTGCGCACCGTCTTCAACGACGAGCTTCTGGTACGCGTGGGGCGCGACTACGAGCTGACGCCGTTCGCACGACTGCTGCTTCCGCAGGTGCAGGCGACGGTGCCGCTGATCGAGCGAGTGCTGCTGGGAGACGCCGACCCCGACCCGACTCATGCCGAACGCTCGTTCTCGATCATGATCACCGACTACGGGCTACTGCAGCTCAGTCGGGCGCTGGATGACGTGCTGGCAGAGGCGCCCCACATGCGCGTGGATGTGGAGCCGCTGCCCGATCGTCCGATCGAGGGCAGCCGCGACCTCGTCACGCATGACTTCATCGTGACGGGCCCGAACATCGGCATCGACAGCCACGGTGAGCCGCTCGTCGACGACGACTATGTGTGCCTTCTGGATGCCGCGAATCCCGCCGTCAAGGATGGCGTGCTCTCGTTCGACGACTTCGTCGCGCTGCCGCAGGCTGTCGCACAGTTCGGTCGGCTGCACCTCACCCCCGCCGATCGAATGCTGCGCGAGCTGGGGATCGACCGCAGCACGCCTCGCGTGCGGACGTCGTCCTACCTTCCCCTGCCCTCGATCGTCGCCGGCACCGATCTCGTCGCGGTCGTTCCTCGTCGCATCGCCGAGATGCTCGGCCCCGAGACGGGAACGATCGGCGTAGAGGCGCCGTTCGGACCGGTAGAGATTCAGCTCCAGGTGTGGTGGCATCCGTCGAACGACGCCGACCCCGTTCACACCTGGTTCCGCGAGCGGCTGCTCACCGCAGTGCGCCCCACCTGAGAACGGCGCCGCCGCTCAACGCGACACCTCCCAGTGATTGACATTCAACGTCTGCTCGTCGGCCGCGAGATACCGGTGGAATCGACCCTGCGGGTCGCGGTCGCGGATGATCTCCTGCAGCCGTGACCAGTTCTCCTGCGACATGAACCTCAACTGCCTGTTCGTGAAGTCGGAGTCGCCGAGATACTGGCCGGCCGTGACCGGCTGCGCCTGCACGAAGGCCGAGTCGACCCAGGCGCGGTTGCGCACGAACTCGGCAGGGTCTTCATAGACGGTGTAAGCAGCGACGTATGCCTCGGTATGCAACGAGAACGCCATGTCGGGCAGCGGACGTGTCGGCGCGTTGCTCATCCAGATCGCGAAGCCGCGGTCGGTCGGGTTCTCAGTGAACAGCGGACGGATGCTCTCGACGGTGTGCGCGATGCCCTCCGGCGTGCTCTCGCCCTGGATCCAGGCGTTGTCTGTGATGTACTGCCAGCCCTCGGGGTTCTGCAGCTCCTGCTGCGCACGATGGTCGGCCAGGTGCGACTCGGTTGCGTCCTGCACAAAGATCGCACGACCGATCACGGGGCAGCGATTGAACTCGGCGAGCGAAGCGACGGCATGCTGCTCGTCATCACCGAACGCAAGGCCCGTCACGAGAAAGACGCGCCTCTCTGTGCCATCGGGAAGGGGCGTCGGAGACGAGACGGCGACGATCTCGACATTATCGGGCACACGGTGGTGTGCCTCGTACAGCCACTGCATCACGTCAGTGAAGTCCTCCAGTTCGTACGCCTGAACGGTATGAGCGAGCCATCCGCACTTCGGTCTCGTCACGAGGTGGAAGCGAACCACGATGCCGGGAAAGGTCGGGCCGGCGCCGCGAGCTGCCCAGTAGAGGTCGCTGTTCTGGCTCTCGTCCGCCCGCACGAGCTCACCGTCCGAGGTGACGACGTCGACGGCGACGACCGACTCGGCCGCCCATCCCCAGCCGCGCTGGTTCCAGCCCTGCCCGCCCTGCAACAGAAAACCGCCGATGCCGACGGAGGGGCAGTGGCCGCCGTTGAAGAAGCGCCCGCGCTGCTCGAGGAACGGCGAAAGCTCGTCTCCCCCCTTCGTCGCGGGGCCAGCCGTGACGATGTGAGTCTGCTCGTCGTAATCGATGTCGCGCAGCGCGCCGAGGTCGATGAGCAGTCCACCCTCGCGCACACTCCATCCCGCCCACGCATGCCCACCCGAGCGCACCGCGACCGTCCATCCCTGCTCAGCCGCCAGGCGCACCCCCCGCTGCACATCATCGGTGGATGCCGCGAGGAGCACCGCGTCTGGCTGCCTGTCTGGCCGGCGCCCGTTGAACACGCGACCGACCCGCGCGTCTTCCCAGTCGGCATCGGACGGCCGAACGAGGCGACCGTCGAAGTCAGAGGTGTCGAAGGTCATCATCGAACTCCTTGCGATCAGCGGCACCCGGAGACTGCCGTGCTTTCTCTCGACAGTACGGTCAAGCATCAGTCGGCTGAACGCCCCGGAAGGGATACCTGGCATCGTTCCTCGGGGCAGGTATCGCCACCTCCATCGCGGATTCCGCACGCCAAAGGCACCGCGTCTGAGCCGGGAAGAGGTGCGCGTTCGTCTGCAGGATTCCAGATTCGGGAGCATGTCGAGTGGGTACCTTCCGGGAGGGGCGCCGTCGGTGGCGCTGGACGTCCTCGTCCACCCCCATTTGACGAGAGCATGAAGCCAAATGCACACGTCGGCGGGCGATGACTGCCATGCACTCGGAACCTTGACAGCTTCATGAGCATTTGTTAGGGATTTCTCCTCACCCTTCGAGGTGGGGCGACACGGGGAGACAGTGGGAACAGAAGTGCTCGAGGCGGTGCTGGCGCCGCTCGAGGGTGCGCTCGCGATCATCCACGAACATGACCCTGCCCGCATCACGACGCTCGGCGGCGACTGCGGTGTGAGCCTCGCCCCAGGTCATCCGCCTGCAGCGCCTGCTCGCAGGCTTCCCACTGCTCGGCTGAGCGGACCCGACCGGGCGAGGCTCGATAGCAGTCATCGCGGATTCGACGTTCCGCAGGGACGGGCATCCCGCATAGCGTCAATGGCGCAGCGCAGTTGCTGCGCGGCAGTGCCATCGCGCGAAGGAGTGCTTAAGCCATGAGCGTCAAAACAGTTCTGGTCGTCGGAGGTGGAATCACCGGCAGCGTGGCCGCCATCGCACTCGCCGAGCGCGGAGTCGAGGTCACGCTCATCGAGCGCTCCCCCCAGTGGCACGGCGTGGGGCACGGCATCACGGTGCAGGGCAACGCTTTGAAGGTGTTTCGCGAGATCGGCGTGCTCGACCCGATCCTCGAGAAGGGTCACGGCTTCGATCAGGTGCGGATGCGCCTGGCTGATGGCACCGACTTCGCTCTCGTCGAGGTCGCGCACACGGGCGGCGACGATCTGCCGTCGACCATGGGGGCGCTGCGAAGCGACATCCAGAACGTGCTCGTGGCGAAGATCCGTGACCTGGGCATCGAAGTGCGCCTCGGCACATCGCTCGTCGGGTTCGTGAACGTCGATTCGCACGTCGAGGCAGAGCTCACAGGCGGACGCGTGGAGAACTACGACTTCGTCATCGCGGCCGACGGCATCAAATCGTCGACCCGCAGGCTGCTCGGCATCGACGATGAGAAGCAGCCCAGCGGTATGGGCATCTGGCGCGCGATCGTGTCGCGCACCCCCGACATGAACGTCTCCGGGCTGTACTACAACGGCCCGGAGTACAAGGTCGGCTTCACTCCCATCTCGGACGACCTCGCCTATGCCTATGTGCTGACCGCGCCCGAGCGTCCGGACAACGGGCTCAGCGACGCGCAAGAGATGCGGCGGCTCCTGGATGGCTATGGCGGCGACGTGCCGTTCATCCGCGACCAGATCACCGAAGAGACCTTCCTCAACTTCCAGCCCATCGAATGGCTCTATGTGGACGCCCCGTGGCACCAGGGCAGGGTCATCGCGGTCGGTGACGCCGTTCACGCCTGCCCCCCGCTCATCGCCCAGGGCGCCGCCCAGTGCTCGGAGGACGCGTTGCTGCTCGCCGACTATCTCACGCGCGATGGCGACCTCGATGACCTTCTCGCCGAGTACGAGGCGCGCCGCAAGCCGCGCGTCAAGCTCGTCGTCGACGCCTCGCTGCAACTGGTCGACTGGGAGGTCAACCCCACACCGGATGCCGACCCCGCCGGCGTCATGGACCGCTCGCTCGCTGCGCTGACGGAACCGGCATGAGCACCGAACCATCGGCGACGGTTCCGCGTCGCGTCGTCACCGGTCACGACGCGGACGGCACGTCGATCGTCGTCTCTGACGGCGCCGTGCCCGTGCACCGCTTCATGCCGCAGGACGGCGTCGGCTTCTACGAGGTGTGGCAGACATCTGATGCCCCTGCCCTCATCACCGCGGATGAACCGGACCCGACGCTCGACAGCATCCGGGTGCCCCCTCCTGTGCGCGGCACGAAGATTCGCGTCAACGAGTTCTTTCCCGGTCACCTCACCGAAGACGGCCGCCAGTCGCCCACCCATCGCACGGCGTCGGTCGACTACGGCATCGTCCTGGAGGGCGAGATCGTGCTCATCCTGGATGACAGCGAGGTGACGCTGCGCGCGGGGGACGTCGTCGTACAGCGCGGCACCGACCACGCCTGGGCGAACCGCAGCGACAGCGTGTGCCGCGTCGCCTTCATCCTCATCGACGGGGCGTTCGACCCCGGGCTGACGGCGACCCTGCCGGAGGACGCGCAGCTGATGACGGCAGGTCCGCATGACGGCGCGGGAGACCACTGATGACTGCCTTCGACCACATCGGACTCTCGGTCGGCGACCTCGACACCGCCGTCGCGTGGTATGTGGAAGCGCTCGGACTCGTCGCCACCGAGCCGTTCGCGGTGCCATCGGTCGGCGTGCGCGGCCAGTTCGTCGTCGACCCGCACGATCACTGGGCGATCGAGCTGCTCGAGCGCGCGGGTTCGGACGGCGGCATTCGCGCCACAAGCGCACCCGAGGCGATGCTGACGCGCGGCTTCGGGCACATCTGCCTGCGCGTGCCCAGCGTCGACGCCGTCTACGAACGTCTGGTTGCGGCGGGGGCCAGCGAACGGATGTCTCCGTGCGAATCGCCTGAGCCCGGCGTGCGGATGGCGTTCGTCGCCGACCCAGAGGGCAACCTCATCGAACTGCATGATCGCGCTGGCCACGCCGGATCGGCATCCTTCGAAGGGGAGACGAGTCACGTATGACCACCCCCGCCTCTTACCCAGGACTCGAGGGCGAGACCGTTGTCGTCACCGGCGCCGCAGGCGGACAGGGCGCCCGCGAGGCGCTGCTGCTGGATGCCATCGGCGCGCACGTGATCGCCACCGACCTCTCCTCCGACCGACCGCACATCTACGAGGGCACCTCCATCGACTATCGCCGGCTCGACGTGACAGACGAGGAGGGCTGGGCGGCACTGGCCGCCTCGCTCGCCGGCACGAACGTCAAGGGCCTCGTGAACAATGCGGGTATCACGCAGCGCGTGCGCATCGGATCGGTCGTCCGTGAAGACTGGGATGTCGTCTTCGCCGTCAACGTCACCGGCCCGATGCTCGGCATCCAGGCCCTGCTGCCGCTCATGGGCGAGGGCTCGTCGATCGTCAACATCGGCTCAGCGGCGGCGCGCACCGGCCACTACACGGCCGCCTACGCGTCGAGCAAGTGGGCGCTGCGCGGCCTCACCCACTCGTGCGTCACCGAGCTCGGTCCGCGCGGCGTCCGGGTCAACATCGTGCACCCCTCGTACATCGAGACAGAGATGGCGCTCTCGGCTCCCCCCGCCTTCCGCGAGGCGAACATCGCCATTGCGCCGCTTCACCGTGGCGGCGAGCCGGACGAGGTGGCCCAGATCGTCGTGTTCCTGCTCTCGGATGCCGCCTCCTACATCACGGGCGCCGAGATCGACGTCGACGGCGGGCAGCTGCACTCCGGCGTCTCCACCTTCCTGTCCGACGCGGTGCGCCCGCAGACCTCCTGAGGAGCAGGCCATGTTCATGTACTTCCCCGACAACTACGTGTGGAGCATGTCGGTCGTTGCCACGCTCAACAACGGCGGCTACATCGACGAGGTCGACAGGGCGTGCAAGCCGGTGCTGCTCGCCTCGCAGCAGGGGGATGACGCCGGTACCGAGCAGCTGTATGCGGCGTGGGAGGCGGTCACCGACCGTCTCGTCGCGAAGGCGCAGGACGACGAGGCGCGCGGTCGCCGCATCGGTGCGGGCGAGACGTACTACCGTGCATCGCTGTACACCTCGCAGTCGGAGCGCCTGCAGTCGCCGAAGTGGGAGGGCCGCAACGCCGCCTACCAGAAGTCGATCGACCTGCTGCTCAAGCACGTGGCGCTGAACGACATTCCACTCACTGCCGTGGACATCCCCTACACCGACCGGGAGCACGGCGCCCCAGAGGGCTCGGCTATGCCCGGTTACTTCTATCGCGCGAAGGGGGACGGCCCCCATCCCGTCGTCATCCAGTGGAACGGCCTGGACTCAACCAAGGAGATGATGTACTACTCGCAGTTCCCCCGCCAGCTGGCCGAACGCGGTGTGTCGACGCTCATGGTCGACACACCGGGCTCCGGCGAGGCGCTGCGGCTGCGCGGCATGACCGCCCGCCACGACACCGAGGCGTGGGCGTCGGCGACCGTCGGCTGGCTGGAGCGGAACGCGGCGGAGCTCGGCATCGACCCCGACCGGATCGGCATCGTGGGATGGTCGCTGGGCGGCTACTACGCACCGCGCGCGGCCGCATTCGAGAAGCGGCTGAAGGCGGCCGTCGCCTGGGGCGCGAACCACAACTGGTTCGA
>JASGDS010000121.1:0-15658 GCA_047607025.1 Microbacterium sp.
ATGAGTTCCACCGCCGCTGGCCCGCGCACCACGTCGTCGGCAAGGACATCCTGCCCGAACGCGATCGCCGACAGGAAGTAGAAGCGGTAGGCGTCGGAGCCGAACACGTCTGTGATCTCGGTCGGCGCGATGCCGGTGAGCTTCGACTTCGACATCTTCTCGCCGCCGACGAGCAGCCATCCGTGCGCGTACACATTGTGCGGCACCTCGATGCCCGCCGCCATCAGCATGGCCGGCCAGATCACCGCGTGGAAGCGCAGGATGTCCTTGCCGACGACGTGGTGCGCGGGCCAGCGGCGGTGGAACTCATCGGTCCCTGATCCTGTCGAAGGATCTGCTCCGTAACCGATGGCCGTGGCATAGTTCAGCAGCGCGTCCACCCACACGTAGATGACGTGCGACTCATCCCAGGGCACGGTGATGCCCCAGTCGAACGTGGAGCGCGAGATCGACAGGTCTTTCAGCCCCTGCTGCACGAAGGCCACGACCTCGTTGCGCGCCGATTCGGGCTGCACGAAGTCGGGCCTCTCGCGGTACAGCGCCAGCAGGTCGTCCTGGAACTCGCTGAGCTTGAAGAAGTAGTTCTTCTCCTGCAGCAGCTCGAGCGGCTTGGAGTGGATCGCGCAGACCTTCAGACCCTCGAACTCACCCGTGCCCTCGACAATCTCGCTGTCGGGCTTGAACTCCTCGCATCCGACGCAGTACAGCGCCTCGTACTCACCCGCATAGATGTAGCCGCGGTCGTAGATCGCCTGCAGGAACTGCTGCACGCCCTTCTCATGACGGGGCTGGGTGGTGCGGATGAAGTCGTCGTTGGCGACGTCGAGCGTGGTCAGCAGCGGGTGCCACGACTCCGCCACCAGCTTGTCGACCCATTCCTGCGGGGTCGCACCGTTGGCGGCGGCGGCACGGATCATCTTCTGCCCGTGCTCGTCGGTGCCCGTGAGCATCCAGGTGTCATCCCCCGCCTGGCGATGCCAGCGCGCGAGCGTGTCCACGGCCACCGTGGTGTACCCGTGGCCGATGTGGGGCACGTCGGACGGGTAGTAGATGGGCGTGGTGATGTAGAACGAACTGCCTGATGTCACCCCACGAGTCTATTAGGCGCCGTGTGCCACTGACCGCATCATGACGATCGGGCGGCCAGCGCCGCCTGATAAAGGTCTCGAGAGGACAATCCGGTGCGCTGCGACACATCGACGACGGCGGATTTCACGCGTTCTCCCGCAGAAACACGGGAAAGAACGTCGGCGACGGCCTCGTCCATCGGAATTGTGACAGGCTGTGCGCCCGCGACGACGATCACCAGCTCGCCGCGCACACCGCCATCCGCCCACGCCACGAGCTCATCGAGCGTGCCACGGGCGACCTCCTCGTGCAGCTTGGTGAGCTCGCGCGCCACGGCCGCCGAGCGTTCACCGCCGAACGCGGTGGCCATGTCGCGCAGGGTCTGCGCCACACGCGTGGGCGCCTCGAAGAAGACCATCGTGCGCGCCTCCGCCGCGAGCGCCGAGAACGCACGCGCCCTCTCCCCCGGCTTTCTGGCAACGAAGCCCTCGAAGGTGAAGCGGTCGGTCGGAAGGCCGGACACGGCGAGCGCGGCGAGCACCGCGGATGGCCCAGGCACGATCGTGACGGCGACGCCGAGCTCGGCCGCGGTGTGAACCAGGCCGAAACCGGGGTCGCTGACCGTCGGCATGCCCGCATCCGTGAGCACGAGCACGTCGGTGTCACGGGCGAGCTCGACGATCTCGGCCGCTTTCTGCTTCTCGTTGTGATCGTGCAGCGCGATCAGCCGCGGGCGATTCTTGACGCCCAGCCCCGCCATCAGCCGCTGCGTGGTGCGGGTGTCCTCCGCCGCGATGACCTCCGCCGTGGCGAGCAGCTCGACCAGCCGCGCCGACGCGTCGCCGAGGTTGCCGATGGGAGTCGCTGCAAGGATGATCACCCTCCGAGCCTAGGCGCGGGTACCGGATTCCGAGCCGCGACAGACTACGGTGGAGTGCGTGTCTGTCGTGTCTGAGCGCACTCCGGGGGCGGTCCTCACCCGCTGGACGATGCTGCTTGCCTGGGTGCAGCGCAACGCGCTGTGGCTGACGCCGCTCGCGCTCACCGTGATCGCCGCCATCCCTCGCCTCGTCGCGCTGGGCCATCCGCACGAACTCGTCTTCGATGAGACGTACTACGTGAAGGATGCCTGGACGCTCATGCATCTCGGCTACGAGTCGAAGTGGCCCGACGACCCGAACCCCGACTTCCTGGCGGGCAAGACCGACACGTATCTCACCGATGCGTCGTACGTGGTGCACCCGCCGCTCGGCAAGTGGATCATCGCCATCGGCCTCGCGATCTTCGGCGCCGACAGCGGCTGGGGATGGCGCTTCTCGACCGCCGTGATCGGCACGCTGCTCGTGCCGCTGCTGTACTTCGTCGCGAAGAAGCTGTCAGGCTCGCTGCTCATCGGCGCGATCGCCGGGCTGTTCCTCGCCCTCGACTCGCTGGCGATCTCGCTGAGCCGCGTCTCGCTGCTCGACGGCATCCTGGCGTTCTTCATTCTGCTCGGCTTCTGGTTCGTCATCCTCGACTGGCACGACACGAAGTCGCGCGTGCGGCTGGACGAGCCTGCGGTGTGGGGGCCCGTCATCTGGACGCGCCCCTACCTGATGGCCGCCGGTGTCGCCCTCGGCTGCGCCACCGCGACGAAGTGGTCGGGCATGTACGTGATCGCCGGTGTCGGCGTCGGGCTCGTCGTCGTCGATGCCGTCTGGCGCCGGAAGGCGGGTGTGAAGGAGTGGTACTTCGACGCGCTCCTGCGCCAGGGACCGGTCACCTTCCTGCTGCTCGTGCCCGTGGCGGGCATCGTCTATCTGCTGAGCTGGTCGGGATGGCTGCTGACGACAGGCGGGTACGACCGACTCAGCTCCTCGAACCCGCTCGTCGCCCTCTGGAACTATCACAAGAGCATGTACGACTTCCATGTCGGGCTCTCCAGCGAGCATCCCTACATGAGCCAGGCGTGGCAGTGGCCGCTGCTCATGCGACCGACGGCGATGTGGGTAAACGCGCCCGAGCAGGGCACAACGACCTGCGGATGGTCCGACCACTGCATGGCGGTGATCACGGCCATCCCGAACCCCGTCGTCTGGTACGCGGGTTGGGCATCGGCGATCTTCCTCATCTGGGTCGTCTGGCGAACGAGGATCTGGCGCTACGCGTTCCCGCTCGCGGGTCTGCTCGTCACCTACGTGCCGTGGCTGATGTACCCCGAGCGCACCACGTTCTTCTTCTACACGATCGCCATCCTGCCGTTCACGATCCTGGCGCTGGCGATGGCCATCCAGTACCTCACGCGAGAGCGATCACCCGTGCTGCTGGAGGACCCGACCGAGGATGAGATCGCCTACGCGAGCGCGATCGCGCGCGGTGAGACGCGCGCCTGGCGCATCGTCGCGGCGGTCTTCATCGTCATCTGCGTGCTGATGGCGCTGTTCTACATTCCGCTCGGCACCGGCATCATGGAGCCGTACGACCTCTACCGGGCGCACAACTGGTTCCCCCGCTGGGTCTAGTTGTGGGCGTTGGGGTGCGAGCCGACGCGGCCCGAGCCGTCGCCGGGGTCGAGCGACGAGATCGCCGCCATCTCGGCGTCGGTCAGCTCGAAGCCGAACACGTCGAAGTTCGCGGCGATGCGCTCGCGGTTCGATGACTTCGGGAAGAGGATGAAGCCCTGCTGCAGGTGCCAGCGGATGACGGCCTGCGCGGGCGACACGCCGTGCGCCGCGGCGGTCGCGGTCACCTCTGGCCGCTCGAGCAGCGGGTATTTGCCCTGACCCAGCGGTCCCCATGACTCGATCTTCGTGCCGTGCGCGGCTACCCAGTCCTGCACATCCTGCTGGTGGTACGCGGGGTGCAGCTCGATCTGATCGACCGCCGGGGTGACGCCCGTCGCTGCGACGATCGCGTCGAGATGCTCTGGCAGGTGGTTCGAGACGCCGATCGAGCGCGTGAGCCCCGTGTCGCGGAAGCCGACGAGCTTCTCCCACGCGTGCACGTAGGTTCCCCGCTCTGGCGCCGGCCAGTGCACGAGGTACAGGTCGACGTAGTCGAGACCCAGGCGCTCGAGGCTGGCGTGAATGGCGGCATCCGGCCTGTCGCCGGCCTGATCGTCGTTGTAGAGCTTCGTCGTGACGAACAGTTCGTTGCGCGGGATGCCGCTGGCGGCGATCGCGCGGCCGACGCCTTCTTCGTTGCCGTAGATCGAGGCCGTGTCGATGTGCCGGTAACCGACCTCGAGCGCCTCCGTGACGATGCGCTCGGTCTCGTCCTGCGGCAGCTTGAACACCCCGAACCCCAGCTGCGGAATCGAGTACCCGTCGTTCAGTTCAATGCTCTTGACACCCATCCTTCGAGTCTAGGGTCGCGTCAGGCGTGCACGGGTAAGAGCGCCTCGACGCGGGCGAAGAGACGGTCGAAGACCGTCATGCGGTCGAACTGAAGGGCGTAGGCGCGGGCGCGCTCCTCCCACTCCAGCACTTCGGCGGCATCCATGGCCAGCGCCCTGTCGATCGCGGCGGCGATCTGGTCTGGCGCGTCGACATCGATGATCATGGCGGTGTCGCCCACGGCCTCACCGACGCCGCCCGTGACCGTGGTGATGGATGGCCCTCCCCCGGCGAGCGCCTTCTCGGCCAGGGCGATGCCGAACGTCTCGATGAACTCGGGCCGCGGCTTCGTCGGCAGCACATAGGCGGCCGCTCCGGCGAACAGGTACGGCTTCTCGGCGTCGTCGACGTCGGTGAGGAAGTCGATGCGGTGCGCGGCAGGCGACGCGGCGGCCGCCTCACGAAGCTCCTGCTCCTCCGGGCCGCGCCCGGCGATCACGAGGCGAACGCCCTCGGGGGCGCCCGATGCCGCGAAGCCGGCGATGAGATCGTCGACGCCCTTGGCCGCGGCGAGACGCGACAGGTAGAACACGTAACCGCCGCGCTCGAGGCCGCGCGCTTCGACCGCGCGCGTGATCTCGTCGTCGTCGAGGTCAAGGAACAGCGACGAGTCGATCGCGGGGAACGAGATGGCGACCTTCTCGTCGCACCGCTGCCCATAGTTCGTGCCGTGGCGCGCGTCGAGCGCACGAGCCTCCTGCACGATGAGGTCTTTCGTGTACTGCGAAACGGCGACGCACACGTCGCTGGCAAGGTACCCCTCGAGCACGTGGGCTGCAGCCCCGAACTTCCCGTTCGTGACGCACTGGCGCACGACGTTCGTGACATCCGACCCGACCGCCTCGGCGATCGTGACCACGTTGACGGGCAGGCCCGTCTTGCGGGCGGTCGCAACGGCATCCGTCACCGCCGTCGTGTGCGGCGAGAGGTAGAGCGACATGGCGACGGTGGGCACGCCATCCGTGAACAGCTCGACGAGGCGCCCGACAAGACCGCCGATGTAGCGGCCGTCCACGACCTTGTAGTCGCCGACGGGTTCAGGGCGCTCGACGGTGATGCCCTCGCTGTACGGAAGCACGGTCTCAAGCGGTTTCAGCGGCAGACCGGACGACTGCAGCCGTTCGATCGGCCAGCTCACGATGCGCACGTCGTCGAAGCCGCGCTGGATGGCCGCCTCGGCCAGATTGCGGGCTTCGCCCGAGTGTCCGCAGATCACCGGATCTGCGCGGACGACGATGACGAGTCGGCGGGTCATGGTGACTCCTTCAGTGCGCTGCGAATGCTTCACCTGGAAGCTACGACCCGAGTGTGTCATCCGCACGCGCGACATGTGTCCGGCAGATGACATGCCCCTGACAACTCGCGCAGTGCTACCAAGTGAGTGCTCTCAGGTGAGTGACATCGACCGCGTGACGGGATGAGGCTCGGTGGGGTGCGACGGCGGGCGCGTCGTGCGCGCCCAGTCACTCGGAGCATCGCCCAGGTCGATATCGAGCACGCCGCCTGCCCGAAGCTCGGCGCCAGAGAGCCACGCCTCATCCTTCGCCTCACCGTTCCAGCGCAGCGACTGCACATACTGCGGCGCGGTGTCGTGCCCGACGGCACGGAACCCGTGCGTCTCGATGGCGAGCTCTGCTCCGCTGCCCAGCGCCAGACGAGCGGATGGCCAGGCGGGCGCGTTCAGCAGCACGAGGTCCTGCCCGGCGACAGGGAACAGGCCGAGCGTGGCCCAGACGAGCCACGACGAGAGGCCGCCCGAGTCATCGTTGCCCGGAAGGCCTCCCGCACCCGTGCCGAACATCTGGTGCACGATGCCGTGCACCACCTCGGCGGTGCGGTCGGGCCGCCCGGCGTACGTGTACGCCCACGGGGCTTCCATGTCCGGCTCGTTGTTGAGCCCTTCGAAGCGGCCGAGTGCGTACCCGGCCTCCATCTCGTCCGCCCCCGGGTTGACGCCCGGCTGCGTGACGGCATCCGCGCCATAGCCGAAGAACCCGTCGAGCATGCCGACGAACGCGCGCTCGCCGCCCGCGAGTCGAATGCGGCCCGCCATGTCGTGCGTCAGCCGGTAGGAGTAGTTGTGCTTCGTGCCCTCGTAGAACGTCGACTCCCGCAGCAGGCCGGTCGATTCGTCGAAGGCGTTCGGCCAGCGGCCGGCGAGTCCCAGGCACTCCTCCTCGACGCGCCTGTCGCCGACGACCCGTGCCACCTGCGCCGTGCACCAGTAGGCGAACGCGATATCGAGTGTGTGGGTGATGGGTTCGGCTCGACCGAGCGTCAGGTACTCCTCGCCGTAGGTGCGGCGCAGGTCGGCCAGCATGTGCACGAGCGCCCATTCCCAATCGATGCCGGGCGCATCCGCCTGGCACAGGTCGGCGAGCAGCGTGTGGGCGAGCGCCGACGCCTGCCGCGAGAAGCGGTCGCTCCCCCTGGCCATCCGGTAGCCGATCGGGAAGTTGCCCTCCTCCTCGCAGATCGTGATGAGTGCGTTCGCGAGCTCGATCGACCGGTCGGGGCGCAGCAGGTTCAGCAGCGGCAGCTGGGTGCGATAGATGTCCCACATCGTGCACAGGTCGTAGACGAACGGGCCCTTCGTCGGCCAGAACGGGCTCTCGTTCATGGCGAGCGACGGCTTGATGAACGAGTGGTACACGGCCGTGCCCAGCACCGTCTCGCGCTCCGCCTTCGTGTCGTTCTCCGTCGTCGAAACCCGGATGGCCGCGAGCTGATCCTCCCACTCCGCCTGCGTGGCGGCGAGACGCGCGTCGAACGCGGCATCATCCGGGCAGTCGATCCTCAGATTCTTCGCCGCGCGGTCGACGCCCCGCAGCGAGAAGCCGATCTTCAGCTCGACGGTCTGCCCCTCGCTCGTCGGCCCCGCCCACATAAGACCGAAGGGGCGCAGCGTGGTGGGTCGGATGGCGTCGAAGTCGAGCCGTCTGCCGCCCGGCATGAGGCGACGGTCGTACCAGAGCAGCTGACGCCAGCTCGTGGCATCCGTCTCGATGTGCATGGCAAGCGGTGCACCCTCGACGACGATCTCGCCATCCGCCTCGCCAGGGCCCGTCGACTCGAGGTGCGCGCGCAGCGGGATGGTCGCGCCGTAGGGGATGTCGAGGCCGCCGAGCGAGAGGTCGATGACCAGACGCGAGTCGCGGTTCTTCGGGAAGGTGTAGCGGTGCACGGCCGACTTCTGGCCGACCGTCACCTCGCACCGGATGCCGTTGGAGAGCGTGCAGGCGTAGTAGCCGGGCGTCGCATACTCCTCGACGAGGTCCCACTGCTCGCCGAGCGCGTCGAGCGAGCCCAGCATGGGCGTGACCCGCACATAGTTGTAGTACTTGCGGATGGCGCCCGTGCCCGACTGCTGGAAGTGCGTGATGCCGCTCGCGACCGGCCGCTCGCGCATGCGCGGCGGCACACCTTCGGTCGACAGCGCGTACTCGCCATAGCCGGTGGGGTATGCGCCGGAGTAGGCGCAGGCGCTCACCATGCCGAGCGGGTAGGTGGCACCCGGGTGCGTGTTGCCGATCTGCGGCTTCGGCCACCACCAGGTCGCGGCGACGCCTGTCGGTGCGGGCAGGTCGGCGGGCTGCGTGCCGATGAACGGATCGACGTCGTGGAGCTTCACGCTCCCGAAGCTACTCCCCCTGTGTCTCGCGCACGTTACGCGGTGCCCCTTTGACAGGCCCTTCGACAAGCTCAGGACAGACAACAGGAACCGAAAGGGTGACCAGCACGACTGAGATGAGCATGAGCAGCAGCCACGAGACCAGCTTCGAGATCGACACGGGGTGCCATCCGTCGGCCTGGTTCGGGTAGATCCTGGCACCGGCCGCGGTGGCGATGTTCTCGGCGAGCCAGATGAACAGCGCCACGCCCATACGGAGTTTTCCGTCTGTGGCATATGACCACGACCCCACGTCGGTCTTGAACAGTTCCATGACCGTGCCGACGACGTGGAAGATCATGATGACCCACAGCTCGCGGCCGTGCTCGAGCCCCAAGACGAGCATCGCGATCCGGATGGCGACAGCCGCGATCACGAGAGCATCGTTGCGCGCCAGCAGCGCGTCATCCGGGTACCAGAGGCGGGCGGCGACGAGGCAGGCGAGCATGGCGGCGCCGACGCGCAACGTCTCGAGCCTGGCGTGCGCCCAGAAGTCGATGAGCGCCTCGACGCTTGTCAGGTCTCGAGAGCCTCGGTTCCTGTGGCCTGTCCTGAGCCTGTCGAAGGGCTTGTCGACGGGCCCGTCGAAGTGCACCCGCTGATCATAGGCATTCGCAATGTCAGGGGTCTGGATCTCGTATGCACCCGATACTGTGTGAAGGGATGACCTCTTCCGCACCTCCCACCGCTGTGCTGCACGCGTTCGGCGCGAAAGCGGCACCCGAAAGACTCTCCGGAGGACGCGGACTGACGTGGCGCGCGGGCGACGTGGTGCTCAAGCCCTGCGGCAGCGAAGACCAAACACCACGCGGCGACCCAGCTAGGCTGGAGGGCTATGCCCGAACCCGTGATCGCCTACCCGCCGGAGCTGCCCGTCAGCGCGGCGCGGCACGAGATCGCGAGCGCCATCCGCGATCACCAGGTCGTGATCGTCGCGGGCGCGACGGGCTCGGGCAAGACGACCCAGCTGCCGAAGATCGCCCTGGAGCTGGGTCGCACCTCGATCGCCCACACGCAGCCGCGGCGCATCGCCGCACGTACGATCGCGGAGCGCATCGCCGAGGAGATGCGAGTTCCGCTCGGGTCGACCGTGGGCTACCGAGTCCGTTTCACGGATAAGTCGTCTGACGAGACGCGGGTCTCGCTCGTGACCGACGGCATCCTGTTGAACGAGATCCATCGCGACCGGCAGCTGCGCCGGTACGACACGATCATCGTCGATGAGGCGCACGAGCGCTCGCTCAACGTCGACTTCCTGCTCGGCTACCTCACGCAGCTGCTCCCTCGGCGGCCCGACCTCAAGGTGATCATCACCTCGGCCACGATCGACCCCGAGTCGTTCGCGAAGCATTTCGCGGGTCCGGATGGTCCCGCTCCCGTCATCGAAGTGTCTGGGCGCACCTATCCGGTCGAGGTGCGATACCGACCTGTTCGTGCTTCGACAGGCTCAGGACAGGCCACAGAAACCCACATGCCAGAACCCGACCCTGAGATCGACGAGCGCACGTATGACGTCGAGGACGATGTCGCGGGGATCGTCGAGGCGTTGAAGGAGCTGGAGCGCGAGGCGCCGGGCGACGTGCTCGTGTTCCTGCCCGGCGAGGCCGAGATCAGGGACGCCGCCGATGCGGTGCGCGGTGCCTTCCCTTCGACAGGCCCTTCGACCGGCTCAGGACAGGCCACAGGGACCGGAGGGGCGCGCCCCGTCGAGGTGCTGCCGCTCTATGGCCGACTCTCCGCAGCCGAGCAGCACAGGGTCTTCGAACCTTCCACGGTCGCGGGGGTCTCGCGCCGCGTCATCCTGGCGACCAACGTCGCCGAGACGTCGCTCACCGTGCCCGGCATCCGGTATGTCATCGACACCGGCACCGCGCGCATCTCGCGCTACAGCAACCGCGCGAAGGTGCAGCGGCTGCCGATCGAGGCGGTGTCACAGGCGTCCGCGCAGCAGCGCTCGGGTCGAGCCGGGCGCACGAGCCCCGGCATCGCCATCCGGCTCTACGCGCACGACGATCTTGCGAAGCGGCCCGAGTTCACCGAGCCGGAGATTCTGCGCACCTCGCTCGCCTCGGTCGTGCTGCAGATGCTGACGCTCGGCTTCGGCGAGGTGGCCGACTTCCCTTTCCTCACGCCGCCGGATTCGCGCGGCGTCAAGGCAGCCGTCGACCTGCTCGCCGAGCTCGGCGCGGTGACGACAGGCCCGCGCGTGACGCGGATGGGCCGCGACATCGCCCGCCTGCCGATCGACCCGCGCTTCGCCCGCATGCTCATCGAGGCGTCGCGCACCGGCGTGCGGCGCGAGGTGCTCGCGATCGTCGCCGGCATGTCGATTCAAGATGTGCGCGAGCGCCCGGAGGAGCAGCGCGAGAAGGCCGACCAGCTGCACGCGCGCTTCACCGATCCGACGAGCGACTTCCTCACGCTGCTGAACCTCTGGAACCACCTGCAGGAGCAGCAGCGGGAGCTCGGATCGAGTGCCTTCCGGCGGCTCGTCCGGTCGGAGTTCCTCAACTATGTGCGCGTGCGTGAGTGGTTCGACGTGCACCGCCAGCTGGATGGCCTGACCCGTGACATGCGAGGCGGACGCTTCGACAGGCTCAGCGACCAAAATGGCTCATCGGTCCAAAACGGCTCAGCGGTCACTGAGCAAAACGGCTCATCGGTCACTGAGCAAAACAGCTCATCGGTCACTGAGCCTGTCGAAGTGGGCATCCATCGCGCCCTGCTGTCTGGTCTGCTCTCGCAGATCGGCGTGCTCGACGAGCGCACGAAGTCCAAGGACCCCCGGTCGAAGGGCCGGTCGAAGGGCACGTCCTACCGCGGCGCCCGAAACATCTCCTTCCAGATCTTCCCTGGCTCGGGGCTGCGCACGAAGAAGCCCGCTGCGGTCATGGCCGCCGAACTCGTCGAGACGTCGCGGCTGTTCGCCCGCACCGTTGCCGCGATCGATCCGGCGTGGGCCGAGCAGCTGGCCGGCGACCTCGTCAAGCGGCAGTTCTCCGAGCCGCACTGGTCGAAGGACTCGGGCGCCGCGATCGCCTACGAGAAGGTCACGCTCTACGGGGTCGAGCTGGTCGCGCACCGTCGCATGCAGTTCGCCCGAATCGACCGGGATGGCGCGCGCGAGCTGTTCCTGCAGCACGCGCTCGTGGAGGGCGACTGGAACCCGGCCGTGCTGCCCCTGCAGCTGACCGGCTTCCTGCGACAGAACCACGAGCTGCGCCGCCGCCTCGAGAAGCTCGAAGACCGCGAGCGCCGCCGTGACATCCTCGCGGGCGACGAGGCCGTCTACGCGTTCTACGACGCGCGCATCCCGGCCGAGGTGTTCGACGTGCGCTCGTTCGAGAAATGGTGGCGGGATGCCCGCGCGCGCACCCCGAAGCTGCTCACGATGCGCGAGGACGACCTGCTCGATGGGGCTGCCACGGCAGACGCTCGCGACTTCCCGGCGCGCTGGGTGCAGGGTGACCAGACGCTGAACCTCGCCTATCGCTTCGAGCCTGGCACGCCGGATGACGGGGTGACGGTCGTCGTGCCCCTCACGCTGCTCCCCTCGCTGCGTCCGGACGGCTTCGACTGGCAGGTGCCCGGCTTCCGCGACGAGCTCATCACCGCGCTGCTGCGCGCACTGCCCAAAGCCATCCGACGCAGCGTCGTGCCCGCCGCCGACTGGGCGGCGAAGTTCTCGGAGGAGCTGCGCGGACAGGGCCCGGAAGACCATGCGGGTCTGCCACCGGCATCGCTGCTCGACGCCCTCTCGGCGCTCGTGCGCCGCCAAGCCGGCGCGCCCGTGACGGCGGCCGACTTCGACCTCGAGCGGGTGCCGTCGCACCTGCAGATGTCATTCCGCGCGGTCGATGGCCGGGGAAAGGCGGCGGGCAGTGCGCGCGACCTCGCCGAACTGCAGGCGGCGCTCGCCGACCGCAGCCGCGAGTCGGTCGCCGCGAAGCTGCGCAAGGATTCCCCGACTCCCCGATCCCTGAGCTTGCGTGGGTCCCACGCAGGCTCAGAGACCCAGGCCGAGCAGTCGGGACTCACCGACTGGTCGATCGGCGACCTGCCCGAGCAGGTCGACACGAAGGTCGCGGGCGGAGTCGTGCGCGGCTACCCCGCGCTCGTCGACGACGGCGCCACGGTGAGCCTGCAGGTGCAGGCGACGCCCGAGGCGGCTGCACGCCTGACCCGCGGCGGACTCAGAAAGCTCGTGCTACTGCAGGTGCCCTCCCCCGCGTCCTACGTGCAGGAGCATCTGACCGCGAACGAGAAGCTCGCCCTCGCCACCTCGCCGTACCCGTCCGCGAGGACGCTCATCGAGGATGCCCGCGCGGCGGTCGTCGATGCCGTCATCGCCCGCAATCCCACGGTGCGCACGCGTGCCGCGTTCGAGGCCGTGCGCGACGAGGCGCTTGCGGCATCCGTCGACGACACTTTCGCCGCGGTGTCGCTCGTCTCGCACATCCTGACGCTGCATCGCGAGGTCGAAAGGGCGCTCAAGCAGACGAACTCCATCGTGCTGCTCGGCGCCTTGAACGACGTGAAGGGACAGCTCGCGGGCCTCGTCTTCCCCGGCTTCATCACAGCGATCGGCGCCGAGCAGCTGAGGCAGGTGCCCCGCTACCTCGAGGCCGCGAAGGCGCGTCTCGCGCAGCTGCCGGACAACCCCGGCCACGACCGTGCCTGGATGACGGAGTTCGAGCGCGCAGAGGTCGCGTTCACCGAGGCGGGCGGCACCATCCCGCCCGCACCGGATGCCCCAGCCGAGCTGGTGCACGCCCGCTGGCTGCTCGAGGAGTATCGTGTCAGCCTCTTCGCCCAGCGCCTCGGCACCGCCGAGCCCGTTTCGCTGAAGCGCGTCCTGACCGCCCTCCGCGGCTGAGACGCTCTCGTCCCGTCGAGACGCCCTCCCCCGCGTGAAACACCCACCGCCACGGGCCGTCTCGCCGCACGCACGCACTCTGATCGCGGGGTAGATCGCCCTGTACGGGGCATCCGACGTTCTCGCCGTCGAATTCACGGATGGCGCGGCGACGGGGCTGCGGCGCATCTCGAACCCGGAAAAGCTGACTCGCGCGTTTTGAACCTTTTTCGCGCTGGGCGACCTGGCCAGTAATCTTGACATCGAGCAGAACTTAGGTCAGGAGAAGCGCCCCGCAATGTCAAAGATCATCTACACCCACACCGATGAGGCACCGCTTCTGGCGACGTACTCGTTCCTGCCGATCGTTCAGGCGTACGCAGGGCAGGCGGGAGTGGAGTTCGAGACACGCGACATCTCGCTCTCCGGCCGCATCATCGCGCAGTTCCCCGAGCGTCTGACCGACGAGCAGCGCATCGGCGACGCTCTGACCGAACTCGGCGAACTCGCCGAGGAGCCGAGCGCGAACATCATCAAGCTGCCCAACATCTCCGCCTCGGTGCCGCAGCTGAAGGCCGCCATCGCCGAACTGCAGGCGAAGGGCTACGACATCCCGAACCTGCCGGAAGACCCGAAGACCGAAGACGAGAAGGACATCGCCGCGCGCTTCGACAAGGTCAAGGGCTCGGCCGTGAACCCCGTGCTGCGTCAGGGCAACAGTGACCGCCGCGCACCGGGCGCCGTGAAGGCGTACGCGAAGGCGCACCCGCATCGGATGGGCGCGTGGAGCGCGGACTCGAAGACTCGCGTCGCGACGATGGGCGTCGACGACTTCTTCGCCAACGAGCTGAGCTGGGTGTCCCCCGCCGACGACGTGCTGCGCATCGAGCTGGAAGACGCGGATGGCGAGATCACGGTGCTTAAGCAGACCCTGCCCGTGCTCGCCGGCGAGGTCATCGACGCGACGTTCCTCTCGGCGAAGGCACTCGATGCGTTCCTCGAGGAGCAGGTCGCTGCCGCCAAGGCCGAAGACGTGCTCTTCTCCGCCCACCTCAAGGCGACCATGATGAAGGTCAGCGACCCCATCATCTTCGGACACGTCGTGCGCGCCTACTTCAAGCCCGTCTTCGCCACGTACGGCGAAGACCTCGCTGCCGCGGGGCTCTCTGCCAACGACGGTCTCGGCGCGATTCTTGCGGGGCTGGACGCTCTCGAGAACGGCACAGAGATCCGTGCTGCGTTCGAGAAGCAGCTGAAGGCTGGCCCGCGCGTCGCGATGGTCAACAGCGACAAGGGCATCACCAACCTGCACGTCCCGAGCGACGTCATCGTCGACGCCTCCATGCCCGCGATGATCCGCATCGGCGGCCACATGTGGGGCCCGTCGGGTGAAGAGGACGACACGCTCGCCGTCATCCCCGACTCGTCGTACGCCGGTGTCTACCAGGCCGTCATCGACGACTGCAAGGCGAACGGCGCCTACGACCCGTCCACGATGGGCTCGGTGCCGAACGTCGGCCTCATGGCGCAGAAGGCCGAGGAGTACGGCTCGCACGACAAGACCTTCGAGATACCCGAGGGTGGCACCGTGCGCGTCGTCACGAGCGCAGGCGAGACCGTGCTCGAGCACGCCGTCGAGCAGGGTGACATCTGGCGCGCCTGCCAGACGAAGGATCTGCCCATCCGCGACTGGGTGAAGCTCGCCGTCACGCGCGCTCGCCTCTCGAACACGCCCGCCGTGTTCTGGCTCGATGAGAACCGCGCGCACGACGCGAACCTCATCGCCAAGGTCACCGAGTACCTGAAGGATCACGACACGGAGGGCCTCGACCTGCGCATCCTCGCACCGGCCGCCGCGACGACCTTCTCGGTCGAGCGCATCCGACAGGGCCTCGACACCATCTCGGTGACGGGAAACGTGCTGCGCGACTACAACACCGACCTGTTCCCCATCCTCGAGGTGGGCACCTCGGCGAAGATGCTCTCGATCGTGCCGCTGATGGCCGGCGGAGGGCTGTTCGAGACGGGCGCGGGCGGCTCTGCCCCCAAGCACGTGCAGCAGCTCGTCGAGGAGGACTACCTGCGCTGGGACTCGCTCGGCGAGTTCTTCGCGCTGGCGGCATCTTTCGAGCACCTCGCGCAGACCACCAACAACCCCAAGGCGCAGATCCTGGCCGACACGCTGGATGCCGCGACCGCCACATTCCTGGAGCAGGACCGCTCGCCCGGCCGCAAGCTCGGCACGATCGACAACCGCGGCTCGCACTTCTACCTGGCGCTGTACTGGGCCCAGGAGCTCGCGAAGCAGACGAAGGATGCCGAGCTCGCGGCGGCCTTCGCGCCGCTCGCCCAGACGCTGGCCGACAGCGAGAAGGCCATCGTCGACGAGCTGATCTCGGTGCAGGGCTCGGCGGTCGAGCTGGGCGGCTACTACCGTCCGGACGATGCCAAGGCCTCGGCGATCATGCGTCCCTCGGCGACCTTCAACGCCGCCATCGACGCGCTGTAAGCCAGACTGCCTGAACGCTCCCGGACTGCGCGTGCCACGCGCAGTCCGGGAGCGTTCGCGCATCCTGCGAGGCTTCACACTGTCTGCGAGCCGACGTGCACGGCGACCCGCGTCATCCAGCACCGGCGCTCGCACGCAGCACCACCACTCGCGGACTGCGCGTGTCACGCGCTGTCTGGGAG